>NZ_CP060713.1:2630285-2940008 GCF_014395785.1 Nocardioides mesophilus | reverse complement strand
CCCAGGTGCACCGGCAGCGACCCGATCAGCTCCTTGGAGCCGATCACCGGGAGCACGCCGTCGAGTCCCACGTCGGTGACCCCGCAGCGCCGGCGCAGCCAGTCCAGGCACGCCTGCCGGGTCTCGACGCGACCGACCGTGACCGGGTAGCCGGGTGAGTCCGCGGCCTCGCGCAGCGCCTGCTGCACCAGCTCGGGGGTGGGGTCGACGGGGGTGCCGACCGAGAGGTCGACGATGCCGTCCGGGTGCGCGCGGGCGGTCGCGGCGTACGCCGTGAGGTGGTCCCACGGGAAGTCCGGGAGCCGCGCGGAGACGGTGCCGATGGTCGGCGAAGCACCACGCCGCCCGCCCCACGGAGCGGGGACGGGCGGCGCGGTCGCCACCTGATCGGCGTGATCGTGGTGATCGGGCATGACCGGGTCGGTCACTCCTGGTTCTGCGGCGGGAGCGCGGCGATCATCGGGTGGTCCTTCTCGATGACGCCCATCTTCGCGGCGCCGCCGGGCGAGCCCAGGTCGTTGAAGAAGTCGACGTTCGCGGTGTAGTAGTCCTTCCACTGCTCCGGGGTGTCGTCCTCGTAGAAGATCGCCTCCACGGGGCACACCGGTTCGCAGGCGCCGCAGTCCACGCACTCGTCGGGGTGGATGTAGAGCATCCGCGAGCCCTCGTAGATGCAGTCGACGGGGCACTCGTCCACGCAGGCGCGGTCCTTGATGTCCACACACGGCTGCGCGATGACGTAGGTCACCTTGTTCCTCCTCGAAGCTCCGACACGGTCCGAACCGCCGCGTTCGGCTCGGTCTCGGGCCCCCTGCAGCGTCGGTGTACAGCCTAGTATCACCGTCGTCGACCACCGGACCGAACCCCGGTCCGCCCAACGGAAGCCTGTGCCGTGACCGATCCCCACGCGTCTCCAGCCCCGGGTGCACGACCGCCGGGTCTGGGGCCGCACTGCGTCGGTCAGCGGGTGGTCGTACGCCGGGTCCTGCCCGGCCGGAGCGGACCGACCGGCGGGCCGGCGATGACCGACGTCCTCGGCACCATGACCGACTGGACGCCTCCGACCACCACGGTGCTGCCGGCCGGCGGGGAACCGGTGGTGATCGCCCTGGCCGACATCGTGTCCGGCAAGCCGGTCCCGCCGCGGCCCTCGGTCCGGCTGCGGGTCACCGCGGAGCAGGCCGAGCGCCGGGCGCTGGCGGGCTGGCCGCCGGTGGTCGCGGAGCCGCTCGGCTCGTGGGTGCTGCGCGCCGCCGACGGCTTCAGCGCCCGGGCGAACTCGGTGCTGGCGGTCGGCCCGCCGGGGCTGCCGGTGCCGGCGGCGCTGGAGCGGGTCGTCGACTTCGCCGCGGCGCACCGGATCTCCGCCTGGGCCCAGGTGGTGGTCGGCTCCGCGGAGGCCGCCGCGGTCGAGGCCGCCGGCTGGGTGCGCGCCCGCCCCGGGGAGGCGGACACCTGCTTCCAGGTCGCCTCGGTCGCCCTGGCCTCCCGTGCGCTGCGGGCGCTGCCGGTCCCCGGGGCCGGCGGCCCGTCCTCGCCCGGCTGGTTGGTCGACACCGCTCCCGTCGCCTCGCCCGGCTGGCTGGCCGGCGACGCCCGCGCCCGGGCCACCCCGGAGGCGGCGCGCGCGGTGCTGGAGGGGCCGGACGAGGTGGCCTTCGTCTCGGTGGCCGCAGCCGACGCGCCGGACACGGTGGTGGCCAAGGGACGGGTCTCGCAGACGGAGGACTGGGCGGGCGTCACCGACGTGTGGGTCGACCCCGGTCGGCGTCGGCAGGGGCTCTCGCTGCTGGTGATGGCGAGGCTCCTCGGCTGGGCCGCGGAGCGCGGCGCCACGACGACGTACCTCCAGACCCGGGGGGACAACCCGGCCGCGCTCGCGCTCTACGACCGGCTCGGCTTCGTCACCCACCACGAGTACCGCTACCTCGCCGCGCCCTGACCATGCCGCCGCTGATGTCGGCAATGTCCGATTCCGGCCCCCGGCCGGCGCCGGGCGGCTAGCGTCGGGGGATGCGCTTTCCGTCGTACGTCGTCGCCGCGATCCTGCTCACGGCGCTGGCCGGCGTGCCGGCGGCCGGCGCCGTGACCGCCCCGCCGACAGCGGCCGCGCGGACCTCCTCCGCGGCGCCCGGGCGGCTCAGCGCCGTCATCGCCTTCGAGAAGAACCCGGCCCACGTGTTCCGGTCCCGGCTGGTCTGGCGGCTGTGGCGCACCCACGACGGCACCCGCAGCCTGGTCGAGCAGCGGTCCTGGCGGGCCGGCTCCGGCTTCACCCGTGACTCCACGGACCCGTGCCGGCGCAACGACGGGTGGCTGCCGGACGGCCGGTACCGGCCACGCCTGCACGCCAACTACTGGGGCAGCCTGATCAAGGGCCGGGCGATCTACCTGGGCAACAAGGCGTGCGCCGACGGGACGCTGCGCACCGACCTGTTCATCCACACCGAGCAGGGTGATCGCAGCCGGCAGTGCGCGGACCGCCCCGGTGACCAGGTCTGCCGGTGGGAATACCCGAAGATCAACGACTACCGCTCCTACGGCTGCGTGAAGGTCTCACCGCGCGCGATGCACGAGCTGTTCGACGCCTGGCGCGCGCACTTCGACCTCGGCTACGACGACCGCGTGCAGGTGCGGGTCCGGGGCTGACCGCTCACGCCCCCTCAGGAGCAGATCACCGAGTCCGACGGGGTGTAGGTGGTGTGGAAGGTCTCCCGGCGAACCCGCTCGTCACTGCCGGGCCTGTAGAAGTCGCGGTAGACGTCGATGTCGAAGCCGCCGTACCCCGTGTTGGGCACGCAGCCCTCGCCGGAGAGACGACGGGTGGCCGGCGCGGTGAAGTCGTAGCGCTCGGACTGGCCGGCGCGGATGTCCCAGACCTTCGTCGACCACATCCGCACCGTCATCGCGCCGGGGCTCGACGGGGTGCTCGGGTCGACGAACGCCTGCACCAGCACGCCGTACGGGGTGTCGTTGCGGAACCGCAGGTCCACCGACGGCCACGCCACGGTGGCCTCCCGGCCGACCGGGTAGCGGTCGATGTAGAAGGAGTGCGGCTTGTGCTCGACGTCCTCGAGGCCGGCGAAGAACATCGCGTTGAAGGTGGTGGTCGCGACCTGGCTGACACCTCCGCCGAAGTCCTCCTTGAACACGCCGTCGCTGATGATGAAGCCCTTGGTGAAGCCGTTCGAGGCGGTGCGCTCCCCCACCACGTCGTTGAGGGAGAACTCCTCGCCGGGCTCGAGCACGGTGCCGTCGACCAGCTCGGCGGCCCGGCCGAGGTTGGTGTTGCGGTAGTCGGCGTGCGGGAAGTACGTCGTGAACTCGGAGACCTTCTCCTCGATGCCGAGCTTGCGGACCTCGGCGGTGCTGACCGCGGGCTTCTCCACGACGGTGCCGACCCGGATCGTGCGGGCGTCGCCCTGCGCTGCGACCACGGTGAGGAAGCCGGCGACCAGCTCGTCCTCGTCGAAGGAGAGGCCCTTCCTGGCCGGGATCACCTGCGGCCGGCCCCGGACCAGGGCCACGGTGGCGTCCCGGGGGGCCAGCGCGGAGGTCTTCAGCCGCGTCTCGACCCGCCGCAGCAGCAGCGCCTCGTCCAGCTCCGGCACGAGTACGCCGTCCTGGGCGAGCATCGACAGGGTCGGCGCGAAGTCCTCCGGCTGCAGCACGACCCGCTCGTCGGCGGCCTCGATCACGACCGCGGCGGCGACGGCGGGGTTGGCGAAGTCGTTCATCGCGGCGCTCACGTCCCCCCGGTCGATCTCCGGCTGCACCTCCTCGGTCGGCAGCTCGACCGCGGGGCCGGGGTGGAGGTAGGCGTCGCGGATCTGCGCGGCGGCGGCGGCGCGTTGGATGCGCTCGCCGACCCGCGGCGGCTTCGCGACCGCCTCGTCGCCCCGGAACACCACGGCGCCGTCCTTCGCCGGGCGACCGAGTTCCCGGGCCAGGTCGTCGACCGCCGCGTCCAGCGCCCGGGTGTCGACGCTGACCACGGGGTCGAAGCTGTCGCCGCTGGTCAGCGAGGCCCACATCCGGCCCGGGTCCCAGGACCGGCCTCCGCCGGCCTGCTCGACCGAGGCGGCGAGGTCGACGTCGAGCCCTGCCGCGCCGGGGTCGACCCGCCGGCTGGTGCCGAAGGCGGTGACCTCGATCGGCGCGACCCGCTCGTCGGCCAGCGCGTCGCCGAGCGCCGTCCGCGCGGCGGCCGGGTGCAGGCCACCGATCTGCACGCCGGCGACGGTGGTGCCGCGCGGCACCCGGTCGCTGGTGAGCAGGTAGCCGGCGACGTAGAGCCCTCCGAACAGCACCAGCAGTCCGAACAGCAGCCAGGGGATCACCCGGCGGTCACTGGTGCGGTAGGGGTACGGCTCGTCGCTCACCCGGCCGAGTCTAGGTGTGCGCCGGCCGCCGGCCGGGGAGCGCGCTGATGCCGACGACCACGAGGACCAGCCCGGTGCCCATCAGCGCGTAGCCGGCCAGGTCGCTGCCCACCGCCCAGTCCCCTTCGGGCCGGCCGGCCAGTGCGATGCCGAGCACCACCAGCCAGCCCAGGGAGTACGCCGCCGCCGGCGCCGGGTGGTCGGCCAGCCGCAGCCGCAGCCCGGTCGCCAGCGAGGCCGCCACCGCGAGCAGCAGCACCAGGCCGCCCTCGCGGTGCACGAGCAGGGCGGCGACCGAGACGACCGCCCCGAGCACGAGCGCCCCGAGCAGCCTCACAGCCCGGCGAACAGGTCCGTCTCGAGCCCCGCGTCGTTGGTCGGGCCGGGCTTGCCCTTGGCGAGCCGGTAGAACTCGCTGCCCCAGATCTCGTTGCCGAGGTTGTTGGAGAGCGCGAAGAAGGGGCCGTCGACCTCGATCTGGGTGGGGTAGGACCGCATCGCCCGGAGCTTGGCGTCCGCGAACTCCTCGCCCTCGACCACCGCGGAGAGCAGGTGGTCGGGAGTGACGAACGGCGGCAGCGGGCCGTCAGGGTCCATCCCCTCGAAGGAGGTGGTGTCGCCGGCCTCGCGCAGCCGGCGCAGGCTGGCGCGCATCCGGCCCTCGGACATGCCGACCCAGTAGATCTTGGCGACGTCCCAGGCGTCCCCGAGGTCGAGCCGGTAGGAGGGGACCGCGGCGAGCGCGGCGGCGTACATCGCGACCCGGTGGGCCTGGATGTGGTCGGGGTGCCCGTAGCCACCGAACTGGTCGTAGGTCACCAGCACCTGCGGGCGGACCTCGCGGATGATCTCCACCAGGAGGTTGGCGGCCTCGGTCAGGTCTGCCCGCCAGAAGGTGTCGTCGCGGACCACCTCGCCGGCGACCGCGTGCCCCTCCTCGTGCCAGGCCATCCCGGTGTCGCGGAAGTGGCCCTCGCCGCCGAGCAGCCGGTAGTCGGTGACGCCGAGCTCCTTCATGGCGGCGTCCAGCTCGGTCTTGCGGTGCGGACCGAGGGCGTCCTCGCGGTCGGCGGCGAGGTGCGCCAGCTCGGGCACCAGCACCTCGCCCTCCTCGCCGAGGGTGCAGGTCACGAGCGTGACCCGGGTCCCGCGGGCGACGTACTTCGCCATCGTGGCGCCGTTGTTGATCGACTCGTCATCGGGGTGCGCGTGCACGAGCAGCAGGCTCTGATCCATAGCGGCGAGCCTAGTCCCCGCCGCCCACGGATCCGCACGTGCGCCGCCCCGCGACTCGTGCCGTTCAGTCGGTGCGATGGCCCTTGATCCGGCGCGGCGCAGTGGGCAGGTCGAGCGGCGGGAGCATCGTCGCGGGCCGCGGCCGTACGTCGTCGTGGTCGACCCAGCCGTCGCGCTCCTCGGCGAGGATCTCCAGCACGAACTCCGGGGCGTCGGTCAGCACCGCCCAGGGGTGCCCCTCGTCGTCGTCCTCGCCGGCGAGCCGCTCCCGGGCGACCTCCGCCTCGAAACCGTCACGGTGCAGCCGGGCGGCCACCGCCCGGGCGTCGTCCTCGTCGTGGAAGATCCCCCTCACGCCGGCACCCCCGGCACCGCGGGGGCCGCGGAGGCGGGTCGGGCCCGCGCGGCGGTGCGCAGGTGCTCGCGCAGCCCGGGGAGGAACGGCCGGTCCGGCCGGAGCCAGCGCACCCGGTCCAGCTCGTCGGGGCCCAGCCACCAGATCGCGTCGTGCTCGTGCGGCACCGGCTCCCCCGTGACCAGCTCGGCCAGCGCCACCCGCAGCACCAGCCCGGGGCGGATCGGCTCCCGGTGCGGCAGCAGCGCGGTCACCCGCACCTCGCAGGAGAGCTCCTCGCGGATCTCGCGGACCACCGCGGCGGAGGGCTCCTCCCCCGGCTCCACCTTGCCGCCCGGCAGCTCCCAGCGCCCCGCGGAGTCGGGCGGCGCCGTGCGACGGGCAGCGAGCAACCGGCCGCGGTGCACGATCGCGGCCCCCATCACCAGCACCTCGTCCGCGGACACGCTCGTCATGATCGCACGGTCGCGGCCGACGCGATCGGGGAGACTGTGGCGGTGAACGACCAGGCCGCGGCGACAGGACTGGGCCTCGTCCGCGCCGACGACCGGTCGGAGGCGGTCGCTGCCCTGGTCCAGCACGTCGGCCGGCGGGTCGGGCTCCAGGGGGTGCTCGCCGACCTGAACCGCACCGGGCGGGTCGGTCCGGTGCCCGCGTCCGCCGCCGTCTGGGGCTTCCGGCTGCAGGCAGAGGACGACCACAGCCCGCGCTGGTGGCCGCAGGGCATCACGACCTCCGGCGACGCCAACGCCGACGGTCAGGTGGGCGGCCGGTCGGTCGTCCTCACCAGCGCCTACTCCAAGGAGGTCAACGGGCTGCACATGGGGTCGCGGATCACCGTCACCGACGTCACCGAGCCCAACCGCGTCCGCTACCGGCACGTCCTGCTCGTCGAGGCGCTCGAGGTCGACGGCCAGCTGGAGCTCCGGCCGGTCAAGGTGCACGCCGGCGGGCTGGTGTGGCACGGACGGCACCTGCACGTGGCGGCCACCGCCCGGGGGCTGGCGACCTTCCGGCTCGACGACATCCTCGAGGTGCCGCGCAGTGGCGCCGCCGCCCGGTTCGGGCTCGGCGCCGACGGTGCGCTGGACGCCTTCGGGCACCGCTACGTGCTGCCGCTGCGGTTCCGCTACGTCGCCGAGCACGCCGCCGCGGTGGCGCCGATGCGCTACTCGTTCCTCTCTCTGGAGCGCGACGACGGGGCCGTCCGGCTCGTCGCCGGTGAGTACGGCCGCGACGGCGCGACCACCCGGCTGCTGCGCTATGCGATCGACCCGGCAAGCAGGCTGCCGGCCGAGGACTGGCTGGGCCGCAGCCGCCCGTTGGAGGTGGAGGTCGGTGTCGACGGCATGCAGGGGGCGGTCGTCGTGGGCGGCCGCCACTACCTGTCCACGAGCGCCGGCCCGAGCCGGCACGGCAGTATCTGGGTCGGCACGCCGGACGCGCTGGAGCGGCGGCCGGGAGTGCTGCCGGTGGGTCCGGAGGACCTCTCCTACGCCGCCGCCACCGACCGGATCTGGTGCGTCTCGGAGTATCCGCGACACCGCTACGTCTTCGCGATGGACCGGTCCCGGCTCGACTGACCGGTCCGCGACGAGCACGACCTCGTCAGTCCAGGCAGAACTCGTTGCCCTCCGGGTCGGCCATCACGATGAACCCCGCGCTCATCGGCGGAGCCGGCTCGTCGCGCCGCAGCCGCGTCGCCCCCAGGGCCACCAGCCGCCCGCACTCGGCCTCCAGGGCCGCCATCCGCTCCTCACCCTGCAGCCCGGGGGCCGCCCGCACGTCGAGGTGGACGCGGTTCTTCACGACCTTGTCCTCGGGCACCTGCTGGAAGAACAGCCGGGGTCCACGTCCCTCCGGGTCCTCCAGGGCGGAGGCGCTGTTGCGCTGCTCCTCCGGCACGCCGGCCGCCTCGAGGAAGTCGTCCCACGCGGCGAGCGGGTCACCGTCCTCGGCTACGTCCACCCCGGGTGGACCGGGGTGGACGTAGCCGAGCACGTCACGCCAGAAGGTCGACAGGGACCGCGGGTCGTGCGCGTCGAAGGTGATCTGGATCTGACGGCTCATGAGTTGCTCCCTCCATTGCGGGTCCGTGAACCGCCACCCGTCCGGCCAGCCTCGTAACGGCGACCGAAGACACCGACCGCGACGGCCACGACCAGGAACACGACGATCGACACGATGAGCTCCGGGTCGAGGGAGAAGCCGCCCTCCCTGACTGCTCGATAGCCGATCAGCAGTGCGACCGCGAGCAGCGGAGGCCACACCCAGGAGGCGAGGGGGCTTCTGGGAGCTCGGGTGCCCGCGGGCGCGGACTTCGACGGCGAAGTCATCCCCGCATGGTTTCACGTCCGGGCCCGCATGCGGGTTACCGTCAGGCAGAGCCAGGCGGGGTGCCGGCGGCTGACCTTCAGGTAGGTCGCGGAGCGCGCGCCAGCTGGCGGCTCTGCGCGACCAGCCGGCCGGCCGAGTCCCACACCTCGGCGTCCTCCTCGAGCAGGCCGCCGGCGAAGTTGCGGGTCCGGTGCGTGACCGCGAGCCAGCCGGGCGCCGGACGGGCCCGCAGGTGCACGCTGAGCTCCAGGGTCGGCGTCCAGCCCAGCATGCCGAGGTCGAAGGTGACCGGAGGGAGCGCGTCGACCGCGAGCAGCAGCATCAGCGGGTCGGGCTCGCGGCCGTCGGCCATCCGGAGCCAGCCCTGCAGCAGCCCGCGCCCCGACGGCTGGCCGACCGCCCAGCCGACGCAGGACGGGTCCAGCCGCAGGTCCAGCCGCTCCAGCAGGCTGGCCCGCTCCAGGAAGTCCGGCGGCGCCAGGTCGGTGCCGAGGCACTGCTCCGGCGGCGGCATCTGCGGGGGCATGGCGCTGGTGCGTACGTCGTCGGGCAGCGCGTCGAGGTCGCCGTACGTCGCCAGCACGCGGAGCCGCTCCACCGGCCGACCGTCCGGGTCCTCCTGGACCAGGGAGGCCTGGGCGGTCGACATCGTGCGTCCGGCGCGCAGCACCTCGGTGCGGACGCGCGCCGGACCCGGCCGGGACGCCGAGAGGTAGTAGGCGCTGATCGCCAGCGGGTCGGGGTGGCCGTCGGCCGCGCAGGCGTGACGCAGCGCGTTGCCGACCACGGCGAGCAGCATCCCGCCGTTGACGCCGGCGCCGATCTGCCAGCCCTCCCCCAGCTCGGCGGCGAAGGCCGTTGGGTCCTCGGCGGACCGCTCGACCCTGATGCCTGCGTCGAGCTCGGACGTCGCGACGCAGGCGCCGCCCGGCTCGCTCATGCCGAGAGTGCCTTCTTGTACTGCACGCTGCGCTCCCGGTGGCCGAAGGAGGCGAGCATCCTGCTGAGGTGGGCGTTGTAGCCGTAGACCCGGGCTGCCACGGTCGTCACGTTGCGGGACTGGAGAAGCTCGTTGACGGCGAACAGGAACGCCCAGGCGTAGCCCTGACGCTGAACGTCGTCGTGGATCCGGAGCTCCTGCCCGAAGGCATGAAGGCCGTCGGCATCCTTGCGCAGAGTGAGCCACAGGGTGCCGACGGCGGTGTTGCCGTCGTAGCCGACCAGGAACACGTTGCCGGGCGTGTCGATCCCCCGCGGGAGCAGGGCGTCGACGTCGCGGCTGGCGGCGCTCTCCGCCTCCGCGGCGGGCAGCGCTCCGGCCTTGGCCATCTCCCTCGCCCGCTGCTGCTTGGAGTGGGCGATGTACTCCTCGAACTGGGTCGGGTCCATGTCCCGCAGGTTGAGCCGCGGAAGGCCCTCCGGCGGCGGGTGCGGCGGACCGCCACGCAGAGTCCGCACCGTCTCGGTGACCAGGCGCTGGTAGCCGCGTCCCTCGAACAGCGCGGAGGCCTGCGGCGGCACCTCCAGCCGCAGCCACGCCGCCTGCTGTTCGGCGAGGGCCGCCTCGAGCCCGTCCACCAGCAGCGGTGCCTCGGGGCCGGCCATCACCTCCGGGTCGAGGGACAGGACGAAGGCCTCCCGGCCCTGCGACGTCTCGTGGACGTCGACGGCCACCGTCCCGCCGCTGCGCTCACCAGCGTCGGTCGACCAGAGGTGCAGAGCGCCCTCGTGCAGCCGCTGGCGGAGGGTCTCGACCTCGGTGGTGGCGCGGTGGTCGGCGGCCTCGCGAGGGGCTCCGCCGGCGATGTGGCGCTGGGCCCGGCGATCGCGTTCGCGGTCGAGCCAGGCGCCGGCCTCGTCGGCGGGCAGGGGCTGGAAAGTCAGGGAGGGAACAGCGTTGGAATCCACCCGGTGATGCTACAGACACCGACCGACGAGTCACCGGGAACGCAGGAAGCCCCGGACACAGGCGATCCGGGCCATCCTCTCGCAGCGGCGTTCAGAGGATGGCCCGGATCGCGACTGTGGGCGCCGGGGCGATCTAGGGGTGGTGCACGTGGTTCAGAGCCACCGGGCCCTGGTCACTCGGCCGGGACGGAGTGTTGACTCCGCCCCGGCCGAGGATCGAGGCGAGCGCGATCAGCTGATCGAGCCCTTGGGGGTCCAGTCGGAGAAGCTCAGGCTGGTCGCACCGACCTTGGCCTTGTACTTCGTGACCTTGCTGCCGTTGGCGTCGGCGACCACGAACTTCGCGTTGCCGTAACGGTTGGCCGACTTGCGGGCCACCAGGACCTTGCTGCCGTCCTTGCGGATCTTGTACAGCGACACGGTCGCGCCCTCGGCGATCGACGGAGCGTCGACCTTGACCTTGTCGTCACCGTGGCGGTTGTTGCCCAGCTTGAGCCCGGCGACGATGGCCTGACGCGGGTCCGACAGGTTGAAGTTCACCGTGACCCGCCGGCTGGCGCCGGTGAGCTCCCTGCCGTCCAGGCTGTAGTCCTCGCCGTCCGCGTCGAGGCGGACCACCGTGTCGATGACCGCCTTGCCCGCCTTGGCGCCCTGGAAGACGTAGGTGGCGTCGCCGTTGCCGCCGGTCATGTCACGGCTGTTGCCCTCGCCGTCCTGCAGGTCGTCGGGACCCGAGCGGAAGAACTGGACGTTGAGGCCCTGGATCGGCTCACCGTTCTGGTCCTCCGCGTGGTAGCGGATGTGCGAGGTGTCGCCGACCTTGCGGTCCACGCCGTCCGTCGCGTCCACGGTGTAGGTGGAAGCGCCGAAGTCGACGTTGTACCAGCTGATCGTCTCGGAGCTGTCCTTCAGCGTCTTGTCGCCGCCGACCGGAGCCAGCGGCTGGCCGGCAACCCCGTCCCACGTCGCCGTCGTCGCGTTCCAGGTGGCCGAGACCGTCTGGCTCGTGGCGTCGTCCGAAGAGGCCCGCAGGGCCGGCTCGTCCTCAGTGAACTGCGAGAGGACCTCGTCCCCGTTGTCGAGCCAACCGTAGTTGTAGCAGGACTCGCCGTACTGCTTGGGGTTGCAGTCCCACGAGGTGGGCCCGTAGAGGTCCGCGACCGCGGAGTCGTCGGAGATGTGCACCCACTGGCTCACGCGGTTCGTGAACTGGTCGGTGGCCACCACGTCGAGGAAGACGTCCTCGGTGGTCGGCGCCTTGGGCAGAACGCTGACCGTCTGGTCCGACGCGTCGGAGAGCGCGACCGTCACCGAGCCCGGGTTCAGCGGCTGGCCGGACTCCCACTCCAGCGTGTCGGTGTTGTCCGCGCCACCACCCTGGACGGTGTAGGTCGAGGTGACCTGGCCGTCGTCATCGAAGCCGGTGTCCTTCTCGATGGCACCGGTGAACTGCCCGCGGCCGTCGTCGTCGGTGGTGACCTGGATCGACTTGCCGAGCATCTTCCACTCGCCGTACTCCGCGCCCTTCTTGGCGGCCGGGTCGGCCACCAGCTCGTCCTCGGACGCGGCGAAGGGGGTGAACTCACCGTGGTCGGTGGAGACCGTGAAGGTCTGGCCGCTGAGGTAGTCGCCGTCCGCGTTCGACACCCAGAAGGAGTTCGACGCCGGACGACCGGGGGTCGCGTCGCCGTCGATCAGCCGGTCGAAGCCGTCGAAGTACGTCTCGTCGGCCGCGAGCGAGCGCAGCCAGTCGACGTCCGTGGTGTCGCTGGTCGCCCCGGCCTCGTTGGCGCCGGTGGTCATACCGGAGAGCCGGCCGTCGTACTCCGCGGGCTGCGGGGTCTCCGACGGGTCGGTGAGGTTGATCGACACGGCACCTGCGGCGTTGGTGGTGTCCTTCGCCGAGGTGTTGCTGATCCGGGTGGTGCCGGTGGGCTGGACGGCGGAGACGAACGAGTCGGCTGCGTCCGCACCGTCGTAGTACTCGTAGGCGCCGGTCGCGTCGTAGTTCAGGGTGACCTCGCGACCCGGGAGCACGGACCCGTCCTCGAGCTGCAGGACGGCGTCGAAGGTCTGGTTCGCCGAGCCCGCGAGCTTCTGGGCGTTGGAGCCGTCGGCGAAGACCAGGGAGGCGTTGCCCATGGTGACCGTGATCGGCGCCATCTGCATGTCGCCCGCGGACTGGCCCGGGTTGCCGTCGCTCTCGACGTAGCCGTTGAGGGTGTACACACCGGGCTTCAGGACGCTCGGTGCCGGGATGTCGGCCTTGCCGTCCGTCCCGGTTTCCGGGGCGTCGCCGCTGCCGGCCGCCTCGGAGGGGGCGGCGCCGAACGGGTCGACGGTCCAGGTGTAGCGGACGACCTTGCCGGCCTTCGGCTGGTTCTTCTGGTCCAGGACGGTGATCGAGACCGGGGCCTCGTTGTACTCGTCGAAGTCCAGCACCGCGCCGAGCTTGGAGGCGTTGGCGGTGATCCCGCTGGCGGTGTCGTCGTAGGTGGTGACGGTGACCGAGCGCTTGTAGTCGATCGCGTCCTGGTAGCCGTCCTCGTCCGTGGTGTTGACCACGAAGTCGAAGGTGTTGCCGTCGGCGTCACCCATGACGTCGAAGACGGCCTGGCCGTTGACGTCGGTGTACTTGATGACCGTGCCCTGGACGACCTCGGCACCGTAGATCGGGGCGCCGGTGGCGTCCTTCACCGTGACGGTGGCCTTGGTGTTCGGGTTGCTGGCCGCCGGGTTGGCGTTGGCCACCGCGGCGGTCACGCTCTTGATGCTCTGCTCGACCAGCTTGACCGACTCGGCGTCGTCGCTGTCCACCATCGCCTGGACCAGGGCCTGGTCCACCGGGGTGGTCGCGTCGTCGAAGGGGTACGCACCGAAGTCGGCGGCGCCCTTGAAGGTGCGGATGCCGGCGGCGGGGGTGCCGTAGACGTCGGCAGCGCGCTCCACGCCACCGCCGGCGAGCATGACGTCCTCGGTCAGCTCGGAGGTGGTGCCGGAGATGACACCGAAGAGACCGGAGTGGTTGGTGTAGGTCGCGTTGAAGACGCGGACCGTGGAGCCGGACGCGTTGGAGATGTCGACCGAGGAGGCGTCGGCGCTCACGGTCACGTCGTTCGCGTCGGAGGCGACGTCGGCGCCGGCGCCGCTCAGGCCCTCGGCGGTGATGGTGACGTCGGTGCCGAGGAGCGACACGTCGGGGGTCCACTCGTGGGTGAACACGCCGTCGACCCGGTTCACGGTGCCGAGCACCGTGGTGGTGTCGCCGTGGGTGACGGAGTAGCGCACCTGGTCGATGCCGGCGCCGGCCGTCGACACGAGGTGGACGGTGTTGTTCACGCCGTCGTTGCGGATCGAGACCGAGCCACCGTCACCGGTGACGAGCGCCACCGTGTTGGCGGGCGACTGGTCCTCGAGAGGAGTCGCGTTGGCCGTGCCGGCGATGAACGGAAGCCCCGTCATCGCGAGTGCAGAGACGGCGGTTGCCGCCAGTCCCCGCTTCATGCCGCTGCTGGTCATGAAGTTGTTCCCTTTCAGAAAATGTTCCCCCCGCGAGGAAGACCCTCGCGATGGCTGGTGGGGAACCCTGGAGGCCCCCGGCGGTCGTCACTGAGCTTCCAGATCTCCGACCAACGGCGACGCTACGCAGGCGAATCGGACGAATCTCCTATTTGCACCGAGTAGGTGGACCTTGCAAATAAACGTCAAGTCGCCCATAACGCGGTGCCGCGGCACTAGCCTGTCGGGGCGGTCCAGGGGTTGGCCGCTGCGTCACGCACCGCTCGGGCAATCGGGCCTGCGCGACCTCAGACGAGGGGGCCTGTGATCGACGGGGGAAGCGCCAAGATCGTTCGACGCCGTGGACGCCCGTACCGTCTGCCCGAGGACCAGAGCCCGATGACACTGGTCCACGGAGGGGTCAACCACCGCGTGGCCTGGCTGCTGGCCAGCTCGCGGGTGTACGCCGAGGACGCCGCGCTGTCCCACCGGGACAAGTTCGTCCAGGCGCTCAACGCACGCGGCGTCCCCGCCGACCAGGCGCGGGTCAGCCGGTGGGAGACCGGCAACCTCTGGGTGCCGGATCGCGTCGTCACCGCCTACGAACAGGTGCTCGGCCTGGTTCCCGGCCATCTCGCCGCCACCGTGCACGGCCTGCGCCGCTCGCTGGACCCGCTCTCCCCCGGGACCGAGACGACGGCCGCGGACCCGGACCTGCTGCACCAGGAGCTCGACCAGCTCTTCGAGCACGCCCTCGGACGCGGCCACAGCTCGGACTGGCTGGCGCTGACCCACTACCTGGCTGTCCATCCCACCGTCTACCTCCGCCCGGAGACGTGGACCGACCTGTCCGACCGGCTCGTCTCCGAGCTCTCCCGAGCCACCGGCGGCGCCTTCACCCGGCGCTACGAGGCACTCCGGACCTTGATCCGGCACGACGCCGCGCAGCGGCACGTGCTCCGTTCCATCGGTCGCTTCGTCACCGACCCCGAAGCGCAGAGCGTCGTCCTGCCGCTCACCCTGCTGCAGGAGGTGACCCACCCGCGGGCCGCCGAGCTCGTGATGCGGCTGCTGAGCACCAGCTCGGGCGCTCTGCAGGAGGGCGCGGCCTGGGTGGCGGCCTCGAAGCTGGCCCGCGGTCACTTCGACGACGAGACCGAACGCCGGCTCGAAGGGTTCGCGGTCCTGATGATCGCTGCCATGCCGCGGGCCCATCGTGACGTGGACATCTTCGACGTGGCGGCCCGCCTGCCCGAGGACAGGCGCGCCCGCGTGACCGCGGCGATCCGGGAGACTCGCGCCTTTGCGAAGTTCGACACCCTCGTCAGGCAGGGCGAGGTCGTCGCCTCCGGCCTGGCCCGCGACGCCGCGGTCCAGGTGGCGCACGTCGCCCAGAAGCTGACCCCTCCGCCGTACCACATCGAGCCGGACGGCATGTTGCAGCGACTGGTCCGCGAGGCCATGTTCCACGGCCACCAGGAACGCCGCCACCAGGCCGCGGTGCTGCTGACCACATCGCGCTACCGCGCCGGCGTCGCCGCCGGGCTGGCCGCCCAGGTGCAGAGCGGCGACCCGGAGGTCGCCCGGCCGGCCTGCGGCGTGCTGCGCTACCTCGCCACCGAGGTGCAGCGACCCCAGCTGCTGTCGTGGGCCGGCGACCCGGCGCGCGAGGAGATCCAGGACTACGCGCTGATGGCGCTGGGCCGCCTGCCGCAGGGGCTGCAGCCCGCCGAGCAGCAGACGATGCTCGACCTGATCGAGGACGCCGAGCAGGAGCCGGTCCAGCTGGCGGCGGTGGGGGCACTGGGGATGTGCGGCTCACCGCACCTGCGACGGCTGGCCGACGGCGGCGACTCGCCCGCCGCCCAGGCGGCGGCGTGGTGGCTGCGGATGGGGCCGGGGATGCACGAGTCGCTGCGGCCGTCGGCTCCGAACCTGAAGAGGGCTCGGGCCACTCGACTGAACGCCGCTAGCGAATGAATGGCCCGAGCCCCGCCTCACGCTACCCGAAATGATGGCCCGCGCAGCGCAATGTCGCTATTGCCACCGATCGACCGACCTGCCGACGGTCGATCGGGCGTCGACCTGGACTATGCCTGGCTAGTCGACGGCGACCCGTTGGGCCGGGATCGGCGCCTTCTGCGCGACGAGGTGCACGGTGACGTAGTGGCCCCGGCTGCTGTACCGGCTCGCGGCCTGGAACTCCACGTGCTCGCTCTCCACGTGCAGCGCGTGCGCCTCCCAGAACGGGTAGCTGACCCGGTCGCGCCAGATCGTCTCGAGCCGCCGGGCGACCTCCGCCTCGGCCACGAGCGGGTTGAAGGTGCACAGCGCGATCACGAGCTGGTCGGGGTCGTCGGTGTGCCCCACCTCGACGTCCTCGAAGACACCGCTCCTCAGCAGCAGGTCGCGCAGCGACTGCTCGACCGACTCCAGGTCGGTATCGCGCCCCGGCGAGGCGCTTCCCTGGATGGCCGTTCGCATCCGGTGGAACTGCAGCAGGTCCATGCTCGGATGATGCCGCTCCCGGGTCGCGGTTGCCGAGACCCCGAGTCCGTTTCCTGGCGTCACGTTCCGGACCAATCTGGACGTAGTCCCACGAATCGAAGGTTAAATTTGCGGATCAACGCCCCAGCAGGCGACGACTCGCGCACCCTGCACGCGTGTGAGCGCCCGGGCGACGGGACGACGGCGGCATGGTCCGGCACGCAGCGGGCACGGTGGCCGTATGGAGCAACTCACCGCACTCGTCCTGAACTGCACCCTCAAGCCCTCCCCTCCGAGTCGAGCACCGACCTGCTGTCCACCGAGCTCATCGCCGCCCTGCGCGAGCACGACGTGCAGTCCGACCTGGTCCGGGTCGTCGACCACGACGTCCGGTTCGGGGTCACCGCCGACGAGGGCGACGGCGACGGCTGGCCGGCGATCCGCGAGAAGATGCTCGCCGCCGACCTGCTGGTCATCGCCACCCCGATCTGGATGGGGCAGCCGTCCTCGGTCTGCAAGATGGTCCTCGAGCGGCTCGACGCCGAGCTCGGCGAGACCGATGACGAGGGCCGGATGCTCACCTTCGGCAAGGTGGCCGGGGTGGCCGTGGTCGGCAACGAGGACGGCGCGCACCACGTCTCGGCCGAGGTCTTCCAGGGGCTGAGCGATGTGGGCTTCACGATCCCGCCGAACGCCGTCACCTACTGGGTCGGCGAAGCGATGCAGGGCATCGACTACAGGGACAAGGAGCCCCGCCCCGAGGCCACCGACAAGACCACGAAGGCGCTCGCGCTCAACGCGGCCCACCTGGCTCGGATCCTCAAGAGCGCCCCCTTCCCGGCGCAGGGCTGAGGGTGATGTCGATGTCACGCGAGGTCGTCAGCACCGCAGCGGCCGGCGGCGGGCGCGCGCTCGCCGCCGCCACGGCCGCGGTGGCGGTGGCGCGCCGGGCCGCCAAGCCCCTGCACCCCCGGGGCGACGTGGTCCGTGGCGTCCTCCGCAGGTCGGGTACGCCGGCCACGCCGCCGGCCTGGTGCGACGAGGCCGGCGAGGACGACGTCCTGGTGCGCCGGTCGAGGTCGCTCGGGCTGCCGCCGTACCTGCCGGACATCCAAGGGCTCGCGGTCCGCGTCCCCGTGCCGGAGGGCCACGCCGACCTGCTGTTCGCCGGCACCGGGTTCGGGCACCTGACCCGCTTCCTGCTCACGCCCAGCCGCACTCCCGGCGGCCGGCCGATGACCACGCTGCTGCCCTACCGGAGCCCGCACGGGCCGCTGCTGCTCGGCGCGAAGCACCTGTCCGCGACCCGGCTGGTGCTGCTGTGCGCGTCTCCGGCGGGGCGGTGGCAACGGTTCGGTGACCTGACGCTGGGCGACGTCGCGGACGCGGAGGACGCCGAGATCACGTTCGACCCGCTGCTGCACACGGCGCCCGGCCTGGAGAACTACCCGTGGGTGGAGCGGCTGCGCGAGCCCGCCTACGTCACGGCACGGCGTACGAGCGGTCGGCCCGCGCCGCGCTGAAGCACCCACGGGCGTTCGATGGCGCCGGGTCTGGACATGACGGTGCCCGCGGACGCATCGCGTCCGCGGGCACCGTCGAGAGAGACTCAGCTGGTCGGAGCCTGGTCCTTCACGTTCTGCGCGGAGGACTGGCCCTCCGCCTTGACGGTCTGCGCGGAGTCCGTCGCGGTGGACTTGACCTCCTGGGCGGCTTCGGTGGCCGACTCCTTGAGGTTCTGGCCGATCTCCTGGCCGGCAGACTTCACCTGGTCGATGACCGGCTGGCCGTGCTCCTGCGCCGCGTCGACGACGGCCTGGGCCGCCCGGGTCTCCTTCTCCGAAGCGGGAAGGAGCGCGGAGATCAGCATGCCGGCGCCGAAGGCCACGACACCCGCGGCGAGCGGGTTGCCCTCGGTCTTCGCCTCGAGCGTGCCGACCGCACCGTGAGCGGTGCCGGAGACCGAGCCGGCCATGTGCGAGGCCGATCCGGTGACGCTGCCGCCGGTGGAGGCGACGCCGTGCTTCGCGTGGTGCGCCTGGCCCATGACCTTGTCGCGGACCGAGCCGAGCCGGCCCCTCGCAGCGGCCTTCTGGCGCTCCACGACGCGGGACGGGCTGACCTTGTTCTCCAACTCGTCGATGTCGCGGCTCAGCGAGGCGCGGGTGGCCTCGATGTCAGCGGGGGTGGTGGTCAGGCCTTCTGTGTTTTCGCCCATTGGGCATCCTCCTTCAGAGTCTGCTGCGTGATGGGCAGCTGCGGGTTGGCTTCCTTGATCTCCTTGCGACCGCGGGCGGCGAGCACTGCGGCGACGATGCCCCAGAGCACCGCGACGATCAGCGCCGCCAGCTCGACGGGCATCACGTCGTCGAGCAGCCAGGTCAGCGCCAGCGAGAGGAAGATGAGTGTCAGCAGACCGGCGACGCCGGCGCCGCCGAACATCCCGGCGCCCTTGCCGATCTTGGTCACTTCCTGCTTCATCTCGCTCTTGGCGAGGTCCATCTCCTGATGGATCAGGGTGCTGAGGTCGGTGCTGATGTCGCCGACGATCTCCCCGAGGGAACGGGTCGAGGTCGAGGACTCAGGTGCCTGCACCGCGTGGGCGCCGCTCTGTGCGCCGTAGGTCTCCTGGGTCACAGCCGACCACCCTCGGAGGTGTCGGTCCAGGTGTTGCTCGGGTCGGCGCTGGTGGTCACGTCCGAGCCGGCCGGGTAGACCGGGTCGGCGCCCGGGGTCCCGGTGCCGGCGAGCGGGTCGCCTGCGGCGGTGCCCGTGCCGGTCAGGGTCGGGTCGTCGACCGCGCCGCTGGTGCCGGCGGCGTACCCGGTGGTGTAGGGGTCACCAGGCGAGGTGACGTCGGCGGCGTAGGTCTGGCCGTACGTCGTGCCGGTGCCGTACGCGGTGCCCGTGGTGCTGCTGCTCTGGCCCTCACGGGCCTCCTTGGCGCCACGGGTGAGCCGGCCGGCGACCACGCCTGCGGCGAGTGCGCCGAGCAGGAAGGTGCCGGGCTTGCGGCGCGCGAAGTCGCGGACGTCGTCGAGGAGCTCGCCGGGCTCGCGGTTCTCGAGGTGCGAGGAGAGGCTCTTGGCACGCTCGGCCACCTGGCGGGCGAGGTCGGCGGCGAGGCCTTCGCCGTTCGCGGCCATCGACCCGAGGTCGTCACCGAAGGTACGGGTGGTCGAGGCGAGCTTGTCCTTCTGCGAGCGGGACTGCTCCTCGACCTGCGAGGTGGCCTGGTCGATCAGGCCGTGCACCTGGGACTTCGCCTCGGACGCGACGTTCTTCGCCTCGTCCTGGGCGACGCCGGCGACGTGCCGGCTCTCATCCTTGGCGGTGCCGGCGGCCTGCTTGGCCTGGTCGGTCTTGCTGTCGGACGTGGTCCCGTACGGGGACGCCGTCGTCTCACTTCCGGAGAAGTCAGTGGTGCTCATGTGTCCTCCTAGTTGGGGCAGGACGCCTACGTACCCAGCGGTTCGGCAGACATGTCACCTCTTTCGACCGCCTTGTCCTCGTCCCGGCTCAGCCATGAGGCCACCGCCACGTCGGTGCTGCTGTGTGCGACGACGGAGAACAGCACCGTCACGCCCACCAGCACGAACACCTCGCCGGCGTCCTGCATCCCGCTGAACAGGACGATCACGGCGTAGGCGACGCTCGCGAATCCCTTGGGGCCGAACCACGCGACGGCCAGCTGCTCCTTCATCGTCAACCGGCTCCCGACCATGACCGCCATGACCGGCAGCGGTCGGGAGACCAGCAGTACGGCGGCCGCCAGCACGAGCCCGGCGATGCCCGCGTCCACCAGCAGCTCGCGGTCGAGCAGCGAGGCGAACGCGATCAGCGCGGCGCCCTTGGCCATCTCGCTCACCAGCTCGCCGGTCCGGCGGAAGGAGTCCGAGGCTGTCGGACGGATGGTGGCCACCGTCGAGCCCGCGACGAAGGCGGCGAGGAACGAGTTGGCGTGGGTGAGCTCGCAGACGCCGTACAGAAGCAACGCCAGGGCGAGCGGTCCGAGCGGCAGCAGTGACGGCACGGCTCCGACGCCCGGCAGCCGGAGCACGGAGACCACGGCGATCGGGATCACGACGCCGAGCGCGATCCCGACCAGGACCTCGAGGACTAGGGTCCAGGGCTCGGTGCTCCACTCCTCGGGCGTCCCACCCGCCAGCCCGACGAAGACCAGCACCGCCGGCAGGGCCAGACCGTCGTTGAGGCCGCTCTCGATGTTGAGCATGTGCCGCACCCGCTGTGGCACGTCCTCGCGGCCGACCAGTGCGGAGGCGAAGACCGGGTCGGTCGGCGCCAGCACCGCTCCGAGCACCAGGGCGGCGGGCCACGGCAGCCCGGCCACCCAGTGACCGAGCGCCGCCACGATGGCGAACGTGAGCGGCATCGCCACCAGCAGCGCGCGTGTCGGCGGTCCCCAGTTCCGCCGCAGCACCCGCAGTGGGGCGTGCTGACCGTCGGTGAACAGGATCGCGAACAGCGCGATCTCGGCCGCCTTCTCCGCGGCCTTGCTGGAGACGTCCACCACCCCGAGCCCCAGCGGCCCGGCCACCATGCCCACGACCAGGAAGACCAAGGTCGTGGACAGGGCGCTGCGGGAAGCCAACGACGAGGTCAGCACGGCAAGCAGCAGCGCGATGGCGAAGGTGAGGACGAGGGCTGTCACGCCCGCTCTCCTACCCCTCCTGCGACCTCCGGACGCGTGGGGCAGCAGGCGGTGCCGCTCCGCTGCCATGCCCGCGTGTAGCCCGGCACCGGCTGGGTACCACCACTCACATGGGACTTATGAGAACTGCCGTCATCGCCGGGGTCGCCAAGAAGGTCTACGACGAGGCCCGCAAGCCGGAGAACCAGAAGCGCATCCAGCAGGCCGTCGGCTCGCTGCGCGCCCGACGCAACGGGACCGCTACTCGAACGGCTCGCTGACCCGGAGGCACCACAGGCCTCGCCCCCGCCGTCCCCTCCTCCCAGGGGACGGCGGGGGCTTGCTGCGCCCGTTTACCCCGCTCCCGTTGAGGCATCGGGCGCGGTTCTGCGACGGTCGGGGAAAGCCCGCAACGTCGGATCGGCCCGGATCGGGCCCTCGAGGGCGCATACTGGAGTCGATGAAGCCACGAACCGCTGCCCAGCAGCGACACCTCGCCAGCAGTCCCTTCCAGGCGAAGCCCGAGCCGACGATCGAGCAGTTCGCGGTCGGCGACCGGGTCACGCACGACAAGTACGGCCTCGGTCGCATCCTGGACAAGGAGGAGGAGGCGGTCACCGTTGCCTTCGGTGACCAGCAGATCCGCATCACCAGCCCGTTCCACAAGATGACGAAGCTGTAGGACCTGGGCTCCGTCCTCGGGCCGCCCGACTAGACCGAGCGTTCGAGCGGCTTGGTCGTTCAGCCTGCTTCGGCAGGGTATGGCGGGGTCGGGAAAGTTCCCGGCTTGCGGACCGGAATCGTCACAGCGTCCCAGATGTCTAACTCGCCGACTCTGGGGCACAGTGAATAGGGTGACCGCCCTGCAGAAGAAGCCCGGCAGTCAGGTGGCCCACCTGACTGCAGCAGACATCGAGACCCTCGGCCGCGAGCTCGACGCGATCCGCCAGTCTGTCATCGACAGCCGCGGTGAGCGCGACGCGGCGTACATCAGACGCGTGATCGACGTCCAGCGCAAGCTCGAGCTCTCCGGCCGCGTGATCCTGCTGGCCAGCAAGCTGCCGCCGGCGTGGTTCCTCGGGACCGCCTGCCTGGCCGCCGCCAAGATCCTGGACAACATGGAGATCGGCCACAACGTCCTGCACGGCCAGTGGGACTGGATGCGCGATCCCAAGATCCACTCGACCACCTGGGACTGGGACCACGCGTCGCCGCCGGAGCAGTGGAAGCGGGCTCACAACGTCACGCACCACACCTACACGAACATCCTCGGCAAGGACAACGACCTCGGCTACGGCATCATGCGCGTGGACGAGGACCAGCCCTGGACCCCTCGCTACCTCGTGCAGCCGCTGTGGAACTTCATCAACGCGTGCATCTTCGAGTACGGCATCGCGATGTACGACCTCGACCTCGGCGAGCACCTGCGCGACAAGCGCAAGCTCAGCCCCGAGATGCGCGGGCGCCTCAAGCAGACCCTGACCAAGGTCCGCAAGCAGGTCGTGAAGGACTACGTCGCCCACCCGGTGCTCTCCGGCCCGTCCTGGCGCAGCACCCTCACGGCGAACCTCACGGCCAACCTGGTCCGCAACGTGTGGAGCCACAGCGTGATCATGTGCGGGCACTTCCCCGAGGGCGTCGAGACCTTCGAGCAGAACGCGCTCGACGAGAACGAGACCAAGGGCGAGTGGTACCTCCGGCAGATGCTGGGATCGGCGAACATCTCCGGCAGCAAGGCGATGCACCTGATGAGCGGGAACCTCTCGCACCAGATCGAGCACCACCTCTTCCCCGATCTGCCGAGCAACCGCTACCGCGAGATCGCTCCGAGGATCCAGGCTCTCTTCGAGCGCTACGGGCTGACCTACCACGCCGCGCCGTTCCCGAAGCAGGTCGCGAGCGCCTGGCACAAGGTGCTGCGGCTGTCGCTGCCGAACGGCTGGCTCGAGGAGACCACGCTCTCCAACGCCCCGCGCCAGGTCCGGAAGCTGTTCCGCAAGCGGGCGCCGCAACCGGTCGAGGCGCAGGCGTCCTTCCGGCCGGCGGCACTGATCGCCGCCTCGATGTGAGACGTCGACCCTCGTCGAGGATTGTGAGGCGGATGACACCCCTCGGGTGCCGCTGAAGCGGGTTCGCCGACGTACTGTTGCCGGCGGCGCTCCCGCTCCCGTCCTCCCCCGAACGGTGCAGCGGGAGCCCTCTTCTTCTGCCGGCCCTCGTCGGCCGGTCGGTCCGGGAACATGGGAGGTCCCAGGTGCGGCCAGCCAGCTCGCTTGACCTCCTCGTGCCCGTGCGAAGCCGTCCGGGCCAGCCGTGATGCATGACGACGAGATCCCCGTCGACGTCGCTCTGGTGCGCCGCCTGGTGGCTCGGGCGCTCCCGGCGTACGCCGACCTCGACGTCCGCGCGCTGGAGGCGTCCGGGTCGTCGAACGCCCTGTTCCGGCTGGGTCCGGACCTGCTGGTGCGCCTGCCGCGGCAGCCCGGGGGATCGGCCATCATCGCGAAGGAGTCCCGCTGGCTGCCCGTGATCGCGGCCGGCCTCTCGGTCGCGGTTCCCGGCGTGCTGACGGTGTGCGAGCCCGACCTGGGCTACCCGGAGCGCTGGTCGGTGACCCGGTGGATCGACGGGCAGCTGCCGAGCGTGATCACCGAGGACGGCTCGCCGGAGCCAGCACGCCATGCCCTGGCCCGTGACCTCGCTGCGGTGGTCACCCAGATGCGCGAGATCGCGGTCCCGGAGGAGGCGGTGCGCGACGACGCCCTGTCCTGGTACCGGGGCGGTCCACTGCCCGACCTCGACGCTGACTTCCGCGAGGCGGTCGAGGCAAGCAGGCGGCTGCCCTGCCTCGACCTGGACACCGACGCCGCGCTGCGGCTGTGGGACACGGCGCTCGCCGCCGCACGCGACCGGGTGCCGGTCTCCGGCTGGTACCACGGCGACCTGCTGGCGGAGAACCTGCTCGTCCGTGGGGACCGGCTGGTCGCCGTCCTCGACTTCGGCGGACTGGCCGTGGGCGACCCGGCCGTCGACTGCATCGCAGCGTGGGAGCTGCTGGACGCGGAGAGCAGGGCCACGTTCCGCAGCCAGGTCGGCGCGGACGACGCCTCCTGGCTGACGTCGATGGGTTGGGCGCTGCTCATCGCCTTCGTGACCTTCCCCTACTACTGGGAGACGATGCCGGCTCGCTGTGCCAGCCGTCGGGCGATGGCGCAGGCGGTGCTCGGCGAGCTGTAGGACTCCGGGCCACGCGTCCGACGGCCTAGCCTGCACGCATGGAGATCTTCGTGGCCGGT
Organism: Nocardioides mesophilus; assembly: GCF_014395785.1. Classification (GTDB taxonomy): domain Bacteria; phylum Actinomycetota; class Actinomycetes; order Propionibacteriales; family Nocardioidaceae; genus Nocardioides_B; species Nocardioides_B mesophilus. The sequence continues at coordinate 2,915,858 of NZ_CP060713.1, read as the reverse complement.
GAGCGAGCGCTGCTCGAGGGGCTGCTCGACGTGCAGCGGGAAGAAGTCGGCCGGCTCCTGTCCGGGCTCGACGACGCATCGGCCCGCGCTCGTCTGGTCCCGTCGTTGACGACTCCGTTGGGCCTGGTCAAGCACGCCACGTTCGTGGAGAAGGTGTGGCTCCACTCGCGCGTGGCAAGGGTGCCGCGCGACGAGCTCGGCCTGCCGGGCACCGTCGACGAGAGCTTCGTCCTGGAGCCCGAGGACACGGTCGGGTCGGTGAGCGCGGCGTACCGCGCCGCGTGCGAGCGCTCACGCGAGGTCGCCGCGGCGCACGACCTCGACGAGCAGTTCCCCTGGCACCGGGGACCGGTCAGTCTGCGGTTCATCTACGGGCACATGATCGCCGAGCTCGCCCGGCATGCGGGCCACGGCGACATCCTCGTCGAGCAGCTGAGCACCGCCACGGACCCCCAGGACCGAGCTGCGACATAGCCGTATTTTTCGGAAAAACCAGACACGGATGTCATCCTTACCTACCGTTGCGGGACACGGCGCCGCCTCCACGTGGCGCACTCTCGGAGAGATCCCCATGCCTGCAACCAAGAAGCTCGCTGCCGCCTGCGCGGCTGCAGTCGTCGCATCCACCCTGGCCATGACCGGCGCCGCCACGGCGCACACCACCGGCATCCACGACAACTGCACCAACCTGAACAAGAAGTGGCCCCACGGCGTGGGCACCCGCGGCGCGGTCGACAAGACCAGCGGCACCAAGGTGAAGAACTTCTACCACAACAACAAGGCCCACTGGGCGGCTGAGAACCACAACGGCACCCTTGACCGCGACAACGACCGGATCGCCTGCGAGAAGGCCTGACCCAGCCTGCATGTCGGTGGCTGCACCTGAAGCACGACGCGCACCGACATCCACTCAGAGGACCCATGAAACGCGTCGTCACCGTCCTGCTCACCCTGCTCCTCGCCAGCGTCGGCCTGGGCGTCCTCGGGGCGCCGGTCGCGTTCGCCGGGGCTTCCGGCGAGCGGGTCAGCAAGCGCCTCTACCGCGCGATCGAGGAGCTACCGAAGGCGCCGGAGGTGCGCCGCGGGTACGACCGCAGCAAGTTCCGGCTCTGGGTCGATGCCAACGGTGACTGCCAGGACTCCCGGGACGAGGTGCTGGCCGCCGAGTCGTTGGTCGCCGTCTCGGGCTGCGACATCCAGACCGGCAGGTGGCGCTCCTACTACGACGGGGTCACCACCACCGACTCCGGCTCCTTCGACATCGACCACCTGGTCCCCCTTGCCGAGGCCTGGGACTCCGGCGCCCGCCGCTGGAACGCCGCGACCCGGCAGCGGTACGCCAACGACCTGCGCGACTCCCGGACCCTCGTCGCGGTGACCGCCTCGTCGAACCGGTCGAAGTCCGACCGTGACGTCGCGGAGTGGATGCCAGGGCAGGGCCGGTGCCGGTACGTGCGGGAGTGGGTCGCCGTCAAGGTCCGCTGGCAGCTCACGGTGAACCGCCCCGAGAAGCGAGCCCTGCGACGCTACGCATCGGGCTGCGCGAACCGCAGGATCACCGTCACCCTTGCCCGGGTCGGCACGCAGTCCGGCCCCGGCACCGGCACCGGGCTCGACCCGCAGTTCGCCACCTGTGCGGACGCGATCGCCGCCGGCTACGGCCCCTACGTCCAGGGCCAGGACCCCGAGTACGACTGGTACACCGACGGTGACAGCGACGGCGTCGTCTGCGAATGACGCTGATCGCCATCGAGTTCGAAGGCAAGCTCCAGACCGTCCTGGAGGCCGGCGACCGAATTGCCCTAGTACGCGTGGGCTAGCGTTCCCGATATGACCTTGAATCACGTACGACGAGGAAGCGGCAGCCCGCTGTTGCTGGTGCACGGTCTGGGCGCTGGCTGGCGGTCATGGTCCCCGATCCTCGACGCACTGGCCGAGCACCGTGAGGTCATAGCCGTCGACCTGCCGGGGTTCGGCGCCACACCGCCGCTGACCGGCGAGGTCTCGATCGCCACCCTGACCGACTCGGTCGCGGACTTCATCCGCGAGCAGGGTCTGGACGGGGTCTCGACCGTCGGCCAGTCGATGGGCGGCCGGATGGTGCTCGAGCTCGCGAGACGGGGTGTCGGCGGCGACACCGTCGCGTTGGACCCGGGCGGCTTCTGGAGCAACCGCGAGCTCGTCGCCTTCGGCGCCACACTGCGGCCGTCGATCGCCTTGGTCCGAGCGCTGCGAGGCATGCTGCCCTCGTTGCTCGGCAGCCCTGTGGGAAGGACTCTGCTGCTGGCGCAGCTGTCGGCACGGCCCTGGGCGCTCTCGCGCGAGACCGTGCTGCCGGACGTGCGCGGGCTGGCCGACTCCCCGTCGACCGGCGCTGCCCTGGACGCCCTGACCAAGGGGCCCAAGCAACAGGGAGCCCCGGCCGGCACCGTGCCCGGCCGGGTCACGATCGGTTGGGGGCGTCGTGACCTGGTGACCGTGCCGAGCCAGGCCGCCCGCGCAACGGAGCTGTTCCCCGACGCGGCGCTGCACTGGTTCGAGCGGTGCGGTCATTTCCCCCAGTGGGACGCACCGCACGAAGCGACCCGACTGATTCTCGACAGCACCGATTGAGGCTGGCAGGCGCACGACGTGCTCCTGCCCCACGCCTGGCCCGAACGCGCGGATTCACACGTTGAAGCGGAACTCCACGACGTCGCCGTCCTGCATGACGTAGTCCTTGCCCTCCATGCGGACCTTGCCGGCCGCCTTGGCAGCGGCCATCGACCCCGCCTCGACGAGGTCGTCGTAGGAGACGATCTCGGCCTTGATGAAGCCGCGCTGGAAGTCGGTGTGGATCACGCCGGCCGCCTCGGGAGCCGTTGCTCCCTTGGGGATCGTCCAAGCGCGCGACTCCTTGGGCCCGGCGGTCAGGTAGGTCTGCAGCCCCAGGGTGTCGAAGCCGACCCGCGCGAGCACGTCCAGTCCCGGCTCGTCGACGCCCATCTCCTCCAGCATCGCCCGGGCCTCGTCGTCGTCGCCGAGCTCGACCAGCTCGGACTCGAACTTCGCGTCGAGGAAGATCGCCTCGCTCGGCGCCACCAGGTCGCGCATCTTCTGCTTGAGGTCCTCGTCGGCGAGCTCGTCGGCGTCGCAGTTGAAGACGTAGATGTAGGGCTTCGCGGTGAGCAGGCTGAGCTCGCGCACCAGGCCCAGGTCGATCTTGGTGGCGATGATCGGGGTGCCCGACTCCAGCGCCTCCTTGGCCTCCTTGGCGGCCTCGAGCGCGGCGACGTTCTCCTTCTTCATCCGCGACTCCTTCTCCAGCCGCGGGATCGCCTTGTCGACCGTCTGCAGGTCGGCCAGGATCATCTCGGTCTGGATGGTGGAGATGTCGTTGGCGGGGTTGACCTCGCCGTCGACGTGGGTGACGTCCTCGTCGCGGAACACCCGGGTGACCTGGCAGATCGCGGCCGACTCGCGGATGTGGGAGAGGAACTTGTTGCCCAGGCCCTCGCCCTCCGACGCCCCCTTGACGATGCCGGCGATGTCGACGAACTCCACGGTCGCGGGCAGCTTCTTGGCCGACCCGAAGATCTCCGCGAGCTTGTCCAGCCGCGGCTCAGGCACTCCGACCACGCCGACGTTCGGCTCGATCGTCGCGAACGGGTAGTTCGCCGCGAGCACGTCGTTCTTGGTCAGCGCGTTGAACAGGGTCGACTTGCCGGCATTGGGGAGCCCGACGATTCCGATGGTGAGTGCCACGGGCGGCGAGTCTACGGGCCGGGCGGGGTCCCCACCCAATCCGCGACCGGGGCCGCTACAGCTGGACCAGCGCGACGTCGCGGAGCACCAGCTCGCCGGCCTCGTCCGAGGCCGCGAGGTCGACGGTCGCGGTGACCCGCCAGTCGTGGTTGCCGGCCGGGTCGTCGACGATCTGCTGGACCTGCCAGGCCTCCGGGCCGGTCTCCACGAGGAACAACGCCGGCCCCCGGGCGTCCGGACCGGTGCGGATCGAGCCGTGCTCGGCGAAGTACGCCGCCAGCGCCTCGCTCCAGCCGGGGCCGTCGAGCTCCTCCAGCTCGTGCAGCGCGTCCGTGCTGAGGCGGGCGGCGAGCTCGACCCGTCGGAACATCGCGTTGCGCACCAGCACCCGCAGCGCCCGCGGGTTCGATGTCAGCTTCGGAGGTGCGGGCGGCTCCAGGGCGTCCGGCGGCACCGGGACGACCGTGGGGTCGCTGAGCGCCTCCCACTCGTCGAGCAGGCTGGAGTCTGTCTGCCGCACGACCGCGCCCAGCCACGCGACCAGGTCGTCGAGCTCGTCGGTGCGCACCGAGTCCGGCACGGTCTGCCGCAGCGCCCGGTAGGCGTCGGAGAGGTAGCGGAGCACGAGCCCCTCGGAGCGGGACAGCCCGTAGGCGGCGACGTACTCGGGGAAGGTCATCGCCTGCTCGTACATGTCGCGGACCACCGACTTCGGCGACACCGGCGTCTCGGTGATCCATGGGTGGGTGCGCGCGTAGATGGCGTACGTGGCGTCCAGCAGCTCCTGCAGCGGCTTGGGCCAGGAGACGTCGTCGAGCAGCTCCATCCGCTCGTCGTACTCGATCCCGTCGGACTTCATCTCCGCGACGGCCTCGCCGCGGGCCTTGAACTGCTGGGCCATCAGCACCTGCCGCGGGTCCTCGAGCGTGGCCTCCACCACCGAGACCACGTCCAGGGCGTACGTCGGCGCCTCCGCGTCGAGGGTGTCGAAGGTGGCCAGGGCGTACGTCGACAGCGGCTGGTTCAGCGCGAAGTCGGCCTGCAGGTCGTCGATCAGCCGGCACCTCCGCCCGTGCGCGTCGTCGGTCTGCACGACCAGCCCGGCCGCGAGCAGGCTGCGGTAGTGCGCGACCGCCCGCCGCACCAGCCGCACCTGGTTGCGGCCCTCCTCGTGGTTGTCGCGCAGCAGGTGCCGCAGCGCCGAGAACGCGTCGTCGTCGCGGGTCAGCACGTTGAGCAGCATCGAGTGGGTCACGCGCATCCGGGAGACCAGCGGCTCCGGCTCGGCCTCGACGAGGCGGTCGAACGTCGCCCGGCTCCAGGTCACCTGCCCCTCGGGGGCCTTCTTGCGCTGCACCCGGCGCAGCTTCTTCGGGTCGTCGCCGGCCTTGGCCACCAGCCGCGCGTTCTCCACGATGTGGTCCGGCGCCTGCACCACCACGGTGCCGGCGGTGTCGTAGCCGGCGCGGCCGGCCCGGCCGGCGATCTGGTGGAACTCCCGGGCCTTGAGGACCCGCTGCCGGTGCCCGTCGTACTTGGTCAGCCCGGTCAGCACCACGGTGCGGATCGGCACGTTGATGCCGACCCCGAGGGTGTCGGTGCCGCAGATGACCTTGAGCAGGCCGGCCTGGGCGAGGGTCTCGACGAGGCGGCGGTACTTCGGCAGCATCCCGGCGTGGTGCACCCCGATGCCGTGCCGGATCAGCCGGGACAGCGTCTTGCCGAAGCCCGGACCGAAGCGGAAGCCGCCGATCAGCTCGGCGATCCGGTCCCGCTGCTCCCGGGTGGCCACGTTCACCGAGGTCAGCGCCTGCGCGCGCTCCAGCGCCGCGGCCTGGGTGAAGTGCACGACGTAGACCGGCGCCTGGTGGGTGGTGAGCAGCTCCTCGAGCGTCTCGTGCAGCGGGGTCTCGGCCCACTGGTAGCTCAGCGGCACCGGCCGCTCCATCGAGCTGACCACCGCGGTGCTCCGGCCGGTGCGACGGGTGAGGTCGTCGCGGAAGAACGAGACGTCGCCGAGGGTGGCGCTCATCAGCAGGAACTGCGCCTGCGGCAGCTCGAGCAGCGGCACCTGCCAGGCCCAGCCCCGGTCGGACTCGGCGTAGAAGTGGAACTCGTCCATCACCACCTGGCCGACGTCGGCCGAGGCGCCCTCGCGCAGCGCCTGGTTGGCGAGGATCTCCGCGGTGCAGCAGATCACCGGCGCGTCCTTGTTGACCGCGGCGTCGCCGGTGAGCATGCCGACGTTCTCGGGCCCGAACACCTCGCAGAGCGCGAAGAACTTCTCGCTGACCAGCGCCTTGATCGGCGCGGTGTAGTAGGTGCGCTCGCCGCGGGCCAGCGCGGTGGCGTGCGCCGCCGTGGCGACGAGGCTCTTCCCGGACCCGGTGGGGGTCGACAGGATCACGTTGCTGCCGGTGAGGACCTCGAGGAACGCCTCGTCCTGCGCCGGGTAGAGCGTGATCCCCTGCTCGCCCACCCAGGTGGTGAACACGTCGTAGAGCGCGTCCTCGTCGACCGTGGCGTTCCGGGTCCCCGCGGGCGGCCTGGGCAGGCGGTCGAAGAGCGTCATAGACCGCCCATCATCGCGCACCGGCACGAGTGTCGGCGATCCGACCGCCCGGACGCGGTCGCGTCGGTACGGTGCAACGGTGAGGGGCGCGCTCTCGACACGCATCCACCGGGCGGTCGAAGGCCTGACGCCCGGCTACTTCGCGCTGGTCATGGCCAGCGGCATCATCTCGGTCGGGCTGCGCCTCGAGGGGTTTCACTTCCTCTCCTGGGTCCTGCTCGCGGTGTGCGTGGTGGCGTTCGTGGTGCTGCTCGCGCTGACGGTATGGCGCTTCGCGTCGTACCGCGCCGCGGTCACCGAGGACTTCATGGACCCACGGCGGGCGTTCGGCTTCTTCACCTTCGTGGCCGGCACCAACGTGCTCGGCGTCCGGCTCGGGCTCGAGGGCCTGCACTGGCTCACCGGGCTGCTGCTGGTGGTCTCCGGCTGCACCTGGCTGGTGCTGGGGTACGTCGTGCCCTGGACCGCGGTGCTCGGTCGCGAGGAGCGTCCGGTCGTCATCACCGCAAACGGCACCTGGTTCATCTGGGTGGTGGCCTCCCAGTCGGTCGCCGCGGCCGCCGCCACGCTGGAGCCGGTCGTCACCAGCGGGCGCCGGGAGCTGGCGGTCCTCGCGGTGATGTCGTGGTCGGTGGGAGTGATGCTCTACGGCGCGGCCGGGCTGCTGGTGACGCTGCGGCTGATGCTCTACCCGTTCGGTCCGGAGGACCTGACGCCGCCGTACTGGGTCTCGATGGGGGCGCTGGCGATCACCGTGCTCGCCGGGGCGCGGATCGTGGAGATGGCCGACGCCCCGATGGTGCACGTCACCCGCGACCTGATCGCCGGCCTCGCGGTGGTCTTCTGGGCGTTCGCGACCTGGCTGATCCCGGTGCTGGTGGTGGCCGGCTGGTGGCGCCACGTGGTGCGCAAGGTGCCGCTGCGCTACGAGGCGACGCTGTGGAGCATCGTGTTCCCGCTCGGGATGTACGCCGTCGCCGGCATCTACCTGGGCCGCAGCGACCACCTGCCGGTCGTCGCCATGATCGGCCGCGCCGAGCTCTGGGTCGCCCTCGCCGCCTGGGCGGTCGTGCTGGTGGCGATGCTGCGACACGTGAGCCGCACCGTCGTCCGGGCCTGAGCCCGCGCCGGGTGCGAGCGCGGTCACCGGGTTGTTGCAGGATGGCCCGCATGTCGTACGACGTCGCGCGTGTCCGTTCCGCGTTCCCTGCCCTGCGGCTGGGAGCCGCCCACTTCGACGGCCCCGGCGGCTCCCAGGTGCCGCAGGTGGTGGCCGACGCGGTCGCCGCCACGATGACCGGAGGGCTCGCCAACCGGGGCACGGTCACCGAGGCCGAGCAGCGCGCCGAGGCGGTGGTCCGGGCTGCCCGGGCCGCGGTCGCGGACCTGTTGGGCGCGGAGCCGGGCGGGGTGGTCTTCGCCCGGTCGATGACCCAGGCGACGTTCGACCTGGCCCGGACGCTGGCGGCCTCCTGGGGTCCGGGCGACGAGGTGGTGGTGACCCGGCTCGACCACGACGCCAACATCCGACCCTGGGTGATCGCCGCGCAGGCCGTGGGCGCCGAGGTGCGCTGGGTCGACTTCGACAAGGAGAGCGGCGAGCTCACGGTCGCCGACGTCGAGGCGGTGCTCTCCGAGCGGACCCGGCTGGTGGCGGTGACCGCCGCGTCCAACCTGATCGGCACCCGGCCCGACGTGCCGGCGATCGTGCAGGCCGCGCACGCGGTGGGTGCGCTGGTGCACGTCGACGGCGTGCACCTCGTCCCGCACGCACCGGTCGACGTGACCGCGCTGGGCGCCGACTTCTTCGCCTGCTCCCCCTACAAGTTCTTCGGCCCGCACCACGGGGTGACGGTCGCCGACCCGGCGGTGTGGGAGCGGCTGCAGCCGGCCAAGCTGCTGCCCTCGAGCGGCGCGGTGCCGGAGCGCTTCGAGCTCGGCACGCTGCCCTACGAGCTGCTGGCCGGCACGACGGCGGCCGTGGACTTCATCGCCGACCTGGCGGCGCCGGCGGACCTGACGCGCCGCGAGCGGGTGCTGGCCTCGATGGCCGCCGCCGAGGAGCACGAGGAGCGGCTGTTCGCCCGGCTGCTGGACGGCCTGTCGGCGCTGCCGCGGGTCACCCTGCACGGCTCGCCCCGACGACGTACGCCGACGGCGCTGTTCTCCGTAGAGGGGTTCACGCCGGCGGAGGTGCACGCCGCTCTGGCCGCGCGCGGGGTGAACGCACCGGCGAGCAGCTTCTACGCGCTCGAGGCCTCCCGCTGGATGGGCCTGGGGGATGCGGGAGCCGTGCGCGCCGGCCTGGCGCCGTACACCGACGAGGCCGAGGTGGACCGGCTCGTCGCCGGGGTGGCCGAGCTCGCCGGCTGAGCCCGGGCCGCGGATCAGCGGGGCCCGTGGCCCCGGTGGTCCGGCCCGCCGCGGTGACCCTGGGGCTTCCGGGCTGGCGCGTGCCCGTGATGCTTCGCCGCAGCCGGACCGGCGTGGTCGACCTGGTGCCCGAGCCCGAGAGCCCGTCCGTGACCGTTCCCCCGGCGGGAGGCGGGCGGCGGCGCCGGGTGCTCGCCGTCGTGGCCGCGGCCCTTCGTGCGCGGCGCCGGGCGGGCGTGGCCGGACGCAGCGGCGGGGGCCGCGACGGTGACCACCGCGGGGGCGGCACCGCTGGGGCGGCTCGGGCCTGGCTCCCGGGGCACGGGCGAGGCGGCGGCCGTCGCCGGCGTGCCGGCCCCCTCGGCGGCCGGAGCGGGCGACGGTGGCGGGGCGGAGATCGCCCCGAGCACGTAGGAGCCGGGGACGCCCACCAGCGCGAGCGCCGCCAGCCCGAGCGCGAACCGCTTCATGTCTCCACTCCTCGTTCGGACCGGTCTCACCCGTCCGTTGTCGCGTAGCGGCGCCGCGAACAGCACGGCACCAGGACCCTGGTACCCCGTCCCGGCGATCTTGTAGCGCCGCCTAGGCTGCCCGGGTGCGCATCGCCACCTGGAACGTCAACTCGGTCCGCTCCCGCATCGACCGGGTCGAGGCGCTGCTCGTCCGCCACGAGATCGACGTGCTGGCACTGCAGGAGACCAAGGCCCGCGACGACCAGTGGCCGGTGATGGGCCTGGAGGCGATGGGATACGAGGTGGCGACGCTCGGCCACGACCAGTGGAACGGCGTGGCCATCGTGTCGCGGGTCGGCCTCGACGACGTACAGCCCGGGTTCGAGGGCATGCCGCAGTGGGGCGACCCGCTGGCCTCCGAGGCGCGCGCGCTCGGCGCCACCTGCGGCGGGGTGCGGATGTGGTCCCTGTACGTCCCCAACGGCCGTGCCCTCGGCGACCCGCACCTCGACTACAAGCTGGCCTGGCTCTCGGCGTTGCGCGAGGCCGCCCGCGGCTGGCTCGACGACGACCCGACCGCCCAGGTGGCGCTCGCCGGGGACTGGAACATCGCGCCGCTCGACGAGGACGTCTTCGACATCACCCGGTTCGCGCGCAGCACCCACGTCTCCCCCGCCGAGCGGGCCGCCTTCACCGCCGTGCTCGACGCCGGGTACGTCGACCTGGCCCGCGAGCACACGCCGGGGCCGGACGTCTTCACCTACTGGGACTACTACCGGCAGCGCTTCGAGCGCAACCGTGGCATGAGGATCGACTTCGTCCTCGGCTCCCCCGCCCTCGCGCAGCGGGTGACCGGTGCCGCGGTGGACCGCGACGAGCGCGCCGGCAAGGGCGCCAGCGACCACGCGCCGGTGATCGTCGACCTCGACTGAGGTCTGCGCGCGGCAGCCGCCCGTCGAAAACGGCTCGTCGCCGCGGCGACCTCGCTGCGATCCTGGGGTGGTGCCGATGAAGCCGCGGGTGCCCGCCGTGCTGCGGGACGAGCCGCAGTACCGGCTGCTGTTCAGCAGCCAGGTGCTCTCCATCCTCGGCGACCGGGTGACCTCGGTGGTGCTGCCGTTCGCGGTGCTCTCCGTCGGCGGCCGGGTCGGTGACGTCGCACTGGTCTCGGCCGCGCAGTTCCTCCCGTTCGCGCTGCTGGCGCTGCCGGCCGGCGTCTGGGCCGACCGGTGGGACCGCAAGCGGATCCTGGTCGTCTCCGACGTGGTCCGGCTCCTCTGCCAGCTCACCGCCGGCACCCTGCTGCTCACCGGTGGAGCCGGCGTCGGGCACCTGGCCGTGCTGGCGGCGGTCTACGGCGCGGCCGACGCGTTCTTCGCGCCCGCCTTCACCGGGTTGCTGCCGTCGACGGTCAGCCCGCTGAACCTCCAGCCCGCGAACGCGTTGCGGGGCTTGAGCTTCTCCACCGCGGCGATCGCCGGGCCCGTGCTGGCCGGCCTCCTCGTGACCTTCGCCGGCGGCCCGGGCGGCGCGCTGCTGTTCGACGCCGCCAGCTTCGTGGTGTCCGTCGCGCTGCTGCTGCCGTTGCGTCCGCGGGTGGTCTCGGCGGTGCTGCACGAGGAGGATCCGGTGGCCAGCACCGACCACTTCTGGACGAGTCTGCGCGAGGGGTGGGCCGAGGTGACCGGTCGTCCGTGGCTGGTCTCGTTCCTGTCCGGGATGGCGGTCTACCACGTCGTGGTGCTGCCGGCGGTGTTCGTGGTGGGCCCGGTGATCGCCGACACCGAGATGTCCGGGGCAAGCTCCTGGGCGATCATCAGCACCGGCTTCGGGCTCGGCTGCGTGCTGGGCGACCTGGTGTTCCTGCGGTGGCGGCCGCGCTTCGCGCTGCGGGTGGCCGCGCTGATGCTGGTCGGCGCCTCGACGCAGGCCGCGATCATCGGCAGCGGTCTCGGCCACTGGGCCATCGGCGGCCTGGAGCTGCTGGCCGGGATCTGCGTGACCGGCTGCTTCACGCTGTGGGAGACCACGCTGCAGGAGCACGTGCCGGAGCGGTCGCTCTCGCGGGTGTCGAGCTACGACTACCTCACCAGCGCCGGGTTGATCCCGCTGGGCAACCTGCTGGTCGGGGCGGCCGGCGCCGCGGTCGGGGTGCACCCGACGCTCTACGCGATGAGTGTGCTGGCGATCGGGTACGCCGCCGTGGTCGCCTCGCTGCCCTCGGTGCGGCAGCTGACGAGGGGCGTGCCCGCGCCGGTGGCGTGACGGGCACCCACGCCGCGACCCGCTCCCGGGTGCCGCCTCCCCGGAACTGTCGGTGCGGGTCGGCATCCTCGAGGCATGGACATCGGTACGACGCTCTCCCTGCTCGTCACGCTGCTGACCGGCGTGCTCCTCGGCGTCGTGGTCGGCGTGCTGTTCGTGCGGGGGCGCGCGTCCGGCCACGACGCGGCGGTCGGGCAGCGCGCCCTGGAGTCGCGGGCCGCCGACCACGCCGTGGTTCGGGAGAGCCTCGACCGGCTGCACGACCAGATGCGCGACCTCGAGCACCACCGGGTCTCGTGGCAGAGCCAGCTGCGGCAGCAGGTCGACGAGGTCCGGCACTCCACCGAGGCGCTGCGACGCGAGACGACCTCGCTGTCCACCGCGCTGCGCAAGCCGCAGGTCCGCGGCCGGTGGGGCGAGCTGCACCTGCGTCGCGTGGTCGAGCTCGCCGGGCTGGTCGCCCGGTGCGACTTCGACGAGCAGGTCTCGGTGCGCAGCGACGACGGGCTGCTGCGCCCGGACCTCGTCGTCCACCTCGCCGGGGACAAGCACGTGGTCGTGGACGCCAAGGTGCCGCTGGACGCCTTCCTGGACGCCACCTCGGCCGAGGACGACGAGGAGCGGGACGCCCACCTGCGCCGGCACGCGCGCCAGCTGCGGCAGCACGTCGACGCGCTGAGCGGCAAGGCCTACTGGCGCTCGCTGCCGGGGACCCCCGAGTTCGTGGTTCTCTTCGTGCCCGGCGAGTCGTTCCTCTCGGCGGCCCTCGAGGCCGAGCCCTCCCTGATGGAGCACGCGGCCGCGCGCCAGGTGGTGCTGGCGACCCCGACGACGCTGATCGCGATGCTGCGCACGGTCGCGCACGCGTGGACCCAGGAGGCGTTGGCCGACAAGGCACGGGAGATCCACGAGCTCGGCCGTGAGCTGCACACCCGGCTGGCCTCGATGGGCGGACACCTCGACAAGCTGGGCCGGTCGCTGACCGGCGCGGTGACGTCCTACAACAAGGCGGTCGGCTCGCTGGAGACCCGGGTGCTGGTCTCCGCCCGCAGGTTCACCGAGCTGGGCCTGACCGAGGCCGAGCTGGACTCCCCGGGGGTGGTGATCGAGGCGCCGCGACCGCTCAGCACGGCCGAGCTGCTCGACGCGGTGGCCGAGCCACGCTCGGAGCTCGCCCTGGGTGCGGTGGGCGAGGAGCCAGGCCCGCGACGAAGCGCGTGACGGCGCGGCGCGTCGCAGGGCGCAACGACCCGTCGCGCCCTACCGTGGCGGCGTGAGCAGCGCGCGCACGCCCCGGAGGACACTCTGGGAGGAAGGGCGCCATCCCGGCCGCCTGGTTCGGACCGTCGCGGTGACGGCCCTGCTCCTCACCGCGTTCATCGACGTGCTGCTCAGCGAGCAGCTCTCGCTCCTCTTCGACGTCGTCTTCGTCGCGCTCTGCCTGGCCGCCGCGCTCGCGGTGCGGCCGCGCGACTTCTTCATCGTCGGGGTGCTGCCGCCGCTGATGATGTTCGGCGTCGTCCTGCTGCTGTCGTTCGTCTCCCGTGACGTCGTCGCGGAGCCGGGCGACGGGGTCGTCCAGGCCGTCGTCTCCGGGCTCGCCCATCACGCCGGCGCGCTGGTGACCGGCTACCTCCTGACCTTCTTCGTGCTCGCGGTGCGCCAGGCAGTGCTGCGCAACGGCGGCACCATCCGCGCCGCCGGCCGGCGGTCACCGCGTCCGGCGGCCAGCCGCTCCCCCGCCCGTCCGGGGGCGAACCGCTCCCCGGCCCGCCCGACGAACCGCGTCGCGGAGCCGGTGCCGGCGCCGAGGCCCGACCTCACCGACGGGACCCCACCGGACACCGTCGAGCTGCCGCCGCAGCGGACCGGCTCCGGCGCCCGCCTGCACGGCTGAGCGACCGCCGGCGGCTGCCTGCGGCGCCCCGCAGCTGCCCATTTCCGCGACCTGCGGCTGCGCACCCGGCTCGGGGAACAGAACCGCCCGTCCGCGGCTGCTGAGGCAGCCACGCACGGGCGCGGTGGTTCTGGAGCCGGACCATCCCCACAGGGCAGCAGAGCTGCCGCGGGTCTGGCTCAGCGGGTGCGCGAGGCCGAGGAGAAGTTGGCCGCGCTGTGCGGGCGACCGGAGCCGGCGGCCGCGGCCGGACGGCTCGGACGGCCACCGCCCTGCGCGCCACCGGACGCCTGCGACCGGCCGGCCGAGGAGCCCTGGGAGCGGCCGGAGCCGCCCTGGCCCGTCGACCCCTTCGCGCCGCCGTTGCCGGCACCGTTGCCGCGTCCCGCTCCACCGGAGCGGCGGCGACGCGTGCCGGTGCCCGCCGGTCGCTCGGAGCCGCTGCCCCCGCGACCGGCCTGCGGCACGACCACCGTCTCCACCGGCGGCAGCTCGCGCCGCTCACCGGGGGCGATCACGGTCAGCACCGGGTGGCCGGGCTGCACGCGGGTGATGGTCGGCTTGATGCCGGCCTTGCGGGTCAGGTCACGCACGTCGGAGACCTGCGCGTCGAGCATCATCGTCACGACGGTGCCGTCGGCACCGGCGCGGGCGGTGCGACCGGAGCGGTGCAAGTAGGCCTTGTGCTCGACCGGCGGGTCGGCGTGCACCACCAGCCCGACGTCGTCGATGTGGATGCCGCGGGCGGCGATGTCGGTGGCCACGAGGGTGGTCGCGGAGCCGGAGGAGAACGACGCGAGGTTCCGGGTGCGTGCGTTCTGGGAGAGGTCGCCGTGCAGCTCGACGGCGGGGACGCCGCGCGCGTTCAGCTGGCGGGCCAGCGTCTTCGCGCCGCGCTTGGTGCGGGTGAACAGCACCGTGCGGCCGGGCGCCGAGGCCAGGTCGGTGATGATGCTCAGCCGCGAGTCCTTCTCGACGTGCAGCACGTGGTGGGTCATCGTCGAGATCGGGGACTGCGCGGTGTCGACGCTGTGCACGACCGGGTTGCTCAGGTACCGCTTCACCAGCACGTCCACGCCGGCGTCGAGCGTGGCCGAGAAGAGCAGCCGCTGGCTGCCGCCGGGCGTGCGGTCCAGGATCCGGCGTACGACCGGCAGGAAGCCCAGGTCGGCCATGTGGTCGGCCTCGTCGAGCACGGTGATCTCGATGCCCGACAGGTCCGCGTGGCCCGAGCGCAGGTGGTCCTCGAGGCGGCCGGGGCAGGCGATCACGACGTCGACGCCGGAGCGCAGCGCGGCGATCTGCGGGTTGGGGCGGACCCCGCCGAAGATGGTGAGGGTGCGCAGGCCGGCCACCTTGGCCAGCGGCGCGAGCGCGGCCTCGATCTGGCTGGCCAGCTCACGGGTCGGCGCCAGCACGAGCGCACGCGGCTTGCGGGCGCCGCGGGCGGCGTGGGAGCCGGCGAGCCGGGCGACCAGGGGAAGCAGGAAGGCGTAGGTCTTGCCCGAGCCGGTACGGCCGCGGCCGAGGACGTCGCGACCGGCGAGCGAGTCGGGAAGCGTCGCGCTCTGGATCGGGAACGGGCTGGTGATCCCGGCCGCGGCCAGGGACTCCACGAGCATCGGCGGGACGCCGAGCTCGGCGAAGCCGGTGGCCTGGACGGGCGCAGGGGACTGCGTGGGGCGGGATGCCGCCATGAGGGAACTCCGAAAGCTAGAAGGTCGTCCTGCCCGGCGCGGATCTGGCCCGCGGCGCTCGGTGGATGACGAGGTGAAGAAGCGGCCCGAGGCAGAACTGATGGGGCCGCTGTGACCAGAGTACGGCACCGGCGTGTCCGGCGGTGCCAGGATCCCGGTGAGACCGGTCACCCGCCCAGCGGTGGGTCAGGAGGAGGCCTGGGCCGCGGCGCGCATGTCGCGACGCAGCTCCGGGGGCAGCGCGAAGATCAGCGACTCCTCGGCGGTGTGCACCGCCTGGGCGTCCGGGTAGCCACGCTCGGCCAGGAACGCGAGCACGCCGTCGACCAGCTCCTCGGGCACCGAGGCGCCGGAGGTGACGCTGACCGTGCCGACGCCCTCGAGCCAGGCCTCGTCGATCTCGGTGGCGTCGTCCACGCGGTACGCCGCCTTCGCGCCGGCCTCCAGCGCGACCTCGACCAGCCGCACCGAGTTCGAGGAGTTGCCCGAGCCGACCACGATCACGAGGTCCGCGGAGCGGGAGATCTCCTTGATCGCCATCTGCCGGTTCTGGGTGGCGTAGCAGATGTCGTCCGACGGTGGGTCGAGCAGCTCGGGGAAGCGCTCGCGGATCGCATCGACGATCGTCATGGTCTCGTCGACCGACAGCGTGGTCTGCGAGAGCCAGGCGACCTTGCCGGGGTCGCGGACCTCCAGGGTCGCCACGTCCTCCGGGGTCTGCACCAGGATGATGTGCTCCGGCGCCTCCCCGGCGGTGCCCTCGACCTCCTCGTGGCCGGCATGACCGATGAGCAGGATGTCGTAGTCGTCGCTGGCGAACCGGCGCGCCTCGTGGTGCACCTTGGTCACCAGCGGGCAGGTGGCGTCGATCGTCTTGAGCGAGCGCTGCTCGGCCTGGTGGTGCACCTCCGGGGAGACGCCGTGCGCGGAGAACACCACGGTGGCGCCCTCGGGCACCTCGTCGAGCTCCTCGACGAACACCGCGCCGCGGGACTCCAGGTTCGAGACCACGTGCTTGTTGTGGACGATCTGCTTGCGCACGTAGACCGGGGCGCCGTACAGGTCCAGCGCCTTCTCCACGGTGATCACGGCGCGATCGACGCCGGCGCAGTAGCCGCGCGGCGCCGCCAGCAGCACCGAACGGTCGCCCGCGGGGTCGAGGCTGCTCGGATCGAGGACAGGGGGCATCCCCAGATCGGACGTGCTCATGCGCCCATCGTAGGCGCTGGGTCGTAAGGTGCCGGGCAGTGCGGCGGCGCAGGGCCGACCGCGCGGATCGCGTCACATGCGGAGAGGAGGCGGGTCACGTGGGCCTGGAGACCTCCCCGGAGAAGCCGGCGCCGGTGCGCCAGATCGCGAACCTGATCTCCGGCTGGGTGGACCGGCTCGGCGCGATCTGGGTCGAGGGTCAGGTCGCGCAGCTGTCACGGCGGCAGGGCATGAACACCGTCTTCCTCACCCTGCGCGACCCGGTCGCCGACGTGTCGATCTCCGTCACCTGCTCGCGCCTGCTGTTCGACTCGCTGAACCCGCCGCTGGTCGAGGGCGCCGGCGTCGTGGTGCACGCCAAGCCGTCCTACTACGCCAACCGCGGCACGCTGTCGCTGCGCGCCAACGACATCCGGATGGTCGGTCTCGGCGAGCTGCTGGCCCGCATCGAGCGGCGGCGGCAGCTGCTGGCCGCCGAGGGGCTCTTCGCCGCCGAGCTCAAGCGGCCGCTGCCGTTCCTGCCCCGCAGGATCGGCCTGATCACCGGCGGCGGCTCTGCCGCGGAGCGCGACGTCCTCGAGGTGGCCCGCCGCCGCTGGCCCGCGGTCGACTTCCGCGTCGTGCACACCGCGGTCCAGGGCACCCAGGCGGCGGCCGAGATCATGTCCGCGCTCGACCGGCTCGACCACGACCCCGAGGTCGACGTGATCGTCATCGCCCGCGGCGGCGGCTCGGTGGAGGACCTGCTGCCGTTCAGCGACGAGGGCCTGGTCCGGGCGGTCGCCAAGGCGCGTACGCCGGTGGTCTCCGCGATCGGCCACGAGCCGGACAGCCCCCTGCTCGACCTGGTCGCCGACCGGCGGGCCGCGACCCCCACCGACGCGGCCAAGACGATCGTGCCGGACGTCGCCGAGGAGATGGAGCGGGTGCGGCACGCCCGTGACCGGCTCCGCGCGCACCTGTCCACCTACCTCTCGCGCGAGCAGCACCTGCTCGACGCGATCCGGGCCCGGCCCAGCCTCGCCGACCCGACCCGCCACCTCGACGACCGGTCCCTGGAGGTCGACCAGCTGCGCGACCGGGCCCGGCGCACGCTGCACCACCAGCTCGACCGGGCCGGCAACGACCTCGGGCACCAGCTGGCCCGGGTGCGCAGCCTCTCGCCGCTCGCCACGCTGAGCCGCGGCTACGCCGTCGTCCAGGACGCGGAGGGGCACGTCGTCACCTCGGTCGACACGGTCGGCAAGGGGAAGACCGTCCGGATCCGGGTCGCGGACGGTCGGATCAGCGCGCGGGTCACCAGCACCACCCCCGATCCGGTCGAGCAGCCGGCCACCGACGCCTCCGGAGGAGACACCGATGAGTGAGACCACGTCCACCAGCCCCGAGCTCACCTACGAGCAGGCGCGGGAGGAGCTCATCGAGGTGGTCCGCCGGCTCGAGTCCGGAGGCACCGACCTCGAGGAGTCGCTGGCGCTGTGGGAGCGCGGCGAGGAGCTGGCCCGCACCTGCCAGGGCTGGCTCGACGGCGCCCGCAAGCGGCTCGACGCGGCGCTGTCCCAGGGAGACGCGGAGCAGCCGGAGTAGCCGGACCCGCCGGCTTGCCGACTCAGCCGAGTCAGCGCAGCGTCGTCGCGAACGTCGCGAGCTCCTCGACCGGCACCTCGTCGCCCACCAGCAACGTGGTGGTGTCGCCGGCGTCCCGGACGATGGCGACGTCGCCGCCGGCGTCGGACCAGCGCGACCAGGTCTGCCCGCCGACGCGCACCGGCTTGCCCCGGACGGCCGCCTCGTCGACGTACGTCTCGACCATCGAGCTCACCGACGAGCCTGACTGCTCGAGCCCGACGTAGCGCCCTTCGGCGTCGAGCATCCCGAGGTGCCAGCGCGGCTTGACCCCGTCGACGTAGTCGACCGTGGTCGCCCGCCAGCCCGGCGCCAGCGCGGCCGGCGCGACCAGGTCGAAGGTGGCCTGCTTGCGCGCGAACTGCGCGACCTTGGCGTAGTCGACGTCGCGCACCGGGCTCGGCGGGTCGGTGCTGTTCAGCTCGCGGAGGGTGACGAAGCCGCCGACGACGGCGATCAGCACGATCATCGCGCCCACCATGCCGGTCGCCGAACGCTGGTAACGGCCTGCCTGTCCACTCACGTGTCCCATTGTCCCAGCGGCCCCCTAGGCTGCGCCGGTGCCCCTTGCCGTGCTCGACGCGGTCGCCGTGCTCACGCTCGTCGCCCTGCTCGCCGTCGCGTTCGCGCACCCCTCGCAGTGGTGGGAGGGGACGGCCGGCGTGGCGGCCGCCGCCCTGATGCTGGCGATCGGAGCCGTCGACCTGCCCGCCGCACGCGAGCAGGTGCTGCAGCTGCTGCCCGTGGTGCTGTTCCTGTGCGCGATCCTGGTGGTGGCGACGCTGTGCGCGGCCGAAGGCGTGTTCCGCACCCTCGGCGCGCTGCTGTCCGCCCGGGCGGGCGGTTCTCCGGTGCGGATGCTGACCTGGACCTTCCTCACCGCCGCGGTCACCACCGCGGTGCTCAGCCTGGACGCGACCGTGGTGCTGCTGACCCCGGTGGCGGTGCTGGCCGCGACCGGCAGCCGGCTGCGCTCCCGGCCGGTGGCCTACGCCTGCGCACGGCTGGCGAACTCCGCCTCGCTGCTGCTGCCGGTCTCGAACCTGACGAACCTGCTGGCGATGCCGGCCCTTGGGCTGACCTTCCACGAGTTCGCGGTGCGGATGGCGCCCGCCTGGGCGGCGGTGCTGGCCGTCGAGTACGTCGGCCTCCGCGTGTTCTTCCGCCGGGAGCTGGCCGAAGGCCGATCGACCGGCAGCCCGGCGACCGTCGAGCGGACCGAGCAGGAGTGGGCGGAGCGCGACGAGGTCGACGAGGTCGTGGAGCCCGCGCCCGTCGTCGCGCTGGCCGTCGTGGCGCTGATGCTGGTCGGCTTCGCGGTGGGCTCCCCGCTCGGGGTGGAGCCCGCGTGGGTGGCGGGAGCCGCAGCCGCGGTCCTGGCGGCGCACGCGCTGCGCCGCCGGGTCGTCCGGCCGGCGACGGTGCTGCGCGCCTCGCACCTGCCGTTCGCGTTGTTCGTCCTGGGGCTGGGCGTGGTGGTGGCCGCCCTGGTCGACGGCTTCCTCGGCGACCTGGTGGGCGGCCTCCTGCCCGCCGGCGACGGCCTGGCCTCGCTGCTGCTGGTCGCGCTGCTGGCCACCGTGCTGGCCAACCTCGTCAACAACCTGCCGGCGACGCTGCTGCTGGTGCCGCTGGTCGCGCCGCTGGGCGGCACCGCGCTGCTCGTCGCGCTGGTCGGGCTCAACGTCGGCTCCGGCCTGACCTACCCCGGCTCGCTGGCCAACCTGCTCTGGCGGCGCAGCATGACCACGCTCGGGCCGGCGCCGCGAGCCGCCGAGTTCCACCGGCTCGCGGCGCTGGTGACACCACCGGCGGTGCTGGCCGGGGTGGTCGTGCTCTGGGCGCTCGGCTGACCGGCCGCGACGCCGTACCGCATGTGCGGGTCATCTCTCGCCAAAAGAACCGCAGATGCGGCACACTGGCCCGATGAGTGACTACCGGATCGTCGAGGCGGCGGAGCTTCTCGGGGTCAGCGACGACACCCTGCGGCGCTGGATCGACGCCGGCCGGGTGACGGCCTCCTCCGACTCCGCGGGGCGCACCCGCATCGCCGGCGCGGACCTGGCGCGGCTGGCCAGGTCCCTGGCGGAGACCGACGACTCCGGCGCCACGCGGGCGAGCGCGGTCAGCGCCCGCAACCGCATGCGCGGCATCGTCACCGAGGTCAAGAAGGACCCCGTGATGGCGCAGGTCGAGCTGGTCTGCGGGCCCTACCGGATCGTGTCGCTGATGAGCAGCGAGGCCGCCGACGAGCTGCGCCTCGAGCCGGGCGTGGTCGCGATCGCGTCGGTGAAGTCCACCAACGTCGTCGTGGAGCTCCCGTGAGCCGCGCGAGGCGCAGCGGCCGCCGGCTGGCCGCCCTGGCTCTGGGCGTGACGCTGGTCGCCGCGCTGGCCGGCTGCGGCGGCGGGTCGGAGACGGGCGGCCCGGGGACGGCAGCAGGCACCGACCAGGGCGAGGGCCGGCTGAGCGGCGAGCTCACCGTGCTCGCCGCCGCCTCGCTGACCGAGACCTTCACCGAGCTCGCGCGCACCTTCGAGGACGCGCACCCCGGCACCACCGTCTCGGTCTCCTTCGACTCCAGCGCCACCCTCGCCGAGCAGGTCCTCCAGGGCGCCCCCGCCGACGTCCTCGCCACCGCGGACCAACGCACGATGGGGACCGTCGTGGACGGCGACGCCGTGGCCGGCTCGCCCCGGGTCTTCGCCACCAACCGGCTCGCGCTCGTGGTGCCGGCAGACAACCCCGCCGGGATCAGCACGTTCGCCGACCTGGACCGGCCCTCGGTCGACTACGTGGTGTGCGTGCCGTCCGCGCCGTGCGGTGCGCTGACCACGACGGTGCTGCAGGAGCAGGACATCACCCACCCGCCGGCCAGCGAGGAGGTCGACGTCAAGGCGGTGCTCAGCAAGGTCGAGCTCGACGAGGCCGACGCGGGCATCGTCTACACCACCGATGCGGTCGCCGCCGGTGACAAGGTGCGGGCCATCGAGGTGCCGGGCGCCGACCGGACCAGCACCGTCTACCCCATCGCCGTGCTCTCCGGCTCCGCGGAGCCCGCGCTGGCCCGGGCCTGGGTGCAGCTGGTCCTCTCCGCCGACGGGCAGCGGGTCCTGCGCGCCGCCGGCTTCGGGACGCCGTGACCCGGCAGGAGGCCGCCCTGGGCCGGGCGCCGCTGCGGCTGGTGCTCCCGGCGGTGCTCGCGGTCACCTTCCTCGCCGTGCCGCTGCTGGCGCTGCTGGTGCGCACCCCGTGGTCCGACCTCGGGGTCCGGCTCACCGACCCCGCGATCCTCGACGCGCTCCGGCTCTCGGTGCTCACCTCCACCGCGGCGGTCGTGCTGGTCACGCTGGTCGGGGTGCCGCTGTCGTGGCTGCTGGCCCGGGCCGAGTTCCGCGGACGGTCGCTGGTGCGGGCCCTGGTGATCGTGCCGCTGGTGCTGCCGCCGGTGGTCGGCGGCGTGGCGCTGCTCTCCGCCTTCGGCCGTCGCGGCGTGGTCGGCGGCCCGCTCTACGACGCGTTCGGGATCTCGCTGCCGTTCACCACCGCCGCCGTCGTGGTCGCGCACGCCTTCGTCGCGCTGCCGTTCTTCGTGCTCAGCGTGGAGGGGGCGCTGCGGGCCACGAACCGGGAGTACGACGTCGTGGCGGCCACGCTAGGCGCCAGCCGGTGGACCACGTTCCTCCGGGTCTCGCTGCCGTTGGCCGGCCCGGGGCTGCTCGCCGGCCTGGTGCTGAGCTGGGCCCGGGCGCTGGGCGAGTTCGGGGCCACCATCACCTTCGCCGGCAACTACCCGGGCACCACCCGCACCATGCCCAACGCGATCTACGTCGCCCTGCAGTCGGACCCGGACGCGGCGATCGTGCTCAGCGTGATCCTGATGGTGGTCTCGGTGGCGGTGCTCGCCCTGCTCCGGGAGCGCTGGTTCGACCAGGCCGTCCAGGGGGCCCGCGGCTGATGAGCCCGAACGAGTCCGGCCCGGCCCGGCTGGACGCGCACGTCGTCGTACGGCGTCCCGGCCACACCGTCGACGTCCGGTTGACCGCCGAGCCCGGCGACGTGATCGCGGTGATCGGCCCGAACGGCGCCGGGAAGTCCACGCTGGTGCGGGCGCTGGCCGGGATCGTGCCGCTCAGCGAAGGGCACGTGCGGGTGGACGGGCAGCTGTGGGAGGGCGAGCGGGGCCGCCGCCTCGAGGCGCGGCACCGGCGGGTCGGCATGGTGTTCCAGTCCGACCTGCTGTTCCCGCACCTGACCGCGCTGGGCAACGCGGCGTTCGGCCCCCGCAGCCGCGGCGTCGGCCGCCGTACCGCTGAGGCGACCGCCCAGTCCTGGCTCGACCGGCTGGGCATCGGTGACCTCGCCCGGCGCCGCCCCCACCAGCTCTCCGGCGGGCAGGCGCAACGGGTCTCGATCGCCCGGGCCCTGGCCGGCGAGCCCGGTCTGCTGCTGCTCGACGAGCCGCTGTCGGCCCTCGACGTCGGCGTCGCGATGGCGCTGCGGATCGAGCTCGCCCGGCACCTCGCCGACTTCCCCGGGGTCGCGGTGCTGGTCACCCACGACGCCCTGGACGCGATGACCCTGGCCAACCGGGTGCTGGTCCTCGAGGACGGCGCGGTCGCCCAGGAGGGCAGCCCGACCGAGGTGGCCACCGCGCCCCGCACCGACCACGTCGCCCGGCTCGTCGGGCTCAACGTGCTCCGCGGGCTCAGCGAGGGGACCCTGGTCCGGCTCGACGACGGCTCGGTCCTGGTCACCACCACCCCGGCGCACGGTCCGGTGAGCGCCTGCTTCAGCCCGGCGGCGGTGACGCTCACCCCGGAGCAGCCGGCCGGGTCGGCGCGCAACCGGTGGCGGGCCCCGATCGCCTCGGTCGCACCGCACGGCGAGGCGGTCCGGGTGCACCTCGAGGGCCCGGTCGGGCTGATCGCGGACGTCACGCCCGCGTCGGCCACCGGACTCGGCCTCGTGCCCGGACGGGAGGTCTGGGCGTCGGTGAAAGCCACCGAGGTGAGGGTCTACACGGCGATCTGAGCGCGGTACCCTCGGCCCATGTCTGACGCCCCGCACCTCTCGACCGGTCTCGACGCCCCCAACGAAGCCCCCGACCGGAACCTCGCGCTCGAGCTCGTCCGGGTCACCGAGGCGGCGGCGATGGCGGCCGGCCGGTGGGTCGGCCGGGGCGACAAGAACGGCGCCGACGGCGTGGCGGTCAACGCGATGCGCACGCTGATCTCCACCGTCGGCATGCGCGGCGTGGTGGTGATCGGCGAGGGCGAGAAGGACAACGCCCCGATGCTGTTCAACGGCGAGGAGGTCGGCGACGGCACCGGACCGGAGTGCGACGTGGCGGTCGACCCGATCGACGGCACCACCCTGGCGGCCAAGGGCATGGCCAACGCGATCGCGGTGATGGCGGTGGCACCCCGCGGGTCGATGTACGACCCGTCCGCGGTGTTCTACATGGAGAAGCTGGTCACCGGCCCGGAGGCGGCCCATGCCGTCGACATCCGCAACCCGGTCGCCGAGAACATCCACCAGGTCGCCAAGGCCAAGGGCAGCGAGCCCGGTGACGTCACCGTGGTGCTGCTCGACCGGCCGCGCCACGACCAGCTCGCCCAGGAGATCCGCGAGACCGGGGCCCGGATCAAGTTCATCTCCGACGGCGACGTGGCCGGCGCGATCATGGCGGCCCGGGCCGGCACCGGCATCGACCTGCTCCTCGGCATCGGCGGCACCCCCGAGGGGATCATCGCGGCCTGCGCGATGAAGTGTCTCGACGGCGTCATCCAGGCCCGGCTCTGGCCCAAGGACGACGAGGAGCGCCAGCGCGCCATCGACGCCGGCCACGACCTGGACCGGGTGCTGACCACCGACGACCTGGTCAGCGGTGACGACGTCTTCTTCGTCGCCACCGGCATCACCGACGGCGAGCTGATGCAGGGCGTGCGCTACCGCGCCGGTGGCGCGAGCACCCACTCGCTGGTGATGCGCTCACGCAGCGGCACGATCCGCTCGATCGTCTCCGAGCACAAGCTCCGCAAGCTCAAGTCCTACGCCGCCGTCGACTTCGACCACTAGCCGTCCCGGCCCCGTTCCCGACCGCGAGGGAGACTCCCAGGTGAGCAGCAGCCCGTACGTCGTCGCCGGGGAGGCCCTGGTCGACATCGTCGTCCCGGCCGAGGGCGGCGAGGAGCACGCCCCGGGCGGGTCGCCGCTCAACGTCGCGGTCGGCCTGGCCCGGCTGGGCGTGGACACCGTGCTGATCACCGAGCTCGGTGACGACGAGCACGGCAAGCTGACCGCCGAGCACGCCGTCGGCAGCGGAGTGGTGCTGCACGAGCAGTCGGTGCTCCCCGGCCACCGGACCAGCACCGCGACGGCCCACCTCGGCCACGACCGGGCGGCCACCTACGACTTCGACCTGACCTGGGACATCGGTGCCCGGCAGCTGCCGGCCGGTGCCCGCGGGCTGCACGTCGGCTCGATCGGCGCCTCGCTGCGGCCCGGCCGCGAGAACGTCGTGGACCTGGTCCGCCAGGCTGCCGCGGCAGGGCTGCTGGTCTCCTTCGACCCCAACGCCCGGCCGGCCTTCCTCCCCGAGCCCGAGCAGGCCTTCGAGGACCTGCTGGAGGTCGCCGCGTTCGCCCAGCTCGTGAAGCTGAGCGACGAGGACGTCGAGCACCTGGCGCCCGGCCGCTCGCCGGCCGACCTCGCCGCCGGGCTGCTCGAGCACAGCGCCACCACCCGGCTGGTGGTGGTCACCCACGGCGGCACCGCCGCGGAGGCCTACACCCGCACCGAGACGGTGCGGGTGCCGTCCCGACCGGTCGAGGTCGTGGACACGGTCGGCGCCGGCGACTCGTTCATGGCGGCGCTGATCGCGACCGTGCTCGAGTGGGGCATCGACGACCACTCCCGGGAGCGCCTCGAGGCGCTGCTCACCGCGGCGCACCAGGTCGCCGCGCTCACGTGCGGGCGCCGGGGGGCTAACCCACCGACACGTCGGGAACTGCCCTCAGGCTGGCCTGCCGGGTGACCTGACGGGCCCTCCGGGCCCGGTGATCAGCCAGCGAGGCCGCCACGATGTCGAGGACCACCGGGTCGAAGGCCATCCCGAGGTGGCTGGTGCGCACCTCGACGGTGTCGGCCTGCGGGTCCAGGCAGCCGCGCCAGTCGATGATCCCGTCGCGGCGGGAGAACACCGAGGTGAACGCGACGTCGTGCGGCAGCGGCGTGCGCGACTGCTCCCAGCTCAGCTGGGCGCACTCCCCCGACGTGCAGTCCTCGCCCATCATCTTGCCGAAGCCGGCGCGCTGGAGGCGCACCAGCACGGCCAGGTCCAGCAGCAGCAGCCGGTGCGCGGCGCCGGGGGCCAGCAACGGGCTGCCCAGCGTCACGATGCTCTCGACGAGGTCGGGGCGGCGGGCCGCGACGCCGCGGGCGAGCAGGCCGCCCAGGCTGTGCCCGACGATCGAGACCCGGCGGCTGCGCCTGGTCGCCACCGCCTCGATGCGCTGCTCCAGCGACTCGAAGGCCGCCTGCGTGCAGCCGACGTTGGCGTGCATCGTGGAGCGGTAGGTCCGGTGCCCGAGCTGGCGCAGGTGCCGGCTCATCAGCGACAGAGTGCCGTCGCCCGCCATGAAGCCGGGCACCAGCACGACCGGCTCCAGGCCGGGCTCGGGATGGCGCAGGGCGTACGGCGTGTCCGAGCGTGCCCACCGCTGACGGGCGCTGCGGCCGACGAGCCGGGCGGCCTCCGCGACGGCGCTCCCCTCCCGGGCGATGGCCCGCAGCCCCCGGGGCCCGGCGTACCCCGGCGGGCAGAGGAAGGTCGCCATCGGTGTTCCCATGATGTGACGGTAACCACATCCGACCACTTTCAATCTTCTGAACACCCAATCGTGATCTCGTCCGTCCGAAATGGCGGCTGGATGGGGCCGGAAGACCCTAGGACTGGTCCAGCCCGGTCCGGCCGCGGCACCGGACCGCTGACCCAGGGCCGCTGCCACCGGGCGTCCCGCGCGGCGTAAACTCACCGGTAACCTGCCGCCGAGGAGAGGTTCCGCGCCACGATGTCGAGCGCCACCGAAGACCCGTCCACCCGGCCCACCGGCCCGTCCCCGGAGCGGTTCGTCACGGTCGCCGACGGCATCGAGCTGTGCTACCAGACCTTCGGCGACCCCGCGGACGAGCCGATCCTGCTGGTCATGGGACTCGGTGGTCCGATGACGTGGTGGGACCCCGACTTCTGCTCGATGCTGGCCGAGCACGGCTTCCACGTGATCCGCTACGACAACCGCGACACCGGCCGGTCGAGCCGGGTCCGTGGCCGGATCACCCGCTCGGGCATCGTGCGGGCGTTCATGGGCCGCGGCGGCCCGCCGCCGTACACCCTGACCGACATGGCCGAGGACGGCTTCGCGCTGCTGGACCACCTCGGTCACGCGGCCGGCCACGTCGTCGGCATCTCGATGGGCGGCATGATCGCGCAGACGATGGCGCTGCACCGTCCCGAGCGGGTGCTGTCGCTGACCTCCATCATGTCCACCACCGGCCGGCGCACGGTCGGCTGGCAGGACCCCCGGCTGATGCCGTTGCTGCTCGCCCGACGCGCCAACGGCAAGGCGGCGTACGTCGAGTCCTCCGCCCGCCTCTGGCGGGTGATCGGGTCACCGCTCTACCCCGACACGGTCGAGGAGGTGCAGGCGCGGGCGGCCGAGACCTGGGACCGCGGGGTCAGCGCGTCCGGCGTCGCCCGGCAGATGGTCGCCATCCTCGCCCAGCCGGACCGCAGCCGGAGCCTGCGTGAGGTGAAGGTGCCGACGCTGGTGATCCACGGCCTCGACGACCGGATGGTGCACGTCTCCGGGGGCCGCGCAACGGCGCAGTCGGTCCCCGGCGCCGAGCTGCTGCTGGTCCCGGGGATGGGTCACGACGTGCCCGCCGAGCTGCACCGGACCTTCGTGGAGGCGATCGTGCGCAACGCCCGCCGCGCCGGCGAGCACTCGGAGCCCCGCGACTGATCCGACCGCGAGGTCTCCCCGATCAGTCCTGGTCCGGGATCGCGACCAGCAGCTCCTCCAGCGCGTCGGAGAGGTAGCCGACCAGGTTCCACACGTCCGGCACCATCTCCCGGCAGGCGATCAGCCCGAAGTCGAGGTGTCCGTCGTAGGAGAAGAGCGTGATGTTCAGCCCGCCGGTCATGTCGGTGACCGCGGAGATCGGGTAGATCCCCTTGACCCGGGCGCCGGCGATGTACAACGGCAACTGCGGGCCCGGGACGTTGCTGACGAACAGGTTGAACGGCAGCCCCGGCAGGGTGGCGAGGTGGAACAGCGCCCGCGCGGCCAGCCCCGACAGCGCGGTCGGAATCGCCGTGGACAGGTCCTGCAGCAGCGAGGCAGGCACCGCGTTGAAGTTCTTCTTCGCCTCCGTCATCGAGGCGCGCATCGCCTCCGCGCGGGCGACCGGGTCGGCGATGTGGGTCGGCATCACGGCCACCATCACCGAGACCTGGTTGCCCAGTGCACCCTGCTGGTCCTCGGTGCGCACCGAGACCGGGACGGCCGCGACCAGGGGCGCGCTGGGAAGCGAGTCGTGGTCGAGCAGCCACCGCCGCAGCGCTGAGGTGGTCAGCGTCATCACCACGTCGTTGACCGTCATCCCGAAGGCGTCCTTGACCCGCTTGACGTCGGCCAGCGGCACCGACCCGAAGGCGAACCTGCGGTGCGCGGTGATCGGCCCGTTCAGCGGCGTACGCGGCACCCGGAGGTTGTGGCCGTGCCCCTCAGGCGGGTGCTGGCCCACCAGCCGGCCGACCCGCCCCGCGACCGAGCTGACCAGGCTGACCCCGGGCACGTTCGCGGCCCCCGGCACCTGGTCGAGGTAGGTCAGCGACCGCGGCACCGTGCGGAGCAGCTCGAGCGGGCTGAACGCCAGCGACCGGACGCCGGTGCGGAGCAGGCTGAGCGTGGAGGGGATCCGGGTGCCGTCCGGGATCGGCTCGGGCTCGACCGGCCGCGGCTCGGGGTCGATGTCCATCACCACCTCGAGGATCTCGGCGCCGGAGACTCCGTCGATGGCCGAGTGGTGGATCTTGGTGTAGTAGGCGCCGCCGCCGCCCTCGAGCCCCGTGATGACGTAGGCCTCCCACAGCGGGCGCGACCGGTCCAGCGGACGGGCGTGGATCCGGGCCACCTGCTCGGCGAGCTGCTCCCGGGAGCCGGGCGCCGGCAGCGCCAGCTCGCGCAGGTGGAACTCGATGTCGAAGTGCGGGTCCTCGGTCCAGTAGGGCCGGCCCAGGCCCAGCGGCACCTCGACCAGCCGCCGGCGCAGCGGAGGCGCCAGGTGGATCCGGGCCTCCAGGACGTCGCGCACCATCTCCAGGCCCCAGTCGTCCCCGGGTCCGTCGCCGTCACGCACCGGGTCGAGCAGCACCAGGCTGCCGACGTGGCCGGTGGTGGTCGGTGACTCGACCATCAGGAACTGCGCGTCCAGGGCGCTCAGCTGTTCCATGCCTCAGTCATACCGCATGCCCGAAGGGCGCGGGATGCGAAGCCCGAACGGCGCCCCGGTTCCGGGCGGCGGACGGCGACATCACCGGTATGCGCCCTCCGTCCGGCTCAGGTTCGCCAAGTCGGTCCACGCGATCGCCCGTTTCGAGCTGGTGCAGGAGCTTCGGACCGGTTGCCAGCGGAGGAACCCTCAGTGTTGGCTTTGCCTCAGTGGGTCACGTCTGGCAGCAAGGTCCCCGTTGGAGGCCAAGATGGCTCGACTTCTCGGACGCCCGGTGGCGACGAGATCGCAGCGCAAGCAGCTCGCGGTCGCCGCGATCCTCGCCCTGATGGCCGCGTTGCTGGCCGCCTGTGGCGGCAGCAGCTCGGCAAAGCCCACGCTCAACTGGTACATCAACCCGGACACCGGCGGCCAGGACGCGGTGGCCAAGAAGTGCAGCACCGACCAGTACACGATCGCCACGCAGGTGCTGCCCACGGACGCGACCCAGCAGCGGATCCAGCTGGCCCGCCGGCTCGCCGCCTCCGACAGCAGCATCGACCTGATGAGCATCGACCCGCCGTACACCGCCGAGTTCGCGAACGCCGGCTACCTCGCGCCGATCGCCGACCGCTTCGCGGCGAAGCTGAAGAGCCAGTCGTTCAAGAGCGCGATCGCCGCGGCGACCTGGAAGGGCAAGCTCGTCGTGGCCCCGTTCTGGTCCAACACCCAGGTGCTCTGGTACCGCAAGTCGTTCGTGGACAAGGCCGGGATCGACATGAGCAAGCCGGTGACCTGGGACCAGCTGATCAAGGTCGCCTCCCAGAACGGCGGCACGGTCGCCGTCCAGGCCAACCGGTACGAGGGCTACGTGGTGTGGATCAACGCGCTCGTCTCCGGGGCCGGCGGCAGCCTGGTGCAGGACGCCGCCAAGGGCGTCGACGCCAAGATCACCATCAACTCCCCTGCCGGGGAGGACGCGGCCAAGGTGATCGAGGAGCTGGCCGGCTCCTCGGCCAAGCCGGCGGACCTCTCGGTGTCCACGGAGGGCACGGCGAGCACCACGTTCGGCTCGTCCAAGGGCGCCTTCATGGTGAACTGGACGTTCATCTGGCACAACTACGACGAGACCGACCCGGCCGTCGCGAAGGACATCGGCTACGCGATGTATCCCGAGACGGTGGCCGGTGAGCAGGCCCGGCCGCCGTACGGCGGGATCGGGATCGGGGTCAGCAGCTTCTCCAACCACATCGACCTCGCCACCAAGGCGATGGAGTGCATCACCTCCCCGGACAACCAGGGCATCAACGCGGAGCTCACCGGCAACATGCCCGCCAGCGCAGCCGGCTACGACTACCCGCCGCTGAAGAAGCTCTACCCGCCGGACCTGCTCGCCCTGTTCCAGAAGAGCCTGCAGGTGGCCGCCCCGCGTTCGGTGACGCCGTACTGGGGCGACATCTCCAGCGCGATCCTGAGCACCTGGCACTCCCCGACCAGCGTCAACGACCAGACCCCGCAGGAGTCCGCGACGTTCATCGAGCAAGTCCTGAAGGGAGACGCGTTGCTGTGACCACCGCAACCGCAGCCCGGCCGGTAACCGCCCGGCGCACCACGGACAGGTCAGCGGCGGAGAGCCGGCTGGCGACGAAGCTGGTGGCCCCCGCGGTCATCCTGATGCTGCTCGTCACCGCCTACCCGATGCTGCAGGCGCTCTACCTGTCGCTGTTCCGCTACCGGCTCACGACCCCCGGCGAGCGGGAGTTCGTCGGCCTCAACAACTACACCACCGCGCTGACCGACTCGCTGTTCTGGAACGACCTGTTCAACACGGTCGTCATCATGGTGGTCAGCGTCGCCGTCGAGCTGGTGATCGGCTTCGCGTTCGCGATGGTGATGCACAAGATCATCTTCGGCCGCGGGGTGATGCGGACCTCGATCCTGATCCCCTACGGCATCATCACCGTGGTCTCCGCGTTCGCCTGGCAGTTCGCCTTCAGCCTCAACAACGGCTTCGTGAACGGCTGGCTGAGCTGGTTGCCGTGGATCAGCCCCGACACCAACTGGTTCGGGTCGCACTGGCCGGCGATGTTCGCGATCATCGCCTCGGAGATCTGGAAGACGACCCCGTTCATGTCGCTGCTGCTGCTGGCCGGGCTCTCGCAGGTGTCCGAGGACATGCTGGAGGCCGCGCAGGTGGACGGCGCCACGTGGTTCCAGCGGCTCTACAAGGTGATCCTGCCGAACATGCGGGCGGCGATCATGGTCGCGGTCCTGTTCCGCGCCCTCGACGCCTTCCGGATCTTCGACAACATCTTCGTGATGACCAAGGGCGCCCAGAAGACGGAGTCCTCGTCGTTCCTGACCTACCGGCAGGTGATCGAGCAGTTCCAGCTCGGGATGGGCTCCGCGCTGTCGGTGCTGCTGTTCCTGAGCGTGCTGATCCTGGCGTTCGGGATCGTCAAGCTGTTCCGGGTCGACCTGGCGCAGGCACGAGGGGAGAGCTGATGAAGCAGAGGAGCGGGCTCGGGACCTGGGTGGGATTCGCGCTGATCCTCGTCTGGTGCCTGTTGCCGGTGGTGTGGATCATCTCGCTGTCGTTCAAGCCGGTGGCGGAGACCACCGTGGGCAGCCCGCAGTTCCTGCCGAAGACGTGGACCATCCAGAACTACAAGGACATCCTCGACAACCCGGACTTCCAGCACGCGCTGCTGAACTCGTTCGGCATCGCGCTGATCTCGACGGCGCTCGCGGTGGTCTTCGCGATGTTCTGCGCCTATGCCATCGCCCGGCTGGAGTTCCGCGGCAAGCGGCTGGTGCTCTCCCTGGCCCTCGCCATCGCGATGTTCCCGGTCGTGGCCCTGGTCGGTCCGCTGTTCGACCTGTGGCGCTCGATCGGGCTGTTCAACACCTGGCCGGGGCTGATCATCCCGTACATGTCGTTCACGCTTCCGCTGGCGATCTGGACCCTGTCGGCGTTCTTCCGCGAGATCCCCTGGGAGATGGAGCAGGCGGCGCAGGTGGACGGCGCCACCTCCTGGCAGGCGTTCCGCAAGGTGATCGTGCCGCTGGCCGCCCCCGGGGTCTTCACCGCCGCGATCCTGACGTTCTTCTTCGCCTGGAACGAGTTCGTGCTGGCGATCTCGCTGACGTCCACGACCGCCTCCCGCACCGTCCCGGCGCAGCTGTCGTACTTCGTCGGACCGGACCCGTTCAACCCGCCGTACTCACAGCTCGCGACCGCGTCCGTGATCGTCACCATCCCGGTGATCATCATCGTCCTGCTGTTCCAGCGTCGAATCGTCGCCGGACTGACCTCCGGCGCAGTGAAGGGTTGACCCCATGGCCGCCATCGAGATGAAGAACATCGTCAAGCAGTACGGCGACGGCTTCCCGGCCGTGAACGACGTCAGCATCGACGTCGCGGACGGCGAGTTCATGATCCTGGTCGGACCGTCCGGGTGCGGGAAGTCGACGCTGCTGCGGATGATCGTCGGCCTGGAGGACATCACCTCCGGCGACATGATCATCGGCGGCGACCGCGTGAACGAGAAGGCCCCCCGCGACCGCAACCTCGCGATGGTCTTCCAGAACTACGCGCTCTACCCGCACCTGACCGTCTACGAGAACATCGCCTTCCCGCTCCGGCTGTCCAAGCAGCACAGCGACGAGGAGATCGACACCAAGGTCCGGGAGGCCAGCCGCCTGCTGGAGCTCGACGAGCACCTGGACCGCAAGCCCGGCAACCTCTCCGGCGGTCAGCGGCAGCGGGTCGCGATGGGCCGCGCGATCGTCCGCGACGCCCAGGCGTTCCTCTTCGACGAGCCGCTGTCGAACCTGGACGCCAAGCTGCGCGGTCAGATGCGCACCGAGATCTCCCGGCTGCAGCGCAGGCTCGGGATCACCACGGTCTACGTGACCCACGACCAGACCGAGGCGATGACCCTGGGCGACCGGGTCGCGGTGCTCAAGCGCGGCATCCTGCAGCAGCTGGCGACGCCGCGGGAGCTCTACGACCAGCCGAACAACCTCTTCGTCGCCGGCTTCATCGGCTCTCCCCCGATGAACTTCCTGCCGGCCACCGTCCAGGGCGACCAGCTCGAGCTGCCGTTCGGGAAGGTCACCATCCCGGCCGAGAAGGCGTCGAAGGTGCAGGGGAAGGACCTGGTGATCGCCGGCATCCGGCCGGAGTACTTCGACGACGCCGCGGTCGTGGACAGCGCCCGGCTGGCCCAGGGCGCGACGTTCCGCGCCACGGTGGACGTCACCGAGTGGCTCGGCAACGAGGCCTACGCCTACATCCCCTTCGAAGCCCCCGCCGACGTGCGCGAGCAGCTGTCCGCGCTCGAGAAGGAGCTGGAGATGGAGGCGATGCACCCGCAGCTGGTCGTGAACCTCGACGCCGCGAGCCGGATCCGGGAGGGCGAAGAGGCGGACATCTTCGTGGACGCACGGAAGATGCACCTCTTCGACCCTTCCAGCCAGGAGAACCTGACCGTGGGTCTGTGACCCGTCGTCCTACTCAGACGCCGTGCCGCGGCGGAGGAAGGGCGGGCGCGCCGGGCCCTTGCGCTGCACGTGCACGGACCCCATCAGCGCCAGCCCGCGGACCCGCACGACCGGGGAGCCGCCGTCCAGCGCCGGGTCGACCTTGGGCCGTTGCTCCGAGAACTCCCCCATCAGGCCGAAGCCGTCGAGGACCACCTGGGTGTGCGCGTTGACCACCACGTCGATGCTGCCCATGATCGCGCAGGCGTCGATCGTGACCTCGCGGGCGGCCAGCCGGGCCTCCCGCAGGTCGAGCGTGATGCTGCCCATGAACGCGACGGCGGTGTGCCGCTCCGGCATCTCCCAGACCCCGCGACGCTTGCAGTCGCTCATCACCGAGACCGACGCGGCGTGCCGGGCCGCGACGGGTTCCGGCGCGTCGAGGGGAGGCACCGGAGCGGGGGCCGGCCGCCCGGACACCGGGAGGTCGTGCGTGATCGGGACGAGGTCGCCGTAGGTCTTCGCGGCGTACGTCGCCTCGAGCCGGTCGTCGAGCTCGTCGAGGTCGATGCGCCCCTCCCCCGCGGCCTGTCGCAGCACCTCGGCCACCTGGTGCCGGTCATGGTCGGAGATCCGCAGCGCGCTGGCGTCCTGCCGCTGGACCCCCGAGGCTGCCGCGGCGCGACCCGGGTCCCCCGCCTGTCCGTCCATGTCGCCATCCTAAACGCGTGGATTACGCTGCGGGGCCATGAGCGAGAACCCCGACTTCGCGTACTCGGACCTCCTTCCGACCGGTGCGGACCAGACGCCGTACCGGTTGCTGACCAGCGACGGGGTCAGCACCTTCGAGGCGGGCGGGCAGCGCTTCCTGCGGGTCGAGCCGGAGACGCTGCGGGCGCTCACCACCGAGGCGATGCACGACATCGCGCACTACCTGCGTCCGGCCCACCTCGCGCAGCTGCGTCGGATCATCGACGACCCGGAGTCCAGCGGCAACGACCGGTTCGTCGCCCTCGACCTGCTCAAGAACGCGAACATCTCTGCCGGTGGGGTGCTGCCGATGTGCCAGGACACCGGCACGGCGATCGTCATGGGCAAGAAGTCCGAGCGGGTGCTCACCGGCGCCGACGACGCGGAGTGGATCAGCCGCGGGGTGTACGACGCCTACACGCGGCTCAACCTGCGCTACTCCCAGCTCGCCCCGCTGACGATGTGGGAGGAGCAGAACACCGGCACCAACCTGCCGGCCCAGATCGAGCTCTACAGCACGCCGGCGGACGGCGAGCCGGCGTACAAGTTCCTCTTCATGGCCAAGGGCGGCGGCTCGGCCAACAAGTCCTTCCTCTACCAGGAGACGAAGGCGATCCTGAACCCGGCACGGATGGTCGAGTTCCTCGACGAGAAGATCCGCTCGCTCGGCACCGCCGCCTGCCCGCCGTACCACCTCGCGGTGGTCATCGGCGGCACCTCGGCGGAGTTCGCGCTGAAGACCGCGAAGTACGCCTCCGCGCACTACCTCGACGACCTGCCGACCTCCGGGTCGATGAGCGCCCACGGGTTCCGCGACCTCGCCCTCGAGGAGGAGGTCTTCACGCTGACCCAGTCGTTCGGGATCGGTGCGCAGTTCGGCGGCAAGTACTTCTGCCACGACGTCCGGGTGGTCCGGCTGCCGCGGCACGGCGGCTCCTGCCCGGTGGCGATCGCGGTCTCCTGCTCCGCGGACCGGCAGGCGCTGGCCAAGATCACCGCCGAGGGCGTCTTCCTCGAGGAGCTCGACCGCGACCCGGCCCGGTTCCTGCCCGAGGTCACGCACGAGCGGCTGACCGTGTCCGGCGGCGCCGCGGACGGGCTCGAGGCCGAGGTCGTCCAGGTCGACCTCAACCGCCCGATCCAGGAGGTGCTCGCCCAGCTGTCCGGGCACCCGGTGAAGACGCGGCTGTCGCTGACCGGCCCGTTGGTGGTGGCGCGCGACCTCGCGCACGCCAAGATCAAGGAGCGGCTCGACGCCGGCGAGGAGATGCCGCAGTACCTCAAAGACCATGCGGTCTACTACGCCGGCCCGGCCAAGACCCCCGAGGGCTACGCCTCCGGCTCGTTCGGGCCCACCACAGCCGGCCGGATGGACTCCTACGTGGAGCAGTTCCAGGCCGCCGGCGGTTCGCTGCTGATGCTGGCCAAGGGGAACCGGTCGGTGCAGGTCACCAACGCCTGCAAGGCGCACGGCGGGTTCTACCTCGGCTCGATCGGCGGCCCCGCGGCGCGGCTGGCGCAGGACTGCATCAAGTCGGTCGAGGTGCTGGAGTACCCCGAGCTCGGCATGGAGGCCGTCTGGAAGATCGAGGTCGAGGACTTCCCGGCGTTCATCGTCGTGGACGACAAGGGCAACGACTTCTTCGCCGAGCCGGCCGGGCAGACCACGATCCCGCTGTCGGGCCTCCGGGTCCGGTCCGCCGAGAAGGCCTGACCCGCCGCTGCCGCCCCGCTGCGTGCGGCGCCCCGCGGGACGTCATACGCTCCGTGGGCCATAGGCCACGAGGTGTATGACGTCGGAGGAGCAGGAGGGGGTCGCGCGATGGAGTACGTCGAGGTCGCCCGCGCCGAGTCGCCCCGCGGCGAGCTGGTGCTGCGCGAGCGGCAGGAGCCGGGGCACGGCCCGCGGGTGCTCGAGCTGCGCGTCAACGGCGTCTTCGTCATGGACACCCTCGAGACCGCCACCGAGCGGCAGCTCGCCGCGGCGGCGCTGG
The DNA here is from genome assembly GCF_014395785.1 of Nocardioides mesophilus. Taxonomy (GTDB): domain Bacteria; phylum Actinomycetota; class Actinomycetes; order Propionibacteriales; family Nocardioidaceae; genus Nocardioides_B; species Nocardioides_B mesophilus. The sequence continues at coordinate 2,880,297 of NZ_CP060713.1, read as the reverse complement.
CCAAGGTGGCGGATCCGCGGGCGGTCGTGGTCGGCGGCCTCGGCCTCGGGTTCACGCTGCACGAGGTGCTGGCCGACTCGCGCGTCGAACGCGTCGTGGTGGTGGAGATCGAGGACGCGCTGGTGCGCTGGATGCGCGACGGCACGATCCCGCACGGACCGGCCTTCTTCGCCGAGGAGCGGCTCGCGGTCGTCGTCGCCGACATCCGGATGGCGATCCGCGAGGCCGCCGAGGCGGCGTACGACCTGGTGCTCCTCGACGTCGACAACGGCCCGGGCTACCTCGTGCACGAGGAGAACGCGGCCCTCTACGAGCAGACGTTCCTGGCCGAGGTGGAGCGGGCGCTGCGCCCCGGCGGCGCCTTGGTGATCTGGTCGGCCGACGAGGCCCCCGCGCTCGCCGAGGCGATGGCGACCGTGTTCGGCAACGTCACGCCGATCGTGCACGACGTGGTGCTGCAGCACGGCGGCCGCCAGGAGGCCGGCACCCGCACGACGCAGTACTTCCTCTACCTCTCCCGGCGCTGACCGGAGGCTGACCGGGCTGAGCGACGAGTGCCCGGCGATCGCCCGAGAGCCGCCGGAGCGGCTGCGGTAGCGTCCAGCCCATGGCTGACGACTACCGCATCGAGCACGACAGCATGGGCGAGGTCCGCGTCCCGGCGCAGGCGCTGTGGCGTGCCCAGACCCAGCGCGCCGTGGAGAACTTCCCGATCAGCGGCTCGACCCTCGAGGCCGAGCACGTGAAGGCGATGGCTCAGGTCAAGGCCGCCGCCGCCAAGGTGAACGCGGAGCTCGGCGTGATCAGCGCCGACAAGGCCGACGCGATCCGCGCCGCGGCGGCCGAGATCGTCGACGGGCGGCACCTCGAGCACTTCCCGGTCGACGTGTTCCAGACCGGCTCCGGTACGTCGTCGAACATGAACATGAACGAGGTGCTCGCCACCCTCGCCGGGCGCGCCGGCGTCGAGGTTCACCCCAACGACCACGTCAACGCCAGCCAGTCCAGCAACGACACCTTCCCGACCTCGATCCACGTGGCCGCGACCAGCGCCACCAGCGACACCCTGCTGCCCGCGCTCGAGCACCTCGCCGGCGTGCTGGAGTCGAAGGCCGAGGAGTTCGCGGACGTCGTCAAGTCCGGCCGCACCCACCTGATGGACGCCACCCCGGTGATGCTCGGCCAGGAGATGGGTGGCTACGCCGCCGCCGTACGCCTCGGCATCGAACGCCTCCAGAGCGCGCTGCCGCGGGTCGCGGAGCTGCCGCTCGGCGGTACGGCGGTGGGCACCGGCATCAACACGCCGCCCGGCTTCGCGGCGGCCGTGATCGCGGAGCTGGCGTCGGCCACCGGGCTGCCGTTCACCGAGGCCCGCAACCACTTCGAGGCGCAGGGCGCCCGGGACGCGCTCGTCGAGCTGTCCGGGCAGCTGCGCACCGTGGCGGTCAGCATCACCAAGCTGTGCAACGACCTGCGCTGGATGTCGTCGGGACCGCGCACGGGCCTGGCCGAGATCAACCTGCCCGACCTGCAGCCGGGCTCGAGCATCATGCCCGGCAAGGTGAACCCGGTCCTCCCCGAGGCCACGCTGATGGTGTGCGCGCAGGTGATCGGCAACGACAGCGCGGTCACCGTGGCCGGCGCCTCCGGCAGCTTCGAGCTCAACGTGATGATGCCGGTGATGGCCCGCAACCTGCTGGAGTCGATCCGGCTGCTCTCCACCTCGTCGGTGCTGCTCGCCGACCGGTGCATCGCCGGGGTCACCGCCAACGTGGACCGGATGCGGAACTACGCGGAGTCCTCACCGTCGGTGGTGACGCCGCTGAACCGCTACATCGGCTACGAGAACGCTGCCAAGGTCGCCAAGACCGCGCTGGCCCAGGAGAAGACGATCCGCGAGGTGGTCGTCGAGATGGGCTTCGTGGAGAAGGGCGACCTCACCGAGCAGCAGCTCGACGAGGCGCTCGACGTGGCGTCGATGACCCACCCCTGACGCGGGAGCCCGCGGGCTCAGTACCAGCCGTGGCCCTGCTTGAAGCTCCACGCGGAGCAGGGGGTGCCGTAGCTGCTGCGGATGTAGTCCAGGCCCCACTCGATCTGGGAGGCCGGGTTCGTCATGTAGTCCGCGGGCAGGTTGTCGTGGGTGCCGCCGGTCAGCGCCTGCGGGATGCCGTAGGCGGTGGAGCTCGGGTTGTCGGCGTGCGGGTTCCAGCCGCTCTCGCTCATGTACAGCGAGTCGAGGCAGCTGAACTGCGAGTCGGAGAAGCCGTACTTCGGCAGCAGCCGGCGGGCGATGTCACGAGGGTCCGCGGAGCTGAGGTCCTCGGTGCGGGTGGCCTGGCCGCCGGACTCCTGGTCGAGCGCGAGGTCCTTGGCGTCGGGCTCGGCGTCGCGGCGGTCCGAGCGCGACACGCTGCGCTCGCGTCCGGGAAGGTCGGTGACGTCGGCCTGGCCGGCCTGCAGCTTCTCGGCGATCGCGACGGGGTCGGCGGCCGCTGCGCTCAGCGAGGCGGCGGAGCTGCCGGCGGCGTCCTGCTGGGCCAGGATCCCGGAGGACACGGCCATGCCGGTGGCGGCGACGGCGACACCGGAGAAGATGAAGGAGGTCCGGATGCCCTTCTTCAGGGCAGGCTCGGGAGCCGGTCCTCGGTGCGTCGGGACGTAGGCGTCACGTCGGGGCACAGGGGGTCTCACAGACACGATCGGCGACAAGGAAAGGCCCCAGCCGGAGCCGGGACACTCTGAACACCGTGCCTGATCCGTTTGGGTCATGCAAATCGGGGTATACCGCCGATCCCCCTGCGGGGTGTCCCACGTCACCGGGAGTGGACGATCCCGATGCCGGATCGAGGATTTCGCCGGTGTTCACCGCCCGGCTACATCCGGACATGTCGCCTGAATCGGTCTAGACCGACGCTGGTGGCCGGTGTGAGCACACCCACGCTAGACCGGTGGCCGCCCGGGCCCTTTGCCAGGCGGTACGCCGGCACGACGGGGCCCGCCGGCAGCGTCGACCGCCGGCGGGCCCCCGGTGCCGCGGGTCAGAGCGTGACGCTCTCCAGCATCTCCGTCACGAGCGCCGCGATCGGCGACCGCTCGGAGCGGGTCAGCGTGACGTGGGCGAACAACGGGTGCCCCTTGAGCTTCTCCACGACCGCGACGATGCCGTCGTGCCGGCCGACCCTGAGGTTGTCGCGCTGGGCGACGTCGTGGGTGAGCACGACCTTGGAGTTCGCCCCGATCCGGGAGAGCACGGTGAGCAGCACGTTGCGCTCGAGCGACTGGGCCTCGTCGACGATCACGAATGCGTCGTGCAGCGACCGGCCGCGGATGTGGGTGAGCGGGAGCACCTCCAGCATGCCGCGGTCGAGCACCTCGTCGATGACGTCGCTGGTGGTGAGCGCCCCCAGGGTGTCGAAGACCGCCTGGCCCCACGGCGACATCTTCTCGGACTCGTTGCCCGGGAGGTAGCCGAGCTCCTGGCCGCCGACGGCGAACAGCGGCCGGAACACCACCACCTTCTTGTGCTGCCGGCGCTCCATCACCGCCTCCAGCCCCGCGCACAGGGCCATCGCGGACTTGCCGGTGCCGGCGCGGCCCCCGAGCGAGACGATGCCGACCTCGGGGTCGAGCAGCATCTCCAGGGCGATCCGCTGCTCCGCCGAGCGCCCGTGGATGCCGAACGCCTCCCGGTCACCGCGGACCAGGTGCACCCGCTTGTCGGCCTTGATCCGGCCCAGCGCGCTGCCGCGCTCGGAGAGCAGCACCAGCCCGGTGTGGCAGGGCAGGTCGCGGGCCTCCTCGAGCTCCAGCACCCCGTCGTCGTAGAGCTCGTCGAGCTCGGCCGCGGTGACGTCGACCTCGGCCATCCCGGTCCACCCGGACTCGGCGGCGAGCTCGGCGCGGTACTCCTGGGCGTCCAGCCCGACCGCCGACGCCTTGATCCGCATCGGCAGGTCCTTGGAGACCAGCGTGACGTCGTGGCCCTCGGAGGAGAGGTTGCAGGCGACGGCGAGGATCCGGGAGTCGTTGTCGCCGAGCCGGAAGCCGGAGGGCAGCGAGGCCGGGTCGGTGTGGTTGAGCTCCACGCGGATCGTGCCGCCGCTGTCACCGACCGGGACCGGCTCGTCGAGCCGGCCGTTGCGGACCCGGAGCTCGTCGAGCGCCCGCAGCGCGGCCCGGGCGAAGTAGCCGAGCTCGGGGTGGTGCCGCTTGCCCTCCAGCTCGGTGATCACCACCACCGGCAGCACGACCTCGTGCTCCTCGAAGCGGTGCAGGGCGCCGGGGTCGGCCAGCAGGACGCTGGTGTCCAGCACGTAGGTCCGGGGACCGTCGGCCGCGCCGGTGTCGGGCTGCTCCTCCACCCCGGTGCGCGTCCGCGCAGACGCGGACGTCCCGGCGCGGGCGGGAGATGACGCAGTGCTCTTCGATGCAGCCACAGTTCGTCCCCTTCAGGCCCGGCACGCGCACTCGCGCCCCGGTCCTCAGATCTCTCCGGTGGACCGGGACCGGGCCCGGAGGTCTGAGTGCAGACCTCCGTGTGCTGCTGGATCGTGATGCTTCACGACTGGGCCTCCCGAACGGCTGGCTTCCCCACCTGCCGTCCCTGCGAAGGTAAGCCTGCACCGGGGCGTGTGGCCAACGACACGCCCGAACGCGAGGTGGCGGGCGGGTAAAGCCTCGGAGCCGCACCGGGAGGGCCCGGTGCGAGGTCAGGAGCCGTAGCGGCGGTCGCGCTCGGCGTAGGCGCGCAGTGCCCGCAGGAAGTCGACCCGCCGGAAGTCCGGCCAGTAGGCCTCGCAGAAGTAGAACTCGCTCTGCGCGCTCTGCCACAGCAGGAAGCCGCCGAGCCGCTGCTCCCCGGAGGTCCGGATCACCAGGTCGGGGTCGGGCTGGCCGCGGGTGTAGAGGTGCTGGGCGATGTGCTCGACGTCGAGGATCTCGGCGAGCTCCTCGATCGAGGTGCCGCGCGAGGCGTGCTCCTGGAGCAGGGAGCGTACGGCGTCCGCGATCTCGCGGCGGCCGCCGTACCCGACCGCGATGTTCACGATCAGCCCGTCGACCTCGCGGGTCTCGTCGGCCGCCTCCTTGAGCCGCCGGGCGGTGTCCGCGGGGAGGAGGTCGAGCGCGCCCACCGGGTTGAGCCGCCAGCGCTGCTGGTCCGCGAGGTCCTGCACCGCCTCCTCGATGATCCCGAGCAGGCCGCCGAGCTGGTCGGCGGGCCGGTTCAGGTTGTCGGTGGAGAGCAGCCACAGCGTGACCACCTCGACGCCGACCTCCTCGCACCAGTCGAGCAGCGGGGAGATGTTCGCCGCGCCGGCGCGGTAGCCGTGGGCGGTGTCGCGGCCGACGGCGCGGGCCCAGCGGCGGTTGCCGTCGAGCATCACGCCGACGTGCTTGGGGACCTTGTCGGGCGGCAGGTGGCGGACCAGCCGTCGCTCGTAGGCCGGGTAGAGCACCCGCCGTACCGCCTGCTTCCAACCCGCCACGATCCACCACCTTACCCGCGCCGGACCCCCGGCGGCGCTCACTTGCGGCGCCCCGGTGTGCCGCAGCCGACACGGCGCAGGGCGAGCAGGGCGGCCGGCTGCCGGTAGGTTCGCAGGCATGGACGACCACTCCCCCGCCTCCCCCACGGCCCGCCTGGGTGAGCACGTCCGCGAGGCGCTCGAGGACGTCAAGCCCCGGCTGCGCGGCTGGCTGCACGCGGTGACGGCGCCCCTCGCGCTGGCCGCCGGCGTCGTGCTCGTCGCACTCTCCCCGACCGCCGAGACCCGGATCGGCTCGGCGGTGTTCGCCGCCACGGCGCTCGTGCTCTTCACGGTCTCCGCGATCTACCACCGCGGCACCTGGGGGCCCCGCACCTGGGCGTTCCTGCGCCGGTTCGACCACGCCAACATCTTCCTGCTGATCGCCGGCACCTACACGCCGTTCTCGCTTCTGCTGCTGGAGGGCCGCAACGCGGTGATCCTGCTCAGCGTGGTGTGGACCGGCGCGATCCTCGGGGTGCTGTTCCGGATCTTCTGGGCGGACGCGCCGCGCTGGCTCTACACGCCGATCTACATCGCGCTCGGCTGGGCCGCGGTGTTCTTCTTCCCCGACTTCGTCGACGACACCGGCACCGCGGTGCTCGTCCTGATGGTGGTCGGCGGCGCCCTCTACACCCTCGGCGGCGTCGTCTACGGGTTCCAGAAGCCGGACCCGTTCCCCCGCTGGTTCGGCTTTCACGAGGTCTTCCACACGCTGACGATCGCCGCGTTCATCTCGCACTACGTGGGCGTCTCGATCGCGACGTACTCGTTGCGCTGATCGGGCCGGACCCCTTTACGTCCGGTCGATTCGGGCGTATTTTCGAGGCATCGGTCCCCTCGATCGAGACGGAGGTGTTGCACATGCAGTCCCCCGCACGATCACACCACGAGCCGGAAGGCCCGTGACGTAACAGATGTTGCCGACCGACGGGGAAGGCGCGGTTCCGACCGCCCCTTCCCCGTCGTCATGTCCGGAGGCCGGTGCCCACCGGGTCAGCGCGCGGCCAGCAGCCCGGCCAGCTCCTCGACGGTGGTGACCGGGCGGTCGCAGACCATCCCGCGGCAGACGTACGCCGCCGCGTGGCCGTCCACCAGCGGACGGTCCGCGAGCAGCGGTACGGCGGCCGCCGGGCCGCCCGGGGAGCCCGGTGCCCCGACCGCGACGACCGCCCCGGGGCTCGTCGTCCGCCGGGCCGTCCGCTCCAGCTCGGCACGGGCCGGGTCGTCGGCGTCACCGACCACCGCGACCTCCACCGGGCCGGCGAGCGCCGCCTCCGCGGCGGCCAAGGACCAGCCGGCGAACCGGGGCACCCGCTCGGCCAGCACCCGCACCTGCCGCAGCGCCGCCTCCGCCGCGTCGCGGTGCCGGCCGGAGCCGGTGAGCGCCGCCCAGCCCAGCAGCGCGTGCACCAGCGCGGACTGCCCCGACGGGCTGGCGTTGTCGCTGGGGTCGCGCGGTCGCGCCACCAGGGCCTCGGCGTCCACTGCGGTGTCGTAGAACCCGCCGTCGTCGGCGGCGAACCGGGTCAGCGCCTGGTCGAGCAGCGACCCGGCCCGGGTGGCCCACTCGCCGTCCCCGGTCACGGAGGACAGCGCCAGGAAGCCGTCGGCCACGCAGGCGTAGTCCTCGAGGACGCCGGTGTGCCGGCCGGCGACGCCGTCGCGGGAGACCCGCAGCAGCGCGGGCCCGTCGAGGTGCAGGTCGACCAGCAGCCGTCCGGCGGCCACCGCGGCGTCGACGTAGCGCGGCTCGTCGAGCAGCGCCCCGGCCTGCGCCAGCGAGCTGATCGCCAGCCCGTTCCAGGCGGCCACCACCTTGTCGTCGCGGGCCGGGCGGACCCGGTCGGCGCGGGCCCGCAGCAGCCGTGCCCGGATGCTCTCCCAGCGGCCCGGGTCGTCGGGGTCGCGCAGCAGCTGGAGCGTCGACGTACCGTGCTCGAAGGTGCCGGCCTCGGTGACCGTGAGCAGGTCGGCCGCCCAGGCGCCGTCGTCCTCGCCGAGCACCTCGACCAGCTCGGCGGGGCTCCACGCGTAGAACTTGCCCTCGACCCCCTCGCTGTCGGCGTCCAGGGCGGACGCGAAGCCGCCCTGGGCGGTGCCGAGCTCGGCGATCAGGAAGTCGGCGGTCTCGCGGGCGACGCGCTCGGCGAGTGGGTCGCCGCCCTGCCGCCACCAGCGGGCGTAGACGCCGAGCAGCTGGGCGTTGTCGTAGAGCATCTTCTCGAAGTGCGGCACCACCCAGCCCCGGTCGACGGAGTAGCGGGCGAACCCGCCGCCGAGCTGGTCGTAGATGCCGCCGCGGGCCATCGCCGTCAGCGTCGCCGAAGCCAGGTTGGCGGCCTGAGCGGAGCCGGTGCGGGCCGCGTGGCGCAGCAGGAACTCCAGCACCATCGAGGGCGGGAACTTCGGCGCGATCCCGAAGCCGGCGTGCTGGGCGTCGTAGTCGCCGGCCAGGGCCCGCACCGCGCCGGCGAGCACCTCCTCGTCGATCGGCGCCTCGCCCGCGGGCATCGCCTGGCCGCGCAGGTGCTCGGCCACGTCGCGGGCGACGGTGCCGACCTCGTCGCGCCGTTCCCGCCAGGCCGCGGCCAGCGACTCCAGCACCTGCCGGAACGCCGGCTGCCCGTGCCGCGGCTGGTCCGGGAAGTACGTGCCGGCGAAGAACGGCTCCCCGGCAGGGGTGAGCACCACCGTCATCGGCCAGCCGCCGTGCCCGGTCATCGCCGTGGTCGCCTGCATGTAGACCGCGTCGACGTCGGGGCGTTCCTCACGGTCGACCTTGATGTTCACGAAGTGGCTGTTCATGAACGCCGCGGTCGTCTCGTCCTCGAAGGACTCGTGAGCCATCACGTGGCACCAGTGGCAGGCGGCGTACCCGACGCTGAGCAGCACCGGCCGGTCCGAGGAGCGCGCCTCGGCGAAGGCCGCCTCGGACCACTCCCACCAGTCCACCGGGTTGTCCTGGTGCTGCAAGAGGTACGGCGACGTCGCGCCGGCCAACCGGTTCGCCATCGAGCTTCTCCCGTCACGGCAGGCAGTGGTGCAGCCAGTGTGACGCAGGCACGGTGGCGTCCCGAGCGGGCGTCCGGCGGGCGTCGCCGACGCCTCCTACTGGGGAACGGCCTGGAAGTAGCCGGTGGTGCGGCTGCTGGACAGGTAGTCGTAGATGACCGGGGTGTTCACGCACACCCCCACCGAGTGGAGACCGGCGCTCATCGGCTGGCTCACCCCCGACAGGAAGTAGAACTGCTCGGAGTAGCCGGGGGGCACCTGTTGCGACGCGAACTGGTTGATCGGAGTGAACCGATCGCCGAAGCAGAGACCGATCGAGGCGTCCACGTTGGAGGCGAACTTGGTCCCCACCGCACCGACCAGCTTCTGTGCCGCCGTCAGATCGATGTCAACGGGTCTGCCGATCCAGCTGAACTGGGAACCGGAGGGATAGGGGAAACCTCCGCCGAAGTCGTCGATGCCCACCACGGCTCCGGTCGGGCCTGCAGGCCCGGTCGCCCCGTCGGCACCCGCGGGCCCGGTCGCCCCGTCGGGACCCGCAGGCCCGGTCGCCCCGTCGGCACCCTTAGGCCCGGTCGCCCCGTCGGCACCCTTAGGCCCGGTCGCCCCGTCGGCACCCTTGGGCCCGGTCGCCCCGTCGATCCCGTCGATCCCGTCGGAACCGGCGGGACCCACGGCGCCGGTCAGGCCGGTCGCGCCGGTCGCACCCCGGGGTCCGGTGGGGAGCTGACTTCTCCTGAAGTCCTTGGCGCGCAGGGAGTGGTCCTTCACGTCGGCACTGGTGACGGTGCCGTCCTTGATGTCCGCGCCGGTGATCGTCCGAGCGGCATTGGCAACCACCGGGTTGGTCGCGAGCAGGAAGCCGATGGTCGCGACACACGCGACCGACAGTGCTTTGGGTTTCATGGGGGTCTCCTCGACGGCGCGGAGAGCCCGCGACTCGAGTGCCACTGTCCTCGCAATGAGGGCTAAGCGGGTTTTAACCGACAAATCCGGTCGGGATGGTCGTCCTACCTCGGTGACCGTGCTCTCTGCGATCGTCCAGCGCTCCTGGCTTCGGGTCCTTCGCCCCTGAGCCGGGCTGGCGCATTCCGGTGGTCTGGTGATGCGCAGGCACGAGGAGGCGGGTCGGGAGGGGTGCAGGATGAGGGGACGATCGGGCAAGGAATGGCCGAGGAAGATCAGGCTCCGCGACGTGTCCCTCTACGTCGACGCGGTGGGACACGGCGAGCCGCTGGTGGTCATGCACGGCGGTCCGAGCGGGGACCTGTGGACGATGGCGGCGTTCCGGCGCTGCGCCGACCGCCACACCCTGGTCTTCTACGACCACCGGTGCAACGGACGTTCGGTCGGTGTTCCCGTGTCCTCGATGACGTGGGACAACCTCACCGCGGATGCCGACGCCCTGCGCAACCACCTCGGCTTCGAGAGGTGGGCCGTGCTCGGGCACTCGTTCGGCGGCCACGTGGCGCTCGAGCACGCCCTGCGCTACCCCGAGCGGGTCTCCCGGCTGGTGCTGCTCGACACCGGCGCCGACAGCCGATGGGCCCGGGAGAACGCCCCGCGGGTGGTTGCGGGACGGGGGTTCGGGCCGGCCAAGGTGGAGCTGGTCCGCCGCTGGTTCCACGGCGAGTTCACCCCGCGGGAGTACCTCCCGATCTTCTGGCGGATCAGTGACGCCTACGTGCACGGCTCCGGCGTCCGGTTCCTGGCGCGGGTGCTCGCCGAGGGCGGCTGGCGGTCGCGGGTGCGCCCGGAGGCGCTGATCTTCGCCGGCCAGGAGCTGCTCGCCGGTTGGTCGGTGTTGGACCGGCTCGCCGAGATCAGCGTGCCCACGCTCGTGATGGCCGGGCGCCAGGACTTCGTCTTCCCTCCGGAGTGCCAGCAGGAGCTCGCCGACCGCATCCCGGGAGCGCGGCTGGTGATCGTCGACGACGCGGGCCACAACCCGCACGACGAGAAGCCGGACCAGGTGCTCCGGGAGCTGCGGAAGTTCCTCGGCCCGGGTGGCGGGACCACCTGAGCGCGTCCGGGCGGCTCTCAGAGGGTCTCGAGCAGCTCGTGCTCGCGGACCAGCGCCAACGACAGCGTGCGGTAGCCGACGTCCTCGAACAGCACCGTGACCCGGTCCTCCTCCACGTCGGTGACCGTGCCCTCGCCGAACTCGTCGTGGCGCACCCGCCCTTGCAGCGGGAGGTCGGGATGCCGCCAGTCGCCGCTCGTCGCGGTGCCGGCCACGCAGTTGTCGCAGTCGCCGCACGGCTCGGCCTGCTCCTCACCGAAGTAGGCGAGCAGGAAGTCGGAGCGGCAGCGGGTCGTCTCGGCGTAGCCGCGCATCATCTCCACGCGCGAGTGCTGCAGCTTGCGGTGTCCCTCCGCGCGCTCCAGCACGGCATCCACCAGGTCGGAGGGCCGCGCTGCGGACGGCACGTGCTCCTCGAGGTCCAGCAGGTTGAGGATCCGGCCGACCTTCCGGGGCCCGAGGCCGGTCCGCTCCTGGATCCGCAAGCGGTCGTCGTCACCGAGCCGCCGTACCGCTGCCACCACCGCGGCCACGTCGTCCCGCTTCGGGACGCCGCCGGTGAAGAACCGGCCCAGGGAGAGGTCCTCGGGCCGGTACATCAGCGTCGCGGCGGCAGGCTCGCCGTCCCGGCCGGCGCGGCCGACCTCCTGGTAGTAGGTGTCCGGGGACTCCGGCACCTGGGCGTGGACCACGAACCGGATGTCTGGCTTGTCGATGCCCATCCCGAACGCCGAGGTCGCGACCATCACCTCGACCTCCCCGTCCATGAACCGCTCGTGCGCCTGGGCGCGGGCCTTGCGGGGTAGGCCGGCGTGGTAGATCGCGACCGACCTCCCCTGCTCCTCGATGGCGGCGGCGTACTCCTCGGTCGCCTTCCGGGTCCGGCAGTAGACGATGCCTGACCCCTCGGTCGCCGCGACGGCCTCCAGCGCCGCCCGCCGCTGCTGCTCGACGGTGGCGGAGCGCTGCACCGAGAGCGCGATGTTCTCCCGCTCGAAGCCGGTCACGACGAGCCGGTGCTCGCGCAGGTGCAGCCGCTCCACGATGTCCTCGCGCACCGGCGGCGCCGCGGTCGCGGTCATCGCCACCACCCGCGGCGAGCCCAGCTCCTCGATGAGCTCGCCGAGCCGGAAGTAGTCGGGCCGGAAGTCGTGCCCCCAGGCGGAGACGCAGTGCGCCTCGTCGACGGCGACCAGGCTGGGCCGGAGCGCTGCGACGGCGGAGCGTACGTCGTCGTTGGCCAGCTGCTCCGGGGACAGGAACAGGAACTCCACCTCGCCGGCGCGCACCCGCTCGAGCGCGTCCTCGTGCTCCGCGGGCGACTCCTCCGAGCTGATCCGCACCGCACGGGTCCGCGCTCCGCCGTCCTCCAGGCCGAGGATCTGGTCGTGCTGCAGCGCCAGCAGCGGCGAGACGACGACGGTGCAGCCCTCCAGCAGCACGCCTGCGACCTGGTAGGTCAGCGACTTCCCCGAGCCGGTCGGGGAGACCAGCAGGACGTCGTGGCCGCCCAGCAGCGCCCGCATCGCCTCGCCCTGTCCGGGCAGCAGGCTGCTGTGCCCGAAGACCCGCCGGGCGGTCTCCCGGATCCGGCCGGCGGCGGCGCCACCGTCGGCTGCGCCACCCGCGCTCACGCGGGACGACCGGCGTTCTGGAACAGGGTGAGCGTCTCCCCGCGCCGCACCGACCGGACCTCGGTCGGCAACCCGGACCGGCCGGCGAGCCGCTCGAAGTCGGCGAGCGGGGAGCGGAAGACGCCGTAGTCGTCGTAGTGCACCGGCACCGCCTCGGTGGGCCGCGCCCGGCGCAGGAAGTCCACGCCCTGCTCGGCGTCCATCGTGACCGTGTGGAACAGCACCCGGGTGCCGCCCAGGTGCACCACCGCGGCGTCGATGTCGGGGAAGCGTTCGCTGATCTCGTCGACGTGGTCGCCGGTCAGGGTGTCGCCGCTGACGTAGACCCGGCCGGTCATGTCGGCGCCGTTCCGCAGCTCCAGCATCGAGCCCATCACCGGGGCAGCAGGGCACCCATCACGCCGCGGGCGTGGACGGCAGGCAGCGCGGTGACGGTCAGCGTCTGTTCGCCGCGGGTCAGCGTGCGGGACTCCCAGGTGCGCAGGCCGACCGTCGCGAAGCCCCACCGGTCGAGCCGTCGGGCGGCAGCCGGGGTGGTCAGCACCGGCTGCGAGCGGGCCAGGCCGGCTTTCGCGACCCGGTCGAAGTGGTCCCCGTGCAGGTGCGAGAGCACCACGGCGTCCAGCTCGGGCAGCGCGTCCGGCTGGATCGCCGGCTCGGTCAGCCGCCGCGACCACAGCCCCTTGCCCAGGTAGGCACGCTGGCCGCGGTGCAGGAAGTTCGGGTCGGTGAGCACCGTGAACGGGCCGAGCCGGAGCAGCGTGGTGGCCGTCCCGACGAAGGTGAGGCTGCTCATCGACGTCAGCCGGCCGGCTTCAACGGGTCGTGGCCGATGCTCATCAGCTTGTGCCGCCACGCGTCGTCGCCGGCGGTCGGCTCGAGGTCGTCGCGGCGCTGGTCGTGGACCCTGCGGACGACCTTCTCCATGACCCGGACGTCGTCCGGGGTCAGGTCGGTGCGGCGCTTGCCGAGGATGTGCAGCACCTGCTGCCCGGTCGGGGTGCCGGCCTGATCGGGCAACACCTCGGCCTCCTCCTCGGCGCTGCGCACGCGGAGCCAGTCGGCGAGCTCCCGCGAGGTCATGTTCACCACCCGGTGGAACTCCTCCCACAGCTCGTCGGGCACCAGGTCCTCAGCCATCGCTGCGCCTCCTCTCGGTTTCGTCGGCGCCTCCGGGAACGGTGGACGCCACGGCGCGACCGACGTACCCCACGCCCCCGGCGGGCATGCGGAGGTGTCGGCCGGGGTGCACCGGGAATACCGCGGAGAGCGGGATCCTTGTACCCAGTGGATACCCCGCTAGGTATACCCTCGACCCACCACCGGAAGGACCTCCTCCATGGCTACGACCGCTCTGACCGCCTCCAGCTTCGAGCAGACCGTCTCCGAGAACGACATCGTCCTCGTGGACTTCTGGGCCTCGTGGTGCGGCCCGTGCCGTCAGTTCGCGCCCACCTTCGAGAAGGCCGCTGACGTCAACCCCGACATCGTGTTCGGCAAGGTGGACACCGAGGCCGAGCAGGCGCTCGCCCGCGCCGCGAACATCACCTCCATCCCGACGCTGATGGCCTTCCGCGAGGGCGTCCTCGTCTTCTCCCAGCCGGGCGCGCTGCCGCCGCAGGCCCTCGACCAGGTCATCGACGCGGTCCGCAGCCTCGACATGGACGAGGTGCACAGCCAGGTCGCCCAGCAGCAGAAGCAGGCTGAGGGCTGATGCGCTACACGCTGGACCGGAGGGTCCCGCTGCCCTACGCGGAGACCGTCGCCCTGGTTCGCGCCGCCCTGGCCGACCAGGGCTTCGGGATCCTCACCGAGATCGACATCGCGGCCACGCTCAAGGCCAAGCTCGACGTCGACGTCCCCGCGCAGGTGATCCTCGGGGCCTGCCGGCCGCCGCTGGCGCACCAGGCCCTGCAGGTGGACCCCTCGGTCGCCGCGCTGCTGCCCTGCAACGTCGTCGTCCGCTCGCTCGGCGACGGGGAGTCCCTCGTCGAGGCCGTGGACCCGCAGACGATGGTCACCCTCACCGGCAACCCCGGGCTCGGCGCCGTCGCCGACGACGCCGGCTCCCGCCTCACCGCCGCGCTCGACGCCCTCCCCCCGTCCTGAAAGGACCCGCTCATGCAGCTACCTCCCGAGGAGATGGGCTCCGCCATCAACCGGCTCAAGCGGGCCCGCGGCCAGCTCGAGGGCGTGATCCGGATGCTCGAGTCCGGCCGTGAGTGCGAGGACGTCGTCACCCAGCTCGCCGCGGTCAGCCGCGCCCTGGACCGGGCCGGCTTCTCCATCGTCGCCACCGGCCTCAAGCAGTGCATGACCGACGGCGAGATCAACGAGCTCGACACCGCCAAGATGGAGAAGCTCTTCCTCTCCCTCGCCTGAGCCAAGGAGGTACGTCGATGGACGCGCGCGACTGGGACGAGCGCTACGCCGGCACCGAGATGGTCTGGTCCGCCGGACCCAACCAGTTCGTCGCCTCCGAGCTGGCCGGGCTCCGGCCCGGCCGGGCGGTCGACCTGGCGGCCGGCGAGGGGCGCAACGCCATCTGGCTGGCCGAGCAGGGCTGGGAGGTCACCGCGGTCGACTTCTCCCTGATCGGCCTGGAGAAGGGCCGCCGCGCCCTCGCCGTCCATCCGGCCGGAGCCGACCTGCACGTCGACTGGGTCCACTCCGACGTCCTGGAGTGGACCCCCGGGCCGGTGGGCTACGACCTCGCGCTGATGGCATACCTGCAGATCCCGGCCGACCAGCTGCACACCGCCGTACGCCATGCCTTCACCGCGCTGGTGCCCGGCGGGACGCTCTTCGTGGTCGCCCACGACTCCACGAACCTCACCGAAGGCACGGGCGGACCGCAGGACCCCGACGTGCTCTACACCGCGGAGGACGTCCTCGCGGCGCTGGACGGAGAGCGCTTCGACGTCGAGCGGGCCGAGCGGGTGGCGCGCACCGTCCCCGCAGCGGACGGGCACGGGGGCGAGCCGGAGCGCACCGCCTACGACGCGCTGGTCCGCCTGGTCCGCACGGCCTGAGAGCTGCTCAGGAGACCGGCGGCCGGCTCTGAGGTTCGACGTCGGTGACCGTCGCGTCCGGATCTACGGCGGGCCCGTCGGCCTGCTCCTCGAAGTTCACCTTGCGCAGGTGCTTGCTCAGGCTGAAGCCCAGGAACGCCACCGCCGCCGCGAGGGCCAGGAACACCGCGAACCCCAGCCAGCCCGCCTTCACGTCCTCGGGCTCGGGCATCTTCTGGGCCGCGGCGACCAGCCAGACCGCGGTCGTCTGCGACACCAGGTCCAGTGCGGGGAGCATGCTCATGACCCCATCCTCTCAACTGCCTCGCGAACCCCCGCGAACAGATCGTCCTCGGGCGTCGGGGCCGGCACGTGGGTGTGCACCAGCTCGTAGTCCTCGGTGGGCCACGCCTTCTGGTGCACCTCCAGCGGGCAGGCGAACCAAGCCCCGTCGGGGTCGATCTGGGTGGCGTGCGCGAGCAGCGCCCGGTCGCGGACCGGGAACCAGTCGGCGCACGGCACCCGCGTGGTGATCCGGGCGTCGTGCTCGGGGTCGGGCTTCCACTCCGCGAGCCGCTCCGCGTAGGGCGACTCCAGCCCCCGTCGGACCATCTCGTCGTGCAGCGCCTGGGTCCGCTCGCGGTGGAAGCCGTGGTGGTAGTACAGCTTCAGCGGCTGCCAGGGCTCCCCCGCGTCCGGGTACCGCTCCGGGTCGCCGGCCGCCTGGAACGCATGCATGCTCACCTGGTGGCACATGACGTGGTCCGGGTGCGGGTAGCCACCGTTCTCGTCGTACGTCGTCATCACGTGCGGGCGGAACTCCCGGATCAGCCGCACCAGCGGCTCGGCCGCCTCCTCGACGGGGACCAGCGCGAAGCAGCCCTCCGGCAGCGGCGGCTTGGGGTCGCCCTCGGGCCACCCGGAGTCCACGAAGCCGAGCCAGTCCTGGCGCACGCCGAGGATCTCGCGAGCCCGCTCCATCTCCTGGCGCCGGACCTCGCTGATGTTGGCCAGCACGTCCGGTCGGTCCATCTTGGGGTTCAGGATCGATCCCCGCTCGCCCCCGGTGCAGGTGACGACGTGTACGTCGACCCCCTCCTCGACGTACTTCGCGGTGGTCGCCGCGCCCTTGCTCGACTCGTCGTCGGGGTGGGCGTGGACGTGCATGAGCCGGAGCATGACCTCAATCCTAGGATGGAGGTGTGAGCACCCCCGACCTGGCCGAGCGCTACGGCACCGCGACACCGGCACGCCGTCGCAGCCGCGTGGCCGTGATCGCCGCCGTCGCGGTGCTCGCCGTCGTCGGGGTGGTCTGGCTGGTCTGGGTGATGCTCGCGCACGGGCGGCCGCTGGTGCAGTCGGACATGGTCTCGTTCGAGACCCGGGGGCAGCACGCGGTCGACGCCCGGTTCACCGTCGTACGCCGCTCCACCGACGTGGAGGCCAGCTGCCTGCTGCGTGCCTACGCCTCCGACCACACCATCGTGGGCGAGCTCAACGTGCCGGTCGGCCCCGAGCAACCGGCCACCGCCACGCTCGACGCCACCGTGCGCACCGAGCGGCTCGCCACCTCGGTGGACACGATCGGCTGCACGGCTCCGGGACAGACGCTCCGCCGCTGAGCCACCCCTGGGTGGCGCGATGTTGCCGGAGATTGGGGTACGGCGGGGTCGGCTTGGTAGACTCATCTACTTGCCTGAACCACTCCGGGTGGCAGGCGCCCAGTGACGCACGTCCCACCGCCCGGACCCCCGATATGCACAGGAGCACCCTCACCGTGACGCAGTCCAGCGAACCCCACGTGGTCTGGCTGACCCAGGACGCTTTCGACAAGCTCCAGGCCGAGCTCGAGCACCTGCGTGGTCCCGTGCGCCAGGAGATCATCGAGCGGATCGCCGCCGCCCGGGACGAGGGCGACCTCAAGGAGAACGGCGGCTACCACGCCGCCCGCGAGGAGCAGGGCAAGACCGAGGCCCGGATCCGCCAGCTCGAGGACATGCTGCGCCGCGCCGAGGTCGGCGAGACCCCGGCCGACGACGGTGTCGTCGAGCCGGGCATGCGGGTCACCACCCGGTTCGTCGGCGACTCCGACACCGAGGTGTTCCTGCTCGGCGCCCGCGAGATCGAGACGCCCGACGACCTCGAGGTCTACTCCCCGCAGTCGCCGCTCGGCGCCGCCATCATCGGCTCCAAGGTCGGCGACACGATCGCCTACCACGCGCCGAACGGCAAGGAGCTCAAGGTCGAGATCGTCGACGCGGTCCCGTTCGTCGGCTGACGACCGGACCCCACCGCTCCACAGCTCCCCCGCCGGCTGCGTGCCGCGGCTACCGCGACAGGTAGTAGCCGCTGGCCCGCAGCCGGTTGAGCACCCGGTCGGCGTGCTCGGGCCCGCGGGTCTCGACCTGCAGCGCCACCTCCACCTCATCGAGGTGCAGGTGCGTCGAGGTCCGCTCGTGCACGACGTCGAGCACGTTGGCCTCCGCCTCCGCGAGCTCGCCGAGCAACCGGGCGAGGCCGCCGGGCAGGTCGGGGATCCGGACCTTGAACGAGAGGTACCGGCCGGCCGCGGCCATGCCGTGCCGCATCACCCGCATCAGCAGCAGCGGGTCGACGTTGCCGCCGGACAGCACCGCCACGGCGGGCGTCTCGAACCGCTCCGGGTCGTCCAGCATCGCCGCCACCGCGGCGGCGCCCGCCGGCTCCACGACCAGCTTGGCGCGCTCGAGGAGCATCAGCAGCGCCCGTGACAGCGACTCCTCGCTGACGGTGAGGATCTCGTCGACGTACTGCTGGATCGCGCGGAACGGCACCTCCCCGGGACAGCCCACCGCGATCCCGTCCGCCATCGTGGACATCGCCGCCAGCGGCACCGGGTGCCCCTGGGCCAGCGAGCCCGGGTACGCCGCCGCGCCCTCCGCCTGCACGCCGACCACCCGGACGTCGGGCTGCCGCTGCTTGATCGCGGTGGCGATCCCGGCCAGGAAGCCGCCGCCACCGGTGGGCACCAGCACGGTCCGGGCCTCCGGGCACTGGTCGAGGATCTCCAGGCCGCAGGTGCCCTGACCGGTCACGATGTCGGCGTGGTCGAAGGGGTGGATCAGCACCGCCCCGGTCTCGGCCGCGAACGCCTTGGCGCGCACCAGCGCCTCGTCGACGCTGTGGCCGTGGAAGACCACCTCGGCGCCGTAGCCGCGGGTCGCCTTCTCCTTGGGGATCGGCGCCCCCTCGGGCATGAAGACCGTCGAGTGGATGCCGAGCAGCTGAGCGGCGAGCGCCACGCCCTGGGCGTGGTTGCCGGCGCTCGCCGCGACCACGCCGTTCGCCCGCTCCTCGGCGGAGAGCCGGGACATCCGCAGGTAGGCGCCGCGGATCTTGAACGAGCCGGTCCGCTGCAGGTTCTCCGCCTTGAGCAGCACCGGGCCGCGGGCGATCCCGGAGAGCCACCGGGACTCCTCCATCGGCGTGCAGATCGCCACGCCCTCGAGCGCCTCGCGCGCGGTCTCGATGTCGGCCAGCGTCGGCAGCGGGTCGGTCATGGCGCTCACCCTAGGACCTGGCCGGTCCGGAGCAGCGACGGACCGCGGTTTGTGTGGCGACCCGCGTGGATGCATGCTTGTGCCATGCAACCTACAGCGTCGGAGGCGGTCGCCGGGTCCACGCCCGAGCCGGCCACCGTCGAGGACGCCGTGATGCTGGCGCTGGTCCGGGTGGGCCAGCGGCTGCGCCAGCGACTGCCCGGCGAGGATCTCGAGTTCACCTCGATCCCGCTGCTCAAGGCGTTGCAGCACCGGGGCCCCCTGCGGGTCTCCACGCTCGCCGAGCACCTGCACCTCGACGCGTCCACGGTCAGCCGGCACGTGCGGTCCCTGGAGGACCGCGGGATGCTCGAGCGGGCCACCGACCCCGACGACGGCCGGGCCAGCCGGGTCGCGATCAGCGCCCTGGGCCTCTCCCGCGTCGAAGCCGGCTCCGCCCGGCGACGGGCCCTCCTCGGCGAGGCGATCGCGGCCTGGGACGACACCGACCGCGAGACGCTGCGCCGCCTCCTCTACCGACTCGCTTCCGACATCCAGGAGCTCCCATGACCACCACCGCCGACGACCAGGGCTACCTGTCCCACAAGCAGATCCTCGTGGTCATGGGCGGCCTGATGGTCGGCATGTTCCTGGCCGCGCTCGACCAGAGCATCGTCAGCACCGCGCTGCCCCGGATCACCTCCGAGCTCGGCGGCCTCGACAAGCTGTCGTGGGTGGTGACGGCGTACCTGCTCACCGCCACCTCGTCGACGCCGCTGTGGGGCAAGATCTCCGACCTCTACGGCCGGCGGCTGCTGTTCCAGATCGC
Organism: Nocardioides mesophilus; assembly: GCF_014395785.1. Lineage (GTDB taxonomy): Bacteria > Actinomycetota > Actinomycetes > Propionibacteriales > Nocardioidaceae > Nocardioides_B > Nocardioides_B mesophilus. Next base: position 2,860,739 of record NZ_CP060713.1, on the reverse strand, counting down.
GATCGTCACCTTCATGGTCGGCTCGCTGCTCTCCGGGCTGTCGCAGAACATCGACCAGCTGATCGTGTTCCGCGCCGTCCAGGGCCTCGGCGGTGGCGGCCTGATGTCGCTGGCGCTGGCGACCATCGGCGACATCGTGCCGCCGCGGGAGCGCGGCCGCTACCAGGGCTACTTCGCCGCGGTCTTCGGCACCTCCTCGGTGCTCGGCCCGGTGCTCGGCGGCTGGTTCGCCGACGGCCCCGGCTGGGAGTGGATCTTCTACATCAACCTGCCGCTCGGCCTGGTCGCGCTGGTGGTCACCACCGCGGCGCTGAAGATCCCGCACGTGCGGCGCGAGCACTCGATCGACTACCTCGGCGCCGCCGTGGTGGTCGCCTCGGTGACCTGCTTCCTGCTCTACACCGCGTGGGCCGGGCCGGACCTGGGCTGGACCTCGGGCACCGGCCTCGCGCTGCTGGTCGGCGGCTTCGTGCTGGCGGCACTCTTCGTCCTCGTCGAGCTGCGTGCCACCGAGCCGATCATCCCGATGCGGCTGTTCCGCAACTCGATCTTCTCGATCGCGAACGTCTTCGGGTTCCTCGTCGGCATCGCGATGTTCGGCTCGATGATCTTCCTGCCGGTCTACCTGCAGGTGGTCGACGGGATGAGCCCGACGAAGTCCGGGCTGGCCATGCTGCCGATGGTGGCGGGCATCTTCACCACCTCGATCGGCTCCGGCATCCTGATGAGCCGCACGGGTCGCTACAAGCCGTTCCCGATGGCGGGGGCGCTGATCGTCGCGGTCGCGCTGGTGATGCTGTCCCGGCTGGACGCGAGCACGCCGTACTGGTTCGCGGGCCTCTCGATGTACATCCTCGGCCTCGGCCTGGGCTTCACCCTCCAGGTGCTCGTGGTCATCGTGCAGAACTCGGTGGACCGCAAGGACATGGGCGTCGCGACCAGCTCGGTGACGTTCTTCCGCCAGGTGGGCGGCTCGTTCGGTACGGCGTTGTTCGGGGCGATCCTGGCCAGCCGGCTCACCTACCACCTGACGCAGGCCACCGCCGACCTGCCGGCCGGTTCGAAGCCGCCCGGCAACCTCGACAGCGTGAGCCAGGACGTGCAGGCCATCCAGCAGCTGCCAGACCAGCTGCGTGAGCTGGTGACCGGGGCGTTCAGCGCCGCGCTGCACGACGTTTTCCTGACCGCCGTACCGCTGGTCCTCGTCGCGTTCGTCGTGGCGATGTTCATCAAGGAGGTGCCGCTCGGCGAGCGCACCGCGGCGGGTGCCGCCGAGGGCGGCCCCGAGGCTCAGGCCTCGGACGGCTCCGGCGTGCCCGGGTCGTCGACGGCCGCCTCCTCGGCGGACTCCCCCACCTCGGTGTAGCCGGCGAGGTACTGCGCGACCGCGTTGAGCGCGGCGACCAGCGGCACCGCGAGCAGGGCACCGGCGATGCCGGCGACCAGCACGCCCATGCCGATCGCCACGATCACGCCGAGCGGGTGCAGCGAGACGAACCGCCCGGTCAGGAACGGCTGGAGGACGTGCGCCTCGAGCTGCTGCACGGCGATCACGGCGCCGAGCATGAGCAGCGCGATGAAGGGGCCCTGGGCCACCAGGGCGACCAGCACCGCGACGGAGCCGGACAGGGTGGCGCCGACCATCGGGATGAACGCGCCCAGGAAGACCAGCACGCCGATCGCGATCGCGAACGGCACCTGCAGGACCAGCGCGGCGATGAACACGCCGAGCGCGTCGACGAAGGCGATGATCACGGTGACCCGGACGAACTGGGTCAGCGAGCGCCAGGCCACGCGGCCGGACTCGTCGGTGCGCTTGCGGGCGGCCCGCGGGAACAGTCGGACGAACCAGGCCCAGATGCGGTCGCCGTCGGCGAGGAAGAAGTAGGTCGCGAACAGCACGATGAAGATGCCGGCGACGATGTGGCCGATGGTGGTGCCGACCTCGGTCGCCCGCTTGACCGCCTGCTCGCTGGAGCTGGAGACCGCCTGCTGCGCCTGCTGGATGTAGTCGTTGATCTGGGAGTCGCTGGCGTTGAGCGGGCCGTCGCGCAGCCAGCGCCGGATCTCCTCGAGGCCGTCCACGACCTGGCCGGACAGGTCCGAGACACCGGCCGAGACCTGGGTGCCGACGAACGTCAGCAGCAGCACCACGGTGCCCAGGCCGCCCAGCACCACGACCGCCGCGGCCAGCTTGCGGTGGATGCGCACCTTGGCGGCGGACTCGACGACGGGCGCGGCCAGCGCGGCGAGCAGCAGCGCGATCGCGAGCGGCAGGAAGATCACCGAGAACCGGTCGAAGATCCACAGCACGACGTAACCCGCGGCCGCGATCACCAGCAGCCGCCACGACCAGGCGGCCGCGAGGTCGAAAGCCCACGGCACCTGGGCCCGGCTCCAGTTGGTCGGGCCGGCGTCGATCGTCGGCGGCTCGGGAGCCCGCTCCGCCCGGATCTGCGACCACTGCTGGGCGAAGCGCTCCGCGAACCGGTCGTCGGAGCGGGCCCGCTGCGTCGCTCGCAGCTGGCTCAACCGGGCGGTCATCCGGCCGGTGGTGCGGTCACCCTCAGTCATGGACGCAAGGCTAGGCGACGTCACCTACGCCAGCGCGCCGCCGTCCGCGGCGGGACCGGTCACGGCGTCACCGTGTCGGCATGCCGGAGCGCCACCTTCCACTCGCCGCCCTCGCGCCGGTACACCTGTGTGGCACGCAGCGTGAAGCTGCGCGGCTCACCGTCCACCGAGGTCGAGATGTGCTCGAAGCCGGCCGTGCAGGCCATGTCGCCCACCACGTCGCACAGGTGGAGCTCGAACGCGTAGGAGGTGCAGTCCGAGAAGGTCTGCTCCAGGGCATCGAAGGCCTCCCGGACCTCGTGCTGACCCGCGGCGTTGCGCCACGCCCCGAGGATGATCACGGGCTCGTTGCGGGACCAGATCGCCCGGCGCGGTTCCGCGTCACCGTTGTGCAGAGCCAGCTCCGCCTCGTACAGCACGGTGGCGACCCAGGACAGGAAGTCGTCGCGGTCGGTCATCCCTCCAGCATGCTCCCGATCCGGCTCAGCCGTCACCAGGGCGAGAAGCCACCGCTGGGCGGCTGCCTCAGAGCAGGGTGCGCACCAGCCGGTACGCCGCCTCGGGGTGCTCGGCCGCGAGCAGTCCGGCCGGCGCCAGCACGTAGTGCTGGTCGATCACGGCGCGCGGATGCTCCGGCAGCTGCCAGTCGGCGCCGTCGCGCAGGTGTCGCAGCAGCACCGTGGCCGCCCCACCGTCGGGTCCCCCGGTGTCGTGGCGCAGCACCCCGCCGGAGCCGACCAGCACGTCCACCTCGCGCAAGTCCTTGCCGGTGCGCTCCACCACCCGGCCGCCCGGGCCGAAGACCACCTGGGAGCGGCCGGCGTGGCGACGCAGCGCGATCCCGACCGCGACCGCGGCGAGGTCCCGGTCCACCCGGCGCTCGTCGTCGTCGGTGGGCACGAACGCGGGGTCGTGCTGCCGGTGCGCGGCGGCCGCCTCGAGCTCCTCCCCGACCCAGCCGGCGGCGATCCCCTCGGTGACGGTGGTCACCGCGCTCCAGCGCATGCCGAGGTCGCCCTCGACGGTGCGGGTCACCGGCACCTCGGCGACCACCTCCCGGGAGAGGCCCGCCTCCTCGGGGTCGAGCTCGACGACCGAGTGCACGTCGGTGGTGGCGCCGCCGACGTCGACGACGACCACGTCGCCGGCCCCGGGGCGCCGCTCCGCCTCGGTTCCCGACGGCAGGCCGCGGGCCAGCAGCTCGACGGCGGTGAGGACCACGTCGGGCGTCGCGCCGCGCACCATCGCGGTGAAGTCGGCGCGCTTCGAGAGGTGCTTGCCGCCGATCACGTGCCGCAGGAACATCTCCCGGATCGCGGCGCGTGCCGACTCCGGGGCGAGCACCCCGATCTTCGGCACGACGTTGTCCGCGACGACGTACGGCGTGCCGGCGCCCTCCAGCAGCCCGGCGACCACGTCCTGCACCTCGACGTTGCCGGCGACCACGACCGGCCGGCGCCAGCGGGCCCGGGCCAGGGTGGTGGCGGCGGCCAGCAGCACCTCGGCGTTGCCACCGTCGGTCCCGCCGACCAGCAGGACCACGTCGGGGCGGCTCTCGCGCAAGGCCGGCAGGTCCGCGCGGGCCAGGCCGCCGTGGGTGACGTGCACGACCCGGCCGCCGCTGGAGAGCGCGACCCGGCGACCGGCCTCGGCGGTGACCAGCTCCTCGTTGCCGACGACGGCGATCCGCAGCCCGCCGCCGGCCGAGGAGCAGGCCAGCACCGGCGCGTCAGCGGCCCGCGGGTCGGCGGCCACCAGCGTGGACCGGCAGGCCTCCCAGCCGTCGAGGACGTCGGTGTCGATGGTGGTGCGGTGGTCGGCGGTGGCCAGCAGCCGGCCCACCGAGACGTCGACCAGGGCCGCCTTGGTGAACGTCGACCCGAAGTCCACGCAGGCGACGAGCTCGCTCATCTCCGCGTCGGGTGCGGCGGCGTCACCGCAGCGCCTGGTCGAGGTCGGCGAGCAGGTCGTCGGAGGTCTCGATGCCCACCGAGAGCCGGATCAGGTCCGCGGGCACCTCGAGGTCGGTGCCGGCCACCGAGGCGTGCGTCATCCGTCCGGGGTGCTCGATGAGCGACTCGACGCCGCCCAGCGACTCCCCGAGCGTGAACACCTCGGCCCGCTCGCACACCGCGAGCGCCTCGGCCTCGCCGCCGTTGACGCGGAACGAGACGATGCCGCCGTACCGCTTCATCTGCCGGCCCGCGACGGCGTGGCCGGGGTGGCTCTCCAGGCCGGGGTAGATCACCTCGGCGACCGCGCCGTGGCCGGACAGGAACTCCACGACCTTCTCCGCGTTGTCGCAGTGCCGGTCCATCCGCACCCCGAGGGTCTTCAGGCCCCGCAGGGTGAGCCAGGCGTCGAACGGGCCGGCGACCGCGCCGATGGAGTTCTGGTGGAAGGCCACCTTCTCGGCGACCTCGAGGTCCTTGACGACCAGCGCGCCGCCGACGACGTCGGAGTGCCCGCCGCAGTACTTCGTCGTCGAGTGCACGACGACGTCCGCGCCGAGGGTGAGCGGCTGCTGGAGGTACGGCGAGGCGAAGGTGTTGTCGACGACGAGCAGCGCGCCGGCGTCGTGGGCGACCGACGCGACCGCCTCGATGTCGCCGATGGTCAGCATCGGGTTGGTCGGGGTCTCCAGCCAGACCACCTTGGTCTCGCCGGGGCGGATCGCGGCCCGGATCGCGTCCACGTCGGACACGGGCGCCGGGGTGTACGCGAGACCCCACGGCTCTTCGACCTTCGCGAACAGCCGGTAGGTGCCGCCGTACGCGTCGTTGGGGATGACGACGTGGTCGCCGGGCCGGCACAGGGCCTGAAGCAGGGTGTGCTCGGCGGCCAGCCCGCTCGCGAACGCGAACGCCCGCTCCCCCTCCTCGAGCGCGGCGAGGTTGCCCTCGAGCGCGGTGCGGGTCGGGTTCGCGGAGCGGGAGTACTCGTAGCCTCCCCGCATCCCGCCGACGCCGTCCTGCTTGTAGGTGCTGGTGGCGTAGATGGGCGGGATCACCGCGCCGGTCATCGGGTCCGGGTCGTAGCCCGCATGGATGGCGCGGGTCTCGAATCCTGCCTTCTGGGACTGCTCGCTCATGCCCGCGAGCCTAGCCACTCCCCGACCCGGGTGCGTCCCTGCGGGTGCCGTGCGGGGCTCCGGGAAGGTTCGGGCCATCCGCCGCGTTGTAGCGGTCGAACCATCCCCGGAGCGATACAGAGCCGATACGAGGAGTGCCCGTGCTGTTCAACCGTCACAAGACCCAGCTGCCGACGCCGGACCAGGCGCTCAAGGGCCGGACCGAGCAGTGGTTCACGATCGCCGAGCGCCACGCCGTGCTCGACGCCCCGGTCGTCACCCCCGAGGCGGAGATTCCCGAGGGCTACGAGGTGGCCGTCTTCGGACTCGGCTGCTTCTGGGGCGCCGAGGAGATCTACTGGCGGATGCCGGGCGTCTGGTCGACCTCGGTCGGGTACGCCGGCGGCACGACCCCGCACCCGTCGTACGAGCAGGTGTGCTCGGGCCAGACCGGCCACACCGAGGCCGTCCGGGTCGTCTTCGACCCGTCGAAGGTCTCCTACGCCGACCTGGTGAAGGCGTTCTTCGAGTTCCACGACCCCACCCAGGGGATGCGCCAGGGCAACGACGTCGGCACGCAGTACCGCTCGGCCATCTACACGCTGAGCCCGGAGCAGGCCGAGACCGCGGAGCGCCTGAAGACGGCCTACGAGCCGCTGATCCGCGAGCGTGGCTACGGTCCGATCACCACCGAGATCAAGCCGGCCCCGACGTACTACTACGCCGAGGACCACCACCAGCAGTACCTCGCGAAGAACCCCAACGGCTACCGCTGCCACAGCGCGACGGGCGTGCCGTTCCCGGCCGGGGTCTGATCACCGGGTCGGAAGTTCTGCTGCCCGCTTGTCGGATCCCGCGGCCGCCGTTCGTGGAGTAGAAGTAGGGGCGGACACGGGGTCCGCGGCGGAGACGAGGAGCAGACAATGACCGAGTACCTGATCTACTTCAACCAGCAGTGGGTGGGCGACCACAGCGAGGAGTGGTTCCGCGAGCGCGGGCCGCTGGCCATGGCGGTCGTGGACGAGATGAAGGCCGCCGGCGTCTACGTGTTCGCCGGCGGCCTGGAGGAGGGCGGCCCGGTCTTCAGCGCCGACGCGACCAGCGGCACGTTGCTGTTCACCGACGGGCCGTTCGTCGAGACCAAGGAGTTCCTGGGCGGTTTCACCGTCGTGGACGTGGCCGACGAGGAAGCCGCCAGGATGTGGGCGGGCAGGCTGGCCGAGGCGTGCGGCTGGCCGCAGGAGGTTCGCCGCTTCGGGTCGCAGCCTCAGACCCGCTGACGGGCTCGCGAGTCGTCGATCGGGCTCCGTTCCGCTCTCACGCAGCTTGACCGTCGGGGCCTTGCCCGGCGCGGACGTCCCGTGCTTCGATGCGGCGACATCACAGCTGGTCGAAGGGGGCCTCGTGGCGGTCACTGCGATCGACGTGCAGGTGGACGACGTCAGCGCGGCGGTAGCCCTGCTCAGTGCGGCCTACGGCTGGGCGGTGACCGCGGACGAACCCGGCTTCGGCGAGCTCCTGGCCGGCGACCTGCGCGTCATGCTGTCCCGGGACGCCATGGTCGACTGGGGTAGGACCTCGGGCGTGATCCTGCACGACTACGTCGACGACGTCGCCACGACGGTCGAGCGTGCGGTGGCTGCCGGAGCAGAGCTGCTGATGGGTCCGGTGAGGACCGACTGGGGCACCGAGTCGGCGTACCTTCGCGGACCCGGGAATCTCATCGTGGACGTGTGCCGGGACGTGCCTCGGTGAGTCGAGACGGACGGCGGTCCCGGCCTCATGCAGCGCCCTCGAGCACGGAAGGTCCTATGGACATCATCTTGATCCCCGGATTGTGGCTCGATGGCTCGTGCTGGGCCGGCGTCGTCCCGGCACTGGAGCAGACCGGGCACCGCGCTCATCCGCTGACGTTGCCGGGCATGGAGAGCAGGGATGCACCGCGCTCGGGCATCACGTTTCGATACCATGTCGACGCCGTCGTCCCCGCGATCGATGCCGCTGACGGACCGGTTCTGCTCGTCGCGCACTCGGCAGGATGCGGCATCGGTCACGCCGCGGTCGACGCACGACCCGACCGCATCGCTCGTGCGGTCTATGTCGGCGGATTCCCGACCCCCGACGGCAGTCCGCTTCTCGATGGTCTGCCGGCAGCGAACGGCGAGGTGCTGATGCCGGACTGGGCCGAGCTCGGCGAGGAGGCGAGCATCGCCGACCTCGACGAGCCGGCACTGGCCCGTCTCTACGCCGAGGCCATCCCCGTGCCGGAAGGCGTCGTCACCGAGCCGCAGCAGCTCCGCGATCCACGGCGTTACCAGGTTCCGGTCACCGCCGTGTGTCCCGAGTACACCTCCGAGCAGCTGCAGGGCTGGGTGAACGATGGTGTCGACGACGTCAAGGAGCTCACGATGATCCGTGACGTCGAGTACGTCGATCTGCCGGGCGGTCACTGGCCGCAACTCGTCCAGCCCGGCCTCCTGGCTCGAGTCATCCTCGACGCCGCCCGTTGACCCCACCGACGCCGAACTTCACCGGAGACCCGCTCGTCGGCCCGGCGCTGCCGGTGTGTTCGGCCGTCGCCCAGCCCTCCTGACCCGGAGCCCCTGGTCAGGAGATGGCGGCCTTCACCAGCTCGACGACCTTCTTCTCGACCGCGGGGCTCCACCGCTGGAGCGCGTACGACACCGGCCAGAGGTCGCCGTCGTCGAGGTGGGCCGCGTCCTGGAAGCCCAGCGTTGAGTAGCGGTAGTTGAACTTGCCCGAGTCCTGGAAGAAGACGACGACCTTGCCGTCCGCGTTCGCGTAGGCGGGCATGCCGTACCAGGTCTTGGGCGACAGCTCCGGGGCGTTGGCCGTCACCGTCATGTGCACACGCTCGGCGAGCGCCCGGTCCTCCGGCGCCATCTCCGCGATGCGGTCGAGGACCGCCTGCAGCCCGTCCGCCTTCTTTGCTCCCTGCCTGCCTTCGGCGCGCAGCTCGGCGGCACGCTCCTTCATCGCGGCGCGCTCTTCCGCGGTGAAGCCGTCGGACTCGCTCTTCAGGTTCTTCGTGGGCATCGTGACCCCTGCCTCTCGACTCTCGGCTCTCGGCTCTCGACTCTCGACTCTCGACTCGGTGCCGGCCTTCTGCGAACGAGGCTAGGCCGGACGGAACCTCTGGCGCTTCTCGATTCCTGATCGGATCAGCAGTGCAGGGAGGATGCCCGACCTCGGTCGCGAAGCTTTCAGCGCCGGGGTCGGCGACCGGCTCCAACGAGGAGTAGTTCGCGCGCGGGACGTTCCTCGTTGTCCCCGAGCCGGCCCGTCGTCACTCCGCTAGCGGGACTTTCCTCGGGTCACCCTGACCCGGCGCCGTTGTCGCCCCCTCGTGGGACTCTCCTCGGGTCTCCCCGGGCCCGGCGCCCGTTGTCGCCCCCTCGTGGGACTCTCCTCGGGTCTCCCCGGGCCCGGCCTCCGCTGTTACCCCGCCATGGCGGGACATCCTTGGGTTGTCCCCAGACCTGCAGATGCCCCTCGATACTGTCGGCGGTCTCTCCTAGGATCGAACACATGTTCGACACGATGGAGATCGAGGAGCTCGACGCCAGCCAGGCGTGCGAGGCGATCTCCGCCGAGCACCGGGCCCAGCGGCTGGTCGAGGCGCGGCGGCTGCGGTTGGCCGCGCACTGGCTGGACCTGCATGCCCCGGTCGAGCATGCCGCCTCCGACCGCCCCGAGGACCCCGACGCCGCGGGTGGTAGGGGTGGGCGGGTGTTGCCGGGGACCGAGCGGGTGGTGGCCTCGGGTGCGGACGGCACCCCGATGATCACCGAGTTCGCGGCGGCGGAGTTCGCGGCGTTGCAGGAGATGAGCCCGGCCGCGGGGCAGGCCTACCTGCGCAAGGTGGCGAACCTGCGGCACCGGCATCCGCTGCTGTGGGGCCGGGCGGTGCGCGGCGAGGTGCCGGTGTGGAAGGCGTTGGAGACCGCCCGGCTGGTCGGGCGCTCCGAGGCCGGTGAGCCGCCGGTGGCGCTGGAGGGCGCCCGGTTCGTCGACGGCCAGACCCACTCCTGGATCGACACGCTGTCCTGGGCGGCGTATGTGGAGCTGGTGGAGCGGATGGTGATCGCCGCGGACCCGCGGCGGGCCGAGGACTGCCGGTTGGCGGCGGCCGCGGAGCAGTACGTCGTGGCCGGGCAGTCCAACGAGCACGGCCTGAAGACGCTGATCGCCAAGGCCAACGCCGGGGAGGTGATCTACCTGGTCGCGGTCCTCGACCAGCTGGCCGAGGTGCTCCGCCGGCGCGGGGACGCCCGGTCGGTGGCGGTGCGCCGGGCCGCGGCGCTGGGCATCCTCGCCCACCCCGCGCACGCGCTGGCCCTGCTCACCAGCCAGCTCCCCGCCCACCCCGACGACCCCGCTGCGCCCGACGACCCCGCCGACCCCGGTGTGCCCGCCGACCCCGCCGAGCCCGCCGCGTCCGCCGCGCCCGCCGCGTCCGCCGCGCCCGCCGCGTCCGCCGCGTCCGCCGCGTCCGCCGATCCTGCTGACCCCGCCGCGTCCGCTGATCCAGCCGTGTCCGCCGCCTCTGGTGCATCCAGTGGCGCGCGTGCTGACACCGAGCGGACCGGCGGCAGCGACACCGATCCGGATGCGTCCGGCGACCACGGTGCGCCCGCTGATCCCGCCCCCGAGCAGAGCGGCGGCAGCGACGATGCGGAGGCTGCCGTCGACCCCGACGATCCCGCCGACCACATCGCGGACGAGCCCGCTGCGGCGGACCAGCCGGCCGCGCCGTCGTACCTGCAGGTCCCCGACCACGCCGACCCGGACCTGCCCCGGGACCCCGACGCACTGTGGGCCCGGCTCGGTGGGCTGCGCCAGGCCGACTTCGACAAGCTGCTCCCCAAGGCCGTGCTGCACCTGCACATGAGCCTGGAGACCTACCTCGCCCAGTTCCGCCCCGGCCTGGGCCCCCAGGCGGTCCACGCCGAGGGCATCGGCCCGCTCACCCTCGAACAGGCCCGACAGTGGCTGGGCCACCACCGGGTCACCATCCAACCGGTGCTCGACCCCGACACCGTGCAACCCGTGAACGGCTACCACTTCACCCCCAACCAACGAGAAGCCCTGCACGCGATCAACCCCCGCGACGTCTTCCCCTGGGCAGTGCACACCGGCCGCGACAAGGACATCGACCACCCCGTCCCCTACCGATGGACCGGCCCACCGGACCAGCCACCCCCCGGCACAATGCTTCCCACCCCGACCAGCTCCACCCCGACCAGGTCCGGCGCCCCACCCGGCCAGACCGGGCTGCACAACGCCGCCCCGATGGTCCGACACCACCACCGCCTCAAGACCCACGGCCGCTGGCACCTCACCCAGCTCCAACCCGGCGTGTACCTGTGGCGCTCGGTGCACGGACATCACTGGGTCACCGACCCCACCGGCACCTACCGAGTCCCCACCACCATCGCCCACACCCTCCTCGCCACCCGCGCCGAAACCGCCGCCTGACCCACCGTGCCGGCACGGTGGGTCAGGCGAGGACCGTCGAGGTGTCGCAGATGGTCGAGGCCCGAGTCAGGCGGAGAGGTCGACCTGGAGACCGAGACCACGCTCCACCGCAGCGGTCAGGACGAGGTGCGCCGCCGCAACGTCCTGGGCGGCGATCCCGACGGACTTGTACAGCGTGATCTGGTCCGGTGACGTCCGGCCAGGTCTGGTCCCCAGGAGCAGTTCACCGATCTCGGCGTGGATGTGCTCGGGCCCCATCAACCCTTCCTCGATCGGTGTCCTGAGGTCATTGCTTCCGGACGGCGGCGACGCGAGCACCGCGTCGCTGGACTCGACCACGAGCAACGCCTCGATGACGGTCGCCGAGTCCACCTCGCGACCCTCCGTGTTGTACCCGACCGACGTGACGTGGACCCCCGGCCTCAGGTAGTCGCGGCGCACCACCGGATCTGGTGAATGGGTCGCCGCACAGATCACGTCCGCGTCGGCGCAGGCGTCGGCGTAGCTGTCGGCCGCCAGCGCGGGGATTCCGAGAGAGTCCTGCAACGCCGCGCACAAGGCGCCGACCCGATCCTGGTTCCGCCCAGCCACGCGGATGCGCTGGATGGGACGCACCCGGACCATGGCCTCGGCGTGGGCTCTTGCCTGAACGCCCGTCCCCAAGATGGCCAACGTGGCTGCGTCTTCCCGCGCCAGCAGCTCAGCCGAGAGTGCTGAACCGGCCGCCGTTCGAAGCGTGGTGATCGAGATCCCGTCGAGCAAGGCCAACGGCTCGCCGGTATCGGCGTCGAACACGACCACCACTGCTTGGTGGGTGGGCAGACGGGTCCCGGCATTGCCCGGGAACAGGCTGACCAGCTTCGCGGCCAGGCTCCCACTGCCCTGCAGGTGCGCTGGCATCACCGCCAGCAGGCCTCGGTCGGGCACCATCGCCGCGATCCGTGGCGGCATGGAGACCCGGCCAGCACTCACGTCCGTCATCGCCGCTCGAAGCGCGTGCCGCAACGCATCGAGGTCCAGCAGGGACTCGGTTTCCGTGCGACTCAGCACCAGCATGAGCACAGTCTGGTCGTCCACCGTTGATCTGGGGAAGGCCACTCACAGTCGACGTACCGCGCGATCGTGAGTGCCGCCACCGCCCAGGCCGCAGCGTCGAGGACCACATCTCCATGGGCGCTGCCCTTTCAGCCACCGTTGGGAAGAGCGTGCCTACTCGACACAGAACTCGTTGCCCTCGGGGTCCGCCATCACGACGAGGCCCCCACCCTCCTGGATCACGCGCGCGCCCAGCGCGACCAGTCGTCGGACCTCCTCCGCGGCATTCGAGGTGGGCCGCAGGTCGAAGTGCTGACGGTTCTTCGCAACCTTCCCCTCCGGAACCCGGATGAACCAGAGACTCGGTCCTCCCCAGCCTGCCGCTTCAACCCAAGCACGGTTGGGCGTGCTGTCCTCGTCGACGTTGGACCCGAGAGCCTCTGCCCAGAAGGCCGCGACGCGCAGGGGCTCTCGACAGTCGAAGGTCACCGACTTGATGAAGGACACCATGCCCTCACGCTAGCGACGTCTTGTCCGGGCGCCGGGGCGCCGAGTGTAGGAAGCCCCGCATCCTCGACAAGCGGCTGCCGACCTACGGGCGCAGCCTCCGCAACGGCGGCAACCTTCCCCTCCTGGGCTGGAGCGACCCGTCGTGGCTGGAGGTCTGCGCCGGTCTGCAACAAGATGGCGTCATGAACGGACGCGCTGACATGTTCCTCGACGCCGAGCACGACCCCCGCGAGAACGGACCCAGTCTGGGAGACGAACGAGCAACCCTCGTGGAGTTCCTGCGTTGCCAGCGGCTCACCCTCGAGCTGAAGTGCGCCGACCTGGACGCCGAGCAGCTGGCCCGACGCGCGGTCGAGCCGTCGACGATGTCGCTGCTCGGCCTGGTGCGCCACATGGCCGAGGTCGAGCGACGGTGGTTCCGGGTCCGGTTCGCGCACCTGGACTCGCCGCCGCACTACTGCTCCGAGGATGACCCGGACGGAGACTTCGACGGCGCGGTCGCCGACCCGGCGCTGGTCGCCGAGGCCTGGGACACGTGGCGGTCTGAGGTCGCCTTCGCCGAGAAGTTCGTGGCCGAGGCCCCTGACCTCGATGTGCTCGGCATGACCCGCGAGGGACCCATCTCGCTGCGCGAGCTGCTCGTGCACATGGTCGAGGAGTACGCGCGGCACAACGGCCATGCCGACCTGCTGCGGGAGCGGATCGACGGCCGGATCGGCCAGTAGCCCGCCGACGTCGCGCCGAAAGGCGATTCGAGCAGCCCGAGCGGGGCCTCGGCGACCGCAGCCGGACCGCCCCAGGCGGCTCTGGCGGCAGCGGCCGCAGGCGGTGCTCCCTAGCCGGGTCCTGGTCGGAACGACCACGCCGTCACCTGCCGTGCGACATGCACTCGCGCCCGGACGACCCGCACCTCTGCCCCGAAACGGGCATCTGACCGGGCGAGTGCATGTCGGAGCGCCGCCCCACGGTGCCGACCGGTCGCGGACCGCGTGACCCGGCTCGTTTCGGGGAACCCTCAAGGGTGCCTGGGGAGGTGAGCTCGATGAGAATCGCGAAGGCTCTGCTCGGAGCGCTGGTCTGGATCCTGGCATGCGTGGTCGCACTGCTCGGCATCGTGCTGTCCGCGACCCTGATCCTGCTGCCGCTGGGGATCCCGCTGCTGGTGCTCTCCGGTCGGCTGTTCGGAAAGTCGGTCGCACTGGTGCTGCCGCGCGCCGTCACCCATCCCGGCGAGGAGCTGGGCAAGTCGGCCAAGAAGAAGGGGCGCGCCGTCAAGGAAGACGCCCCCACGCCTGATCCGGCGGCGGCGAAGAAGAAGCTGCTGCCCTTCTTCCGCCGCCGGAAGAAGAAGCCGGTGTGACCTCCGCCTCTCCCGCGCCTCCGAACGCGCTTCCTAGCGTTGCGGAGAGAGAAGGGAGGTGAACAGATGAAGAGCTTGTACATGACCACCTACCGCTATCGCGAGGGGCTCAGGGAGGACGACCTGCGCGACCTCACCAAGCGGTTCCTCGAGGTGGGAACCAGCGAGGGCGTGGTCAGCCACTACGAGCGGCTCGACGGGCGCGGCGGCTACCTCATCACCGAGACCGACGCCGACTCCGCGAAGACCTACGAGGTCACGCTCCGGTACGCCCCGTGGATGGACTTCGAGACCGTCCCGATCACGACGCTCGAGGATGCGTTCCCCGTCATCCAGCGCGTCTACGGCTGAGGCCGTCAGTTCCCAGGCGTCACCGGTGACATCGACTCGCCGGTGGCGCCGCCGGCGAGTGGCAGGTACATCACGTGCAGGCCGACCAGGCCGTGCACCGGATGCCGGAACGCCTCCGGCACGGTGCCGATGACCCGGAAGCCCAGGGCGCGCCACAGCCGGACAGCCGCGTCGTTGGTCTCCACGACGGCGTTGAACTGAATCCCGTGGAAGCCGCGGCCCCGCTGCCACTCGATCATGTCCTCGGCCAGAGCCCGGCCCACCCCGAGCCCGCGGGCGGCCGGTTCGACCATGAAGCTGGCGGTGCCGATGTGCGCGCCCGGACCGGACCGGTTCGGTCCCATCTTGGCGCTGCCGAGCACGCGACCGTGCCGGCCGGCAGCCGCCGGCGCGTCCTCGACCGCCACGGTGGTCCGGCCCGGCGGCTGCTCCATCCAGATCGAGCGGGCCACCTGCTCGGGCATGTCGGGGTCGAAGGCGTAGGTCTCCTGGGCCTTCACGACCGCCTCGAAGATCGGCCAGATCTCGTCCCAGTCGGTGTCGGTCGCTTCGCGGATCTGCACGACGCCGACCCTAGGGCACCGTCGCGCGGCCGCTCGACGCCCTAGGGTCGGGGACGTGCCGGAACAGCCAGGACCGTCCCCGCTGACGACCCGCTGGGGCCGCGAGCTCGACCCCGAGCAGGTGCTGCCCGAGCATCCCCGGCCACAGCTGGTCCGCGACTCCTACCTGAACCTCAACGGCTGGTGGGACTGCGCCTTCACCGACGCCGACACCGACCGGCCCGAACGGTTCGAGCGCCGGATCCTGGTGCCGTTCTCCCCGGAGGCGCCGCTCTCCGGGGTCGGCCGACAGCTGCAGCCCGGCGAGCTGCTCTGGTACCACCGCACGCTGACCCTGCCACCGGGCTTCCGCCGTGACCCGGGCCGGCTGCTGCTGCACTTCGGCGCCGTGGACCAGACCTGCACCGTCTGGCTCGACGACGTCGAGGTCGGCGCGCACTCCGGCGGCTACCTGCCGTTCACGTGCGACCTGACCGACGCCTTCGCCGGCCGGGACTCCGCGACGCTGCTGCTCCGGGTCAGCGACGTCGGCAACAACCGCGGCCCCAGCAGCGGGAAGCAAAGGCTGGTCAGCGGCGGCATCTGGTACACCGCCCAGTCGGGCATCTGGCAGACGGTCTGGCTGGAGGCGGTCCCGCCCGAGCACGTCGAGCGGCTCGTGCTGACGCCGCTGCTCGACGAGGGCGCTGTCGAGGTCACCGTGGTCTCGGCCGGATCGGCCGGATCGGCCGGATCGGCCGGATCGGCCGGCTCGGCGGGATCGGCCGGCTCCACCAGCGCCGAGGTCCGGATCCTGGCCGACGGCGACCAGGTCGGCGCTGCCCCGGTCGTCCCCGGCCGCCCGACGCGGATCCCGCTGACCGCGTTACGACCCTGGTCCCCCGAGGACCCGTTCCTCCACGACGTCGAGGTGGTGCTGGGCGAGGACCGGGTGCGCAGCTACGTCGGGATGCGCTCGTTCGGCGTCGGACCGGACGAGGCCGGCGTCCCGCGGT
The DNA here is from genome assembly GCF_014395785.1 of Nocardioides mesophilus. Lineage (GTDB taxonomy): Bacteria > Actinomycetota > Actinomycetes > Propionibacteriales > Nocardioidaceae > Nocardioides_B > Nocardioides_B mesophilus. The sequence continues at coordinate 2,844,782 of NZ_CP060713.1, read as the reverse complement.
TGCTGCTCAACGGCCGGCCGTACCTCCATCTCGGGGTGCTCGACCAGGGCTACTGGCCTGACGGGCTGATGACGGCTCCCTCCGACGCGGCGATGGTCCACGACATCGAGACGATGAAGCGGCTCGGCTTCAACACCCTGCGCAAGCACGTCAAGATCGAGCCGCTGCGGTGGTACCACCACTGCGACCGGCTCGGCATGCTGGTGTGGCAGGACCTCGTCAACGGCGGCGAGAACTACCGCACGGCCGCGGTCACGTGGCCGGGGACGCGGCAGGGCCGGCTGATCCGGCTGCGCGACGACCGTCCCCGCGAGCAGGCCTGGCTCGGACGAGCCGACCCGCGCGGGCGGGCGGAGTTCCGCGCCGAGATGACGGCCACCGTCGAGCACCTGCGCAACGTGGCCGCCCTGGCGGTCTGGGTCCCGTTCAACGAGGGCTGGGGCCAGTTCGACGCCGCCGCGATCGCCACCGAGCTCGCGGCGCTCGACCCGACCCGCAGCGTCGACCACGCCAGCGGCTGGCACGACCAGGGCGGCGGCGACCTGTGGAGCCTGCACCTGTACGGCCGCCGGTTCCGGGTGCCGCCACGCCGGACCGGGGACCGGCGGCCGCTGGTGCTCTCGGAGTACGGCGGTGCCGACCTCGCGGTGCCGGGGCACACCTGGAGCGGGCACCACTTCGGCTACCGGCACGTGCACTCCCCCGAGGAGCTGGCCGGAGCCTTCACCCGGCTGCACCGCGACGAGATCGTGCCGGCGGTGGGCAACGGCCTCGCAGCGGCCGTCTACACCCAGCTCAGCGACGTCGAGGAGGAGGTGAACGGCCTGCTCACCTACGACCGCGAGGTGCTCAAGCTGCCGGCCGGGCTGGTCCGCGAGGTGCTCGCCGAGGTCGCGCTGGCGGGGCAGTCGAGCGGGACCGGCTAGCCCGCCGGCCGGTGCAGCACGGCGTGCTCGGGCGCCACCCGGACACCCCGCGACTCCTCGTGGAAGGACGCGGCGCGGCCGTCGAGGATCAGCGAGTAGCCGCCCTCCTCCACCGGCGGCCACACCAGCGAGACGTCGGGCCGGGCCTGGAGGTTGGCGAGGGTACGGCGGCCGAGCCCCTCGACGACGAGCTGCCCGTCGGCCAGGGCCGGACGCACCGCGACGGCGTGCGCCCGCAGCCCGTCGCCGACCGTCAGCAGGTAGGCGAAGCCGAACGCCTCCAGCTGCTGGCCCAGCTCGTCGAGGTCGACCGGCACGCTCATGCGGCCAACCTACCCGTCCACCCAGGACTCGCCGGCGGGCTCCGGGACACCGGCGCCGGCGGTCAGCGCGGCCACCAGCGCGGGGAAGCCGGCCGCCGAGCCGGCCGGGACGGCGAGGTGCAGGGTGGCCTGCTCGCCGTAGTCCACCCCGGTCACGACGACGTCGCGCGAGCGCAGCTCCGCCTCCCAGCGTGCCGCGTCGGCGTGACCGGCCCGCAGGTCGTACCGCGACATCAGCAGCCGCCGCCGTACGCCGGCTTCGTCCAGCGCCGCCCGGGTCGCGTCGCCGTAGGCGCGGACCAGCCCGCCGGCGCCGAGCAGCACGCCGCCGAACCACCGGGTGACCACCGCGACCACGTCGCTGACCTCGCGGCCGCGGAGCACCTCGAGCATCGGCGCCCCGGCCGTCCCCGACGGCTCCCCGTCGTCGTGGGAGCGCTGCACCGCACCGTCGTGGCCGAGCACGAACGCGGAGCAGTGGTGGCGCGCATCCCAGTGCTGCTTGCGGATCCGGTCCACGACGGCCCGCGCCTCGACCTCGGAGCCGACCCGCTCGACGTGGCCGAGGAACCGGGAGCGCTTGACCTCGAGCTCTGCCGAGGCGCTCCTGGCGACGGTGAGGTACGACGTGCTCATCCGCTGAGCACGTTCCACCCGAGCGAGATGATGAACGCGCTCACCACCAGCACGAAGAACACCCGCACGAAGCGGGAGCCCCGCGCCACGGCGGTGCGGGCCCCGACGTAGCCGCCGACCAGGTTGGCAGCCCCCATCAGCAGACCCACCTTCCACATCACCGCGCCCTGCGGGATGAACACGCACAGGGCGGCGACGTTCGTGGCCCAGTTGGCCATCCGGGCCTTGGCCGAGGCCTCGAGGAAGTTGTAGCCGAGCAGACCGACCAGCGTGAACACGAAGAACGACCCGGTCCCCGGGCCCAACGCGCCGTCGTAGAAGCCGATCACCAGGCCGGCCAGCACCGCCGCCAGCGTGTGGTGGTGCCCGGCGAACCGGAGCTCGGTGAGCTCGCCCACGTCGGGCTTGAACAGCACGTAGGCGCCCACCACGACCAGGGCGACCAGCACGATCGGCTCGAAGGCGCTCTTGGGGATGTGCGAGGCGACCACCGCTCCGCACAGCGAGCCGAGGAAGGCGAAGATCATCAACGGCCCGAAGGTCTTCGGGTCCGGCCTGATCCGGCGGTAGTAGGTCACCGAGCTGACCGAGGTGCCGCAGACCGAGGAGAGCTTGTTGGTGGCCAGGATCTGCACCGGCGACGCGCCCGGCAGCCCCAGCACCAGCGCGGGCAGCTGGACCAGCCCGCCGCCCCCGACGACCGCGTCGACGAACCCTGCGAAGAGGCCGGCGAGGCCGAGCAGCAGCAGGGTCCACGCCGAGAGGTCGTCCACGCGAGGACCCTAGCCGCACCGGCCGGCGGCCCGGTGACGGCCGGCGTTTGCGAGGATCGGTGCGTGCGCATCGTGTCCCTGCTCCCCTCGACCACGGAGATCCTCTTCGCCCTCGGCGCCGGCGACGACGTCGTCGGGGTCACCTTCGAGTGCGACCACCCCGCCGAGGCGCGCAGCCGCACCATCGTCTCGACCAGCGCGATGCCCGAGGGGCTGGCGCCCGGGGCCATCGACGACTTCGTGGCGGAGGCGATGCGCAACGGCGAGGACCTCTACCACCTCGACGAGGGCGCGCTGGCCGGCCTGGACGCCGACCTGGTGGTCACCCAGGACCTGTGCGCGGTCTGCGCCGTCGACGTCTCGGTCGTCGACGACGCGCTGTCCCACCTCGGCTGCACCGCCGAGGTGCTCACCATCGACCCGCACACCTTCGAGCAGGTGCTGGACTCCGTGGGCGTCCTGGGCGCCGCCACCGGACGGGAGTCCGCCGCCGCGGACCTGGTGAGCGCGCTGCGGGCCCGCGTCGATCAGGTCATACGCCGGGTCGCCGGCCGGCCGCGGCCGCGGGTGCTGGTCCTGGAGTGGACCGACCCGCCGTTCGCGCCCGGCCACTGGGTCCCGGAGATGGCCGTGCTGGCCGGCGGCACGAACGTCCTCGGGACGGCCGGGGAAAAGTCCTTCCGGACCAGCTGGGCCGACGTGCGCGCCGCCAGGCCCGAGGTGGTCGTGGCCGCGCCGTGCGGCTTCGGCCTCGAGCAGTCGGTCGGGCTCACCGAGCAGCTGGTCGCCTCCGGCGCTCTGCCCGCTGAGGTGCCGGTGTGGGCGGTCGACGCGAACGCGTCGTTCGCCCGGCCGGGTCCGCGGCTGGTGGACGGGGTGGAGGCGCTGGCCGGCATCCTGCACCCCGGCGTGGCCGCGGTCCCGGACCCGACCCTGGCGCGGCGGCTGCGCTGAGCCTGCGGGTGCCGGCTCAGTACGGCGGGCGGCGGCGGGTCACGTCGCGGCCCCGGGCCGCCGCCCGCCGGCGGACCGCGGCGGCGCGGCTGCGCAGCTGCCGCTCCCGTCGCTGCTGCGGCGTGACGCGCCGGGAGAGGTCCACCCGGTCGATCAGCGCGTCCAGCGGCTCCTCGACCACCGGGTAGGAGGCGACCGGCTCCTCCCCGGTCAGGACCACGAACACCGGCCGGCCCTGGTGCGGCACCCGCAGCACCGAGCCGTCGACCCGGGACTCCGCGTCCTGGAACGCCTTGGCCCGCTGGGCGAGCTCGTCGCTCTTGGCCGCGGAGTACTCCTTGACCTTCGGCCCGGCGACCTTCCAGGCCTGGAGGACGAAGGGGCCGTACTTCGCGGCCATCTTGGCGCCATTCTTGGACGCCGGTCCGATCCAGCCCACGACGGCTCCCCCTCAGCTCCCGCTGGCGAGGTAGGCCAGCAGGTCCTGCCGGGTGACGACGCCGACCGGCTTGCCGTCCTCCTGCACCAGCAGCGCGTCGGCGCCCTCGAGCGCGGCCACCGCGTCGGAGACCGGCTCCCCCGCCCCGATGCTCGGCAGCGGCGCGTCCATGTGCGCCTCCACCTGGTCGGCGAGCTTGGCGTGCCCGGCGAACAGCGCGTCGAGCAGCTTGCGCTCCGAGACCGAGCCGGCGACCTCCGCGGCGACGATCGGCGGCTCCGCCCGCACCACGGGCATCTGCGAGACGCCGTACTCCTGGAGGATGTGCACGGCCTCCGCGATGGTCTCGGTGGGGTGCGTGTGCACCAGGTCGGGGAGCTGGCCGCTCTTGCCGCGCAGCACCTCGCCGACGGTCTGGCCGCCGGCGGCCGGCAGGAAACCGTACTGGGCGAGCCACTCGTCGTTGAAGATCTTGGTCAGGTAGCCGCGGCCGGAGTCGGGCAGCAGCACCACGATCACCGCGTCCTTGCCCTCCGGGGTGCCGGCCAGCTCCGCGGCCACCTGGGCCGCGGCGACGGTGGCCATGCCGCAGGAGCCGCCGACCAGCAGCGCCTCCTCGCGGGCCAGCCGGCGGGTCATCGCGAAGGAGTCCGCGTCGGAGACCTCGATGACCCGGTCGGCGATCTCGGGGTCGTACGTCGTCGGCCAGAAGTCCTCGCCGACGCCCTCGACGAGGTAGGGCCGGCCGGTGCCGCCGGAGTAGACCGAGCCGGCCGGGTCGGCGCCGATCACCTGCACGTCGGGGTTCTGCTCCTTGAGGTACTTCCCGGTGCCGCTGATCGTGCCGCCGGTGCCCATGCCGCACACGAAGTGCGTGATCCGGCCCTCGGTCTGCTCCCAGATCTCCGGGCCGGTGCTCTCGTAGTGGGAGAGCGGGTTGTTGACGTTGGCGTACTGGTTGGGCTTCCAGGCGCCCTCGATCTCGCGCACCAGCCGGTCGGAGACGTTGTAGTAGGAGCCGGGGTGCTCCGGCGCCACCGCGGTCGGGCAGACGACCACCTCGGCGCCGTACGCCTTGAGCACGTTGCGCTTGTCCTCGCTGACCTTGTCCGGGCACACGAAGACGCACTTGTAGCCCTTGGCCTGCGCGACGATCGCCAGCCCCACGCCGGTGTTGCCCGAGGTCGGCTCCACGATGGTCCCGCCCGACTTGAGCTCGCCGGAGGCCTCGGCGGCCTCGACCATTCGCAGCGCGATCCGGTCCTTCACCGATCCGCCCGGGTTGAGGTACTCCACCTTCGCGAGCACCAGCGGGGCGTCGTCGCCCGGAGGGACGACGTGGTGCAGCCGCACCAGCGGGGTGTTGCCGACCAGGTCCAGGAGTGAGTTCACGTAGCGCACGCCGTGAGTCTAGGGCTCACCTCTACGATGGGGGGCGTGGGCAAGGCAGCGGCGGCACGGAAGCTGGCGGCGGCTGCCGCGTACGGCGGCGGCGGCCTGTCGCTGGCCGGCGCCTCCCTGTACGGCGTGCTGCGGACCGAGGCGCTGATGGCGCGCCGCATGATCGGCAACGCGGACGGCACGCCGCCGGACGCGACCGGCTGGTACGGCCACGGTCGACCCGGGCCCGCCCTGAAGATGGTGCTGCTCGGCGACTCCTCGGCCGCCGGCTACGGCGTGGAGAGCGTCCAGGAGACCCCCGGCGCCCACCTCGCCTCGGGGCTCGCCGAGGGCGCGGAGCGCCGGGTCTTCCTGCGCTCGTTCGCGTTCGTGGGAGCGCAGACCCGTGACCTGGCCCGGCAGATCGACGCGGCGCTGCCGGTGCAGCCGGACGTCGCGGTGATCCTGGTCGGCGCCAACGACGTCACCCACACCCGGCGGCCCTCGGAGTCCGTGCGGCTGCTCGCCGACGGCGTACGCCGGCTGCGCGAGGCCGACGTGGAGGTCGTCGTGGGCACCTGCCCGGACCTCGGGACCATCGAGCCGATCGCACCGCCGCTGAAGCAGATCGCCCGGCACTGGTCGCGCCGGCTCGCGGCCGCCCAGACGATCGCCGTGGTCGAGGCCGGGGGCCGGACGGTGTCGCTCGGGTCGGTCCTCGGACCGGAGTTCGAGGCGACGCCGACGCTGTTCTTCGGCCCGGACCGGTTCCACCCCTCCGCGGCCGGCTACTCCAGCCTCGCCTCGGTGCTGCTGCCCTCGGTGCTCGCCGCCGTCGGGGTGATCCCGTTCGAAGAGCTGGTCCCCGAGGCGTTCCGCGGCGAGACGGTGCTGCCGGTGGCGCAGGCCGCGGTCGAGGCGAGCAAGGTCCCGGGCACCGAGATCGACGGCACCGAGGTGGCCGGCGCCCGGCGCGGCGCGCGCGGCCGCTGGGTGCAGATCCGGCGCCGGCGCCGCCAGCCCGAGGCCGACGCCGAGACCCCGACCACCGAGGTCGAGTCCCAGCCCGACGGTGCCGACGCCGCCGAGAGCCCCGACAGGGCCGCCGAGCCGGCCTGAGCCGCACCACCCGTCGAACGACCGGCGCCCCCCACCCGCAACGGGTAGGGGGCGCCGGTCGACGGTGCAGGTCAGTCGTTGCCGCGCAGGATCGCCAGGATCCGGAGCAGCTCGATGTAGATCCAGATGATGGTGACGGTCAGGCCGAACGCCGCACGCCACGACTCGCGCTCCGGCAGACCGGCCGCGACACCCCGCTCGACGAAGTCGAAGTCGAGGATCAGCATCAGCACGCCGAGACCCAGGCCGACCAGGCTCATCACCAGGCCCATCCCGCCGAACCCGTTGACGCCGATGTCGGCGCTGAAGAAGCCGAGCACGAAGTCGAGCAGCGAGACGGCGACGAAGCCGAACATCGCCGCGACGACCCAGGTGCGGAACTTCTGGCCGACCTTGATGTCGAAGAACTTGTACGCCGCCAGCGTGCCGGCGACCGCCGCGAAGGTTCCGGCCACGGCGCCCATCACGAGGCCGGTGCCGTCACCGGAGCCGAACTGGGCCTCCATCGCCTTGCTGAACGCGCCGACGAAGATGCCCTCGAGCGCCGCGTAGGCGAGCACCAGGCCCGGGGAGACGACCCGCTTGAAGGAGTTCACCATCGACAGCGCGAAGCCGCCGAGGGCGCCGACCATCGACAGGGTGTAGAGGGTGGTCAGGGCCTGCGGGTCGGTGATCGGCCCGGTCAGGAACCAGGTCGCGACGGCCACGACCACGACGACACCGAGGGTGAGCCCGGTCTTCTGGACGACCGAGTCGATCGTCATCCGCTCGGTGGAGGCGGGCGCGTAGCCGGTCGGCGCACCGCCGGTCGGGCCGCCGTACTGCTGGCCGCCGTACTGGGGAGCGGGCGGGGCGTACTGCGGGGACCCCTGGGTGGGGTAGCTCATGCCGCTCGCGCTGCCACGGCCGTTGAAGCCGTCCGCGCGCGAGAACACGGGGTTGCTGCTGCGCATGTGGTCTCCTCCTTGGAGGCCGGAGGCTCCCCGATCTGGGGAGCCTGGGGCCGCGGACCCATCCTAGTGATCCGCTGCCCTGTTCAACGGACGCGGGCGTGCCGTTGTTCCGGGCGGTTCGGGCCGGTTCTCAGCAGCGGTCAAGCGGCCGGGTCAGCGGCGGCGCCACCAGACCAGAACCACCACGCCGAGCACCGCCACGGCCGCACCGGCGAGCACCTCGGGCCGCGGCCGGCCCGAGGGCGTGGTGGCGCGGGCCCGTGCGGCGTCGACGCGCGCACGCGCCTGGGCCTTGACGTCGAGCTTGGCGTGCAGCGCGTCGACGGTCTCGGCGAGCTGCTCGCGCTGCCGCTCGACCTCGCGCTCCTTGGCGGCGATCGTGGGGTCGCTGGAGGTGGGCGGCCCGGTGTCGACGCTGGCCCGGCTGCCGTTCAGGTCGCTGCTCATGCCTGACCCCCCTTGAGGGTGGCGACGTCCTGCTTGACGCCGTGGGCGGCGCGCTCCGGCACCGGCGAACCGGCGTCGGCGACCTTCTTCTTGCCCAGCAGCGCCGCGATCCCGGCGGCGGCGAGGAGCACCACGCCGACGATCAGCGCGGCGAGCCAGGCCGGAAGCGCCAGGTCGAGCGCCAGGATCGCGGTGGTGATCAGCACGGCGGCGGCGAAGAAGCCGAGCAGCCCGGCGGCGCCGAACAGCCCCGCCCCCATCCCGGCGCTCTTCCCCTTGGCGGCGAGCTCGGCCTTGGCCAGCTCCACCTCGCTGCGGACCAGCGCCGAGGTCTGCTCGCTCAGGTCGTGGACGAGGGCGCCCAGGGTGGGCTCCTCGACGGGCGTGTCCCGATGCGTTCCGGGCGTGTATGACGTGCTCATGCCTGACAGGTGCCCGCCGCCGGGGGACGCAAACGTGACGCTTCGATCACCCGACCGGCTGGTGCGACAGCTCCTGGGCGATCTCCTGGGCCCAGCCGTCGATCGCCTCCCAGTCCCGCAGGTCGCCGTAGCGGCCGGAGACCACGGCGAACAGCAGCCGTCCCAGCCGGGACTGCTCGCGGTCGCGGTCGAAGACCCCCGAGAAGAGCCGGTGGTCGCGCACCAGCACGCGGCGCCGCAGCTCCTCCCCGATCTTCGCCTGCTCCTTGGCCGAGGCGAGGTCGCGCAGCGGCCAGCGCAGGGCCGCCGGCATGCCGACGCTGAACGCCCAGACCTGGCGTCGGCGCAGCTCGCTCTGGTGCCGGGCGACGAACCGCTGCGCCTGGTCCAGCCAGGCGGTGTTGTGCACCGCGCTGCCCACGACCACGCACTGCCACTCGCTGAGGTCGTAGACCTCCTCGACCGACCAGACGTCGACCAGCTGGCCGTGCTCGCTCAGCACCTCGGCGATCCGCTCGGCGATGCCGCGCGTCGAGCCGTACTCACTCGCATAGGCCACCAATACCCGCATCCGGCACCTCCGGGTCCGTTCCTCCCCCCGTACGAGCCTGTCCGCGGCCTGGCGGGGCGGGGAGGGCCGTTCGTCACGCGGGTAGCCGGACGCAGCGGCGTACGCCGGCGGGTGCGGGGGCGGAAGACCAGCCGCAACCGGGCTATCCCCGACGGTGCGGCCGGACCGCCAGCGCGGCGACGTCGTCGTCACGGTCGGGGTCGCGGACCGCCTCGACCAGCATCGGCAGCCCCTCGTCGAGTGCGCGGGGCGGCAGCAGCTCGACGGCGGCCCGGCGCAGCCGGACGCTTCCCTGCTCCAGGTCCTCGCCGCGACGCTCGACGAGGCCGTCGGTGAAGAGCAGCAACGTGTCCTCGTCGCGGAGCGGGGCGGTGACCACCTCGCGCCGTCCGCCACCCACCCCGAGCAGCAGCGTCCCCGAGGTGGTCACCTCGGCGCTCGAGCCGTCCGCGCCGAGGACGAGCGGGGCGGGGTGGCCGGCGTTGATGACCCGGACCTGCTGCCGTGCTGGATCCACGACCGCGTAGACGACCGTGACCAGCTGATCCATGTCGAGCTTGTCGAAGACCACGTCGAGTCCGGTCATCACGGTGGCCGGCTCCGGGTCGAGCGCCACCAGCGTCCGCACCGCCGAGCGCATCTGCGCCATCGCCGAGGCCGCCTGGACGCCGCGGCCCATCACGTCGCCGACGAACACCGCGAGGCGGCCCTCGTCCAGCGGGAGCACGTCGTAGAAGTCGCCGCCGGCGTCGGTGCGGCCGGCCGGTTGGTAGCAGACCGCCAGCTCCACGTCGTCGAGCTTCGGCAGCCCGGCAGGGAGGACGGCGTGCTGGAGCTTGAGGGCGACGTCGCGCAGCTCGCTGTGCAGCTGGGAGTTGTCGATGGCGATCGCGGCCCGACGGGCCAGGTCCTCGCCGAAGGCCTGGTCGGCGCGGCCGAACCGGCGACCGCGGTCGCCGGCCACCCAGGTGATCACACCGAGCACCCGGTCCTGCACCTTGAGCGGGACCGCGAGGCCGCTGCGGAAGTTGAGGGTGCGCAGCAACCGCAGGTGCTCCTCGTCGACGGCCGCGACCGCGAGCAGCTCGTCGGTGACCTCGGGCACCAGCTCGCTCTCACCGGTCGCCAGCACCTTGTAGGCGCCCCGCGAGCCGTCACGGGGCGGTGGGTACTTGGTCTGCAGGTCCTCCACGAGCTGCACGAGGCTCGAGTCCTCGTGCGCGATGGACAGGGTGCGCAGCTCGCCGTCCTGGAGCAGCTGGATGGCACACCAGTCGGCGAACCACGGGACCGCCAGGTCGGCGACCCGGCGCAGCGTGGCCCGGTAGTCCAGGCTGCTGGACAGCTGCTCGCTGGCGTCGGCGAGGAACTGCAGCTTCGACTCCCGGTCGGCCGCCGCGGCCACCGCCCGGATCCGGTCCAGGGTCTGCGCGCACACGTCCGCGAGGATGCCCAGGAACTCCAGCTCGGCGGCGTCGAGCGCCCGCCGCCCCGGGAACGACAGCGTCACCACGCCCAGCGGTCCGCCGGTGGTCTGCAGCGGCAGGCACACCATGGACCGCTCCCCGTCGGCCGCGGACTCCACCGTCGGGTAGCGCTCGGCGATCTCCGCGGAGCTGCGCAGGACCAGCATCCGACCGGAGCGGATCGTGTCCCCGGCCGGGGTGCTGGCTGCCAGCGGGTACGTCGCCCAGCGGGACGCCGCGCCGTGCCGGCCACCGCGCATCGCGATCAGCGCCAGCGTCTCGTCGTCGACCAGGGTGGACAGGGAGCTCACCGTCGCGCCGGCGGTGTCGGCCAGCTGGCCGGTGACGATCGCCGAGACCGCCTCGACGGTCTCGGCGACCAGCAGCTCGGTGGTGACCGCGGCCAGCCGGCGCAGCCGCGCGGCCAGGCGTCGGGCATGCGCCCCGCTGCCGGCCGCCTCCTCGGCGATCAGCAGCGCTCCGACCACCCCCTCACCGTCGGTCAGGGGCGACCAGCTGGTGGCCAGCGGCTCCACCAGCCCACCGGCCCGGACCATGGGCAGCTCTCCCGCCCAGGCCTGACCGGTGCCGAGGTGACGCAGCACCTCCTCGACCGCCCCGTGCTCGGGCTCCTCGAAGAGCAGGTCACGGATGTCTCGCCCGAGCAACTCCTCACGCTGCCGTCCGAGCAGCGCGACCGCCGCAGCGTTGCAGTAGGTGAGGGTGCCGCCGCCGTCCACGGCGAGGGCACCGATCATGACGCCGTCCAGGACCCGGGTGGCTTCGCGCCAGCCACGTCCCGCATCCCCGCCAGCGCTCCGCACGGCTAGATCCTTGCATGGTTCACCGGTTTTCGGTCACGGCTGCGCCAACCGGTGGTACCCCCGGTCGGACTCGAACCGACACTGAAAGGTTTTTAAGACCTCTTCCTCTGCCATTGGGATACGGGGGCCCGGGCTCGGTCACCCAAGATAGGTCTTGCGCGGGTGGATCGCGTGCGCACCCGCCACCCGGTCGAGGAAGAGCAGCCCGTCGCAGTGGTCGACCTCGTGCTGCAGCGCCCGCGCCTCGAAGGCCTCGGCCGCCACCTCGACGTGCTCCCCGCTGCCCGGGAGCCGGCCGCGGACCAGCACCCGCGAGGCCCGCTTCACGTCGCCGGTGAGGTCCGGGACGCTCATGCACCCCTCGCGGGCCCTCTCGTTGCGGGACGCGTCGACCACCTCAGCGTTGCAGAGCACGAAGGTGCCGTGGTGCGCACGCGTCTTGGGGTGCTCGGAGACGTCCACGCAGAACACCCGCAGCCCCACCCCGACCTGGGGGGCGGCCAGGCCGACGCAGCCGGGCGAGACCCGCATCGTCGCGACCAGGTCGGCGGCCAGCCTTACCACCAGCGGGTCGGTCGGGTCGACGTCGGCGCCGCGTGCGGCCAGCACCGCCGCCGGCGCCCGCACGACGTCGAGGACCCGCCCGCGGACCCCGAGGTCGTCCTCGTGCCACCGGCCCACGACGTCGTCGACGAGCCGGTCCGCGCTGTCGCTCACAGCTCGTCGCTCTCCACCTCGCGCAGCGAGACGCCGACCCCTAGCGAGGAGGCGGCCTCCTGCAGCGCGCCGCGCAGCGCCTGCACGTCGGCCGTCTCCGGCAGGTCCACCTCGGCCACCAGCAGGTACAGCTCGCCGGCGAGCCGGGTGGTCAGGTCGGTGATGTTGCCGCCGGCGCGGGCGACCTCGGCGACCGCGGCCGACACGATCCCGGGCCGGTCGCCGCCGTGGACGGTCAGGACGTACGACGGGCCGACGGCGGCCGGCTCCGGCTCGTCCGCGACCTCGCGCACCGCGACGTCCAGCGTGCCGTCGGCGGTCAGGCTCGCCAGCGACTCCTCGATCTCGGCGGCCGGCCGGTCCCCGCGGCAGAGCAGCATCATCGCGAAGTGGCCGCGCAGCAGCGTCATCGTGGAGTCCTCGAGGTTGAGCCCGAGGCCGGCGAGCACGCGGGTGGTCTCGGCGATGATGCCCGGCCGGTCGTGCCCGAGGACGGTGATGGCGTGCAGGGAGCTCACCGGCGTCATCCTTCCACCTCGCCCGCGAGCCGGGCGGCGCGTCCCAGGACCGCGTCCGTCATCGACTCGGTCAGCTTGCCGGTGAAGGTGTTCTGCTGCGAGGGGTGGTAGCTGCCCAGCAGGGTCAGCTCCCGGCCCGCCGGCGACACCAGGACGGCCTCCGCCGCGTGCCCGAACCGGGGGCGCGGCCGAGGCACGTCGTATCCGAGTGTCCTGAACGTGCGCAGCGCCGCGTCCCAGCCGAAGGAGCCCAGGCAGACCACCACCCGCAGGTGCTCCTCGAGCAGCCGGACCTCCCGCAGCAGCCACGGTGCGCAGGTGTCGCGCTCGGCCGGGGTCGGCTTGTTGTCGGGGGGTGCGCAGCGGACGGTGGCGACCATCCGGGTGCCGATCAGCCGCTGTCCGTCGCCGGCGTGCACCGAGGTGGCCTGGCTGGCCAGCCCGACGCGGTGCAGCGAGGCGAACAGCCAGTCGCCGGAACGGTCGCCGGTGAAGATCCGGCCGGTCCGGTTGCCGCCGTTCGCGGCCGGTGCCAGTCCGACGATGAGCACCCCGGGCTCCGGGTCACCCCAGCCGGCGATCGGGCGCCCCCAGTAGGGCTCGCCCGCGAACGAGGCCCGCTTGGTCTCCGCGACGTCCTCGCGCCAGCGGACCAGGCGGGGACAGGCACGGCACACCGACACCGCCGCCGCGACCTGGTCGAGGTCGGCGGCGGCGGCGAGGCGGCGTACGGCGGCGGGCGTCCGCGCCACCGGTGTCTCGGGAGTGGCCGGGTCGTCGGGCCACCCGGTCCCCGGCGGCACCGGGCTGGGGAACAGCTTCCCGGTCAGCGGGTGCGGCAGGTCCGGGGCAGGCATGGGGTCATCCTGCCGGGTCGGCCCGCTGGCCCCGCGGACGGGTCAGGCGGACGGGTACGGCGTGCTGGTCTGCGGGTCGACCCCGGTGACGGGGCCCGCCGAGGAGCTGCTGTCTCCGTGGCCGGCCTTGTCCATGACGGTCTGCTTGGCGCTGGTGGCGGCTCCGGCGACCTTGTCCTTCACCACCGGGGCCTGCTCCTTGACCATGTCCCCGGCCTCACGAGCCTTGGTGCGGACCCGCGGGTCCTGGGCGACCTTGCTCGCGGCGGACTTGATCTGCTCGTAGCGCTCATGTCCGGCGCGGCTGCCGAACACGTAGCCCACGGCGGCTGCGGTCAGGAGGGTCAACTTCTTCATCGGTTGGAGCCTTTCTCGTTGTCGTTCTCGGTGGTGTGGTTGCCGGCGGAGGCCAGGCGCAGCTCACGGCCGCGCTCGACGTCCTCGGCATCCTTCTTCTCGGCCTTCTCGATGTTGCGGGTGTCACGCGCCGGGAGCTGGAGCTCCTCCTCGGCGGGCAGGCCCGCCTGGAGCTCACGGCCGCGCTCGAGCTCGGAGTCGACCTCGGCACCGAACAGCAGCGCCAGGTTGGTCAGCCAGAGCCAGAGCAGCGTGACGATCACGGCGCCGAGGGAGCCGTAGGTCTTGTTGTAGCTGGAGAAGTTCGCGACGTAGAGCGCGAACAGCAACGAGACGACCACCCAGGCCAGGAGCGCGATGATCGCGCCCACCGAGACCCAGCGGAACTTCGGCTGCTTGACGTTGGGGGTGGCGTAGTAGAGCAGGGCGACGACGAGCACCATCACGATGGCGAGCACCGGCCACTTGACGATGCTCCACACCGTCAGCGCGGTGCCACCGAGACCGACGACGTCGCCGATCGACTGCGCCACCGGGCCGGAGACGACCAGCATCAGCAGCACGGCCGCGCACAGGATCAGCGCCACGACGGTGATCAGCAGCATCAGCGGCCGCAGCTTCCACACCGGTCGGCCCTCGCGGATCTCGTAGATCCGGTTCATGGCCCGCCCGAAGGCGCCGACGTAGCCGGAGGCCGACCAGATCGCGCCGACGAGACCGATGACCGCGGTGAGACCGGCGGTGTCGGACTTGGCCAGGTTCTCGAGCAGCGGCTTGACGGCGTTCAGCGTCTGGTCCGACACCAGCGGGTCCAGCACGTTGAGCGCGGTCTTCACCGACTCCTCGGCCTGCCCGACCAGCCCGAGCAGCGAGACCAGGGCCAGCATCGCCGGGAAGATCGAGAGCACGGCGTAGTAGGTGAGCGCCGCCGCCAGGTCGGTGCACTGGTCGTCGAGGAACTCACGGAAGGACTTGCGTCCGACGTACTTCCAGGAGGTCTTCTTCAGCTCGGTCGGTGAGTCGGGCTTGCGCTCGTCGTCTGGCGCGGGCGTGGCGTCCGCGTGGCGTGATGTCGACATGCCCGGGGGGTACCCACTCGATCCGTCGTCAACCCCGTCACGGCCCCGGCAGTACGGCGGGCCGTCCGCGCCCCGGTGCGATCGTGCCGGTTCGTGCCGGTTCCGGTCAGGCCACCGACCAGGCGATCCCGTCCAGGATGTCGGCCTCCGAGACCAGCAGCCGCTGCACCGGCACCCGCGAGAGCACCCGGTCCAGGATCAGCGCACCGGCGCCGATCACGTCGGCACGGCCCGGGTGCAGGAACGGCAGCCCACGGCGCTGCTCCACGCTCATCGCCAGCAGCCGCTCGGTCACCTCGTGCACCGCGGCCACCGGCAGGTCGGCGTGGTGGATCGCCGTCCGGTCGTAGTGCGGCAGGTCCAGGACCGCCGCGGCCACGGTGGTGATGGTGCCGCCCACCCCGACGAGGCTGGCGGTCGAGTCGAGGTGCACCCCGTGACCGGGCAGCGTGTCGAGCGCGTCGTCGACGGCCCCCCGGGCGGCCGCCAGCTCGGCCGCGGTCGGCGGGTCGGAGGGCATCAGCCGCTCGGTCATCCGCACCGAGCCCACGTCCAGGGAGCGCGCCGCCGCGACGTGGCCGGTCACCGGGTCGCCGAGGATCAGCTCGGTCGAGCCGCCGCCGATGTCGACCACGGCGACCGGACCGGGCAGCTCCCGGTCGCCGAAGGACCGGGTGGCGCCGTCGTAGGACAGCTGCGCCTCCTCGGCGCCGGTGACCACCTCCGGCTGCACCCCGAGCCGTTCGCGGACGCCGGCGACGAACACCTCGGCGTTCGCGGCGTCCCGGGCGGCCGAGGTGGCGCAGAAGCGGAGCACGTCGACGTGGTGGGCGTCCAGCACGGCGCCGTACTCCTCGATCGCGGCGAACACCCGGGCCAGCGCCGCGTCGGCCAGCCGTCCGGTGCGGTCGACGTCCTGCCCGAGACGCACCATCCGCATCTCGCGGACCAGCTCGTGCTCCGTGCCGGTCTCCCGGTCGAGGTCGGCGACCAGCAGCTTGATCGTGTTCGTGCCGCAGTCGATGGCAGCCACCCGCCTCATGACGGCGCCCCGTCCTCGACGCGCACGCACGGCCCAGCGGCCCAGAACTCCCCGAGCGCGTCCAGCACCTCGTCGCCGAGCGGGTTCACGCCGCGCCCCTGGGCCAGCGACTGGCCGGCGAGCACGTGCAGGCACTTGACCCGCTGCGGCATCCCTCCGGCGGAGACGCCGGCGATCTCGGGCACCCGGCCGATGCTCTCGCGGTAGGCCAGGTAGCGCTCGTGGGCCGCGCGGTAGGCCGCCGCCAGCTCCGCGTCGGTCTCCAGCCGGTCCGACATCTCCTTCATCAGGCCCGACGCCTCCAGCGTGCCGATCATCGACGCGGCCCGCGGGCAGGTGAGGTAGAAGGTGGTGGGGAACGGCGTACCGTCCTCGAGCCGGGGCTCGGTGGCGACCACGTCGGGGTTCCCGCAGGGGCAGCGGTGCCCGATGCCGTGGATGGAGCGCGGCGGTCGGCCGAGCTGGGCGCCGATGACGGCCTCGTCGTGGGGGTCGATCACCGCCGTATCGTCCCAGGCGCGGCGCCCCGTGTCACAACGGGCCCGGGGTCAGCGGGCGGGACGCGGGGCGCGGATCCGCAGCGCCGGGTCGGGCTGGTCGGCCGCGTCCTCGGGCTTGCCGGCCGCCTCGACGCTGCGCCACGCGGTCTGCCACCACAGCGGCCGCGCCTCCTCGCCGGCCGGCACCACCGCCTCGTCGAGGGAGTCGTCGTGGTCCAGCGGCTTGCCGTCCTCGCCGATGACCTGGAAGCCGATCTCGCCGGGCAGCACCCAGCCGAACCGCGAGCGCGCCTGGGTCCGGACGTAGGCCGGGTCGTCCCAGCGTGCCTTCTCCCGCTCCAGGGACTGGATCTGCGCCTCGGACGCGGCGATGTCGGCGTTCAGCGACGCGACGTGGTCGCGCTGCTCGAGGTAGGCACGCAGGCTCGAGGCGTAGGAGACGGTCAGCACCGCCACCACCAGCACCAGGATCGCGGCGCGGCCGGTGAACCGGGGCCGGACCGGTCGGGCCGGGGGCGCCGCCGGCCCGCGACCCCGGTTGCCGGGTCGCGAGGCCGGACGGCTGCCCGCGCTCGCCGAGGGGCGCCCGGTGCCGCGGGAGGCCGCACGGGAGCGCGGTCCCGCGGAGCGCTGCGAGCCTCCCGGGCGACCTGCGGACGGTGTGGGCATGGTGCGGGCCGGCCTCAGCCGTTGCCGGCGGCGAAGCGCGGGAAGGCGCCACGGCCGGCGTACCGGGCGGCGTCGTCGAGCTCCTCCTCGATGCGCAGCAGCTGGTTGTACTTCGCCACCCGCTCGGACCGGGCAGGGGCGCCGGTCTTGATCTGGCCGCAGTTGGTGGCCACGGCGAGGTCGGCGATCGTGGTGTCCTCGGTCTCCCCGGAGCGGTGGCTCATCATGCAGCGGAACCCGTTGCGGTGCGCGAGGTCCACCGAGTCCAGCGTCTCGGTGAGCGAGCCGATCTGGTTGACCTTCACGAGCAGCGCGTTGGCGCTGCGCTCGGCGATGCCGCGGCTGAGCCGCTCGACGTTGGTGACGAACAGGTCGTCGCCGACGATCTGCACCTTGTCGCCGAGCGAGGCGGTCATGGCCTGCCAGCCCGCCCAGTCCTCCTCGTCGAGAGGGTCCTCGATCGAGACGATCGGGTAGGCGGCGGCGAGCTCGGTGTAGTAGGCGACCATGTCCTCGGACGTCCGGCCGGAGCCTTCGAACGTGTAGGAGCCGTTCTCGAAGAACTCCGAGGCGGCGACGTCGAGCGCAAAGACGATGTCCTCGCCGACCTTGAGCCCGGCCTTCTCCACGGCGGTCGAGATCAGGTCGAGCGCCTCGCGGTTCGACGGCAGGTCCGGCGCGAAGCCGCCCTCGTCGCCGAGCCCGGTGGCCAGGCCCTTCTCCTTCAGCACCGCCTTGAGCGCGTGGTAGACCGAGACACCCTGCTGGAGCGCCTCGCGGTACGTCGGCGCGCCGATCGGCGCGATCATGAACTCCTGGATGTTCACCCCGGTGTCGGCGTGGGCGCCGCCGTTGAGGATGTTCATCATCGGCACCGGGAGCACGTGGGCGTTGGGGCCGCCGACGTAGCGGAACAGCGGCAGGTCTGCGGAGTCGGCCGCGGCCTTCGCCACCGCGAGCGAGACGCCGAGGATCGCGTTGGCGCCGAGCTTGGACTTGTTGGCGGTGCCGTCGAGCTCGAGCAGCCGCTGGTCGACGAGGCGCTGCTCGGAGGCCTCGAAGCCGATCAGCTCGGGGCCGATCACGTCCAGCACGCCGGCGACCGCCTTGGCGACGCCCTTGCCGAGGTAGCGGGAGCCGCCGTCACGCAGCTCGACCGCCTCGAAGGCGCCGGTGGACGCGCCGGACGGGACAGCGGCCCGGCCGATCGTGCCGTCGTCGAGGGCCACCTCGACCTCGATCGTGGGGTTTCCGCGCGAGTCCAGGATCTCGCGCGCGCCGACAGCCTCGATGGACGCCAAGGGGTGCTCCTCATGAGGGGACGTGCAGGACGCCCCCAGCCTAACGGCGATCCCTCTCGTCCGCCGGTCCGGCTCGCCCTCCGGCCGGGCATTGACAACGCCGCAACACTGAGCAGATGAGCGAGCAGACACAGCAGGTGGGTGCCCTCTTCGACCGGCTCGCCGACGACTACGACCAGTCCGGGGTGGCCTTCTTCGAGCCGATCGCCGAGCAGCTGGTGGCGGCGCTCGACGTACGCCCGGGCGAGCGGGCCCTCGACGTCGGCTGCGGCCGCGGCGCCGTCACGCTCCTCCTGGCCCGGGCGGTCGGGACGGACGGCAGCGTCACCGCGGTCGACCTGGCCCCCGCGATGGTCGAGCACACCCGGGTCGCCGCCGCCGGGCTGGGCAACGTGCGTGCCGCGGTCATGGACGCCACCGCGCCGACCGACCCGCCGGCCGCCGAGGGCTCCTTCGACCTGCTGGCCTCGTCGCTGGTGCTGTTCTTCCTGCCCGACCCCGGCGCCGCGCTCGCCGGCTGGGTGCGCCTGCTGCGGCCCGGCGGCCGGATCGGCGTGACCACCTTCGGGGACCAGGACGACACCTGGCGCGCCGTCGACGCGCTGTTCGAGCCGTACCTGCCGCCGCACCTGCTGGATCCGCGCACCCGCGGCCGCGGTGGTCCGTTCACCTCCGACGCCGGCATGGAGGAGCTGATGCGCTCGGCCGGGGCGAGCGAGGTCCGCACCGTCCACGAGCGGCTCCCGGTCCGCTTCGCCGACGCGGAGCAGTGGCGGCGCTTCTCGATGGGCACGGGCCAGCGGGCGATGTGGGGCTTCGTGCCGGAGGCCGAGCGCGAGGTCGTCTTCGCCCGGGCCGCGGACCTGCTCGCCGGCGCCCGCGACGGCTCCGGCGCGATCGTGCTGCACCAGGACGTGCGGCACACCCTCGGCCGGCGCCCCGCCGGCTGACCTGCCGGCGGTGGAGGGGTGGCGGCAACCAGCGGTCACCGTGCGCGCTCGTTGCGCCCCGCACCCCCGTCTACCAGCAACCAGCGGTCACCGTGCGCCCTCGTTGCTGCCGACTCCCCCGCCTCCCTCGCGGACCAGCAACCAGCGGTCACCGTGCGCCCTCGTTGCGCCCCACACCCCCGTTTACTGGCAACCAGCGGTCACCGTGCGCGCTCGTTGCTGCCGACGCCCCCGCCTCCCTCGCGCACCGCAACCAGCGGTCACCGTGCGCGCTCGTTGCTCCCCGCACCCCCGTTCGCCAGCAACCAGCGGACACCGTGCGCGCTCGTTGCTGCCCACGCCCCCGGCTCCCTCGCCGACCGCGACCAGCGCTCCCCGTGCACCCTCGTTGCGCCCCGCCCCCCCGTTTACTGGCAACCAGCGGTCACCGTGCTCCCTCGTTGCGCACCACATCCCCGTTTACCAGCAACTAGCAGTCACCGTGCGCGCTCGTTGCTGCCGCTGACCCGACACCGCGGGTCCGCCGGGTGGCAGACTGCGCCGGATGAGCACCGACGACACCGACACCAGCAGCGGCTCCGACGGCTACGAGACCGAGCCGGCCACGTCCCCGTGGCACGCCGGCGTACCGGTCGGCGAGCGGCTGTCGGCGGAGGAGCTGACCGGCTCGCCGTTCTTCGGCTTCGAGGTGTCCGACGGCCGCCTGGTCAGCGCGCCGGTCGAACCGATGCTGGTCCCCGAGCGCCCGCGGCACGGTGAGCTGGACCCGGCCGAGTGCGGTCACTGCCGGCCCACGGACTGGGGCCGGTGGCTCTGGAAGGACGAGCACTGGCACGTCGCGGCGCCGCCGTCGACCGGGCTGCCGTTCTGGGCCGGCCTCGCCCCTAACGACCATCTGCTGCTGCACGAGCTGGACGGGCAGACGCTCGCCGCGCTCGGTCCGATGATCCAGCGGCTCTCCGGCGCCATCCAGGGGCTCGACGGGGTGGCCCGCACCCACATGGGCCGCTGGGGCGACGGGTCGGCCCACTTCCACCTGCACTTCTACGCCCGGCCGCTGGGCATGATGCAGGGCCGCGGAGCCATGCTCGCGTTCTGGGACGACCTGCTGCCGCCGACCGACCCGGCGCTGCTGCGCCGGCACGAGGCGCAGGTGGCCGCGGCGCTGGCCGCCGATGGCGGCGAGGCGCTCGTCTGACTGGGTGTCGCCGCCCCCGTGTCCGACCGCAACCGGCTCGGCAAGGGGCGGCGGCCGCCTACCTCTCGCCCGTACCGCCTCGACACAGACCGAGCGTGCCCGGGGCCCCCTTCGGCAAGCCGTAGTACTTCCACGAGTCCGCTGCAGTCTGGACCTGGGACGTGAGCTGACCGACGGGGTCGGTGGAGTCCAGGTCGTTCAGCCCGCTGGCGGCGCAGGCCGAGTTGGCGTGATCCAGCGCCCCGGTCTCGTTGGTGTTGTCGGGGATGCCCGGCGGCCCCTTCACCTCCCCGGCGACCGCTTGAGCAGCCGAGCCGGCGACGAGCAAGGCCGCGCAGAGCATAGTTGCGGAGAATCGCCTCAACACCATGTTGGTCCCGCCTTCCCTGGTCGGAAAACCCGACGCTAGCGCTCGGCCGACAGGGTCGTCATGACGCCTTCTGCCCTCGTCGGACCGGGGTGGTCGGGGGATCCAGAGTCCACAATCCGACGGATCCGGTAGCCGCGCCTGCATGGGGCGCGGCAGGCAACCGGGACACCCGTCTGGGCCTCAGCGCGTCTCGGCCGCCCGGACGGCGTCCGCGAGACGGCGTACCGCGTCGCGCAGCTCCTGCTCCGGGTCCGCCCCGGCGGCCCGGGCCTCGACGACCAGCGCCAGCAGCCGCTCCCCCAACGACCCGCCGAGGGCCGGGGTGACCCCGACGCGGCCGGCCCGGCCGACCACCTTGTCCGCGAGCGCGAGCGCCGGCAGCGCCAGCGGTACGCCCTCGAGGACGGAGTCGCGACCCTTCTCCGCGTGCTTGAGCGTCTCCCAGTTCGCCTCCACCTCCGCGACGTCCGCGACGTCGAGGCCGGCGAAGACGTGGGGGTGCCGGTGCACGAGCTTGTCGACGATGCCACCGGCGACCGCGTCGATGTCGAAGCCGCCCTCGAGCGGGTCCGCCTCGGCCGCCACCCGGGCGTGGAAGACCACCTGCAGCAGCAGGTCGCCGAGCTCCTCGCGCAGGTGCACGGGGTCGCCGCTCTCGATCGCCTCCAGCGTCTCGTAGGTTTCCTCCACGAGGTACGACGCCAGCGACCGGTGGGTCTGCTCGCGGTCCCAGGGGCAGTGCAGCCGCAGCTGGTCCATCACCGTGACCAGGTCCAGCAGCCGGGCGCCGGGCACGTCGTACGACGCGTGCAGCACCTCGACCTCGACCTCGGAGGCCCCGTCGTCCGGATCAGCAGCCGCCGGGGGGTTCACGATCGCGGTCGCGAGCTCGCCGGGCAGCCGGTCCGCCTCGGCGTCCGAAGCCAGCCAGACCACGGACGCGGTGCGGGCCGCGACGAGCAGCCCGGGTCCGGTGGCGTCGGCGAGCACGTCGACCCGGTGACCGGCGGCGGCCACCGCCCGGGCGAGCGGCAGCGCGGCGTCCGCGGCGAGGACCCGGTCGGCGGCCGCGACCGCCTGCCACGCCGACCACGACATCAGCCCCGGAGCGACCCGGGGGCTGGTGATCAGGAGGGTGAGCTGCACCGCTGCGAGACCGGCAGACCGGCCTTCCAGGCATCGCTCGGCTCCGCGGCCGCACCAGCCTTGGCCGAGGCGGAGACCGGGATCGACAGCGAGCCGCTGGCCGGGACCAGCGAACCGTCGGTGTAGTCGCCGAAGCGCGGGTCCACCTCGACGTCGGCGTCCTTGGCCCAGGCGCTGAACACCTTGCGCCCCTCGGCCTCGGCCTGGTCGTCGCTGGCCCGCGGGTTGCCCTGGCTCGCCAGGGACTCCTTGCCGGCCGCGATGAAGATCAGCTGCGCGGTGCGGTAGCCGGTGAGCAGGTCGCGGAAGTCCTGCCGCTGGGCCTCGGGCAGCGCCGCGATCCCCTGCTGGTTCTGCTCCACGAACTGCGAGACCTGGCTCTGGTCGACCGTGATGCCCTTCTCGGCGGCGAACTGCTCCGCGAGCTTGCTCTCGACGATCAGCTGCAGGGCCGCCTGGCGGGCGCCGCGCAGCGGCAGCACCGGAACCTGCTGGCCCTGGGCCGCGGCGCCGGTGATGTTGGCCGAGCAGAGCGCCACCGCGGCGTCGTCCACGCGACCCTCGCTCACCTCGGAGCCGTTGACCACGGCGGCCGCACCCGGGTGCATCCCACAGCCGGCCAGCGTCGCCGCGGTGACCACGGCAGCGGCCGAGAGCCTGGCCTTCTTGCCCCACTTGCCCACGTGCGCACGGATCACGGCTGCTTCACACTCTCCTCGGTCGGTCTCACGGCCCCGGCCGGGTCGATCACGGTGTCGACGACCTGCCGGGACCAGGTGAGCAGCTCCTCGTCGCGGATCGGCCGTCCCCCGACGACGGCTGTCGACGGGCGGGGCACGAGCATCGTACGCACGCCGGGCTTGAGGATGCTCTTGGGGTAGATCCGGTTCAGCCGGACGGTGGCGGAGTCGGGCAGCTCCACCGGCGCGAACCGGACGTACTTGCCCTGCGCGGTGACGTCGGTCAGCTTCGCCGCCCGGGCCCGGGCGCGGAACCGCGCCACCGCCAGCAGCGAGGCCACCGCCTCCGGAGGCAAGCCGTAGCGGTCCACCATCTCCTCGCGGATCAGGTCGACGTCCCCGTCGGTGCGGACCTCGGCGAGCCGCTTGTACATCTCCAGCCGGAGCCGCTCGCTGGGCACGTAGTCGTGCGGCAGGTGCGCGTCGATCGGCAGCTCGATCCGGACCTCCGAGAGTCCCTCGTCCTCGGCGCCGTCGCCGCGGAACTCGTGGACCGCCTCGCCGACCAGCCGCACGTAGAGGTCGAAGCCGACGTCGGCGATGTGGCCGGACTGCTCCCCGCCCAGCAGGTTGCCGGCGCCGCGGATCTCGAGGTCCTTCATCGCGATCGCCATGCCGCCGCCCAGGTCGGAGTGCTGGGCCAGGGTCGCGAGCCGCTCGTGGGCGGTCTCGGTCATCGGCTTGTCGGCCGGGTAGAGGAAGTAGCCGTAGGCCCGCTCGCGGCCCCGCCCGACCCGGCCACGCAGCTGGTGCAGCTGGGAGAGCCCGAGCATGTCGGCGCGCTCGATCACCATCGTGTTGGCGTTGGAGACGTCGAGGCCGGACTCCACGATCGTGGTGCACACCAGCACGTCGGCCTTCTTCTCCCAGAAGTCCAGCATCACCTGCTCGAGCTGGTGCTCGCCCATCTGCCCGTGCGCCACGGTGACCCGGGCCTCCGGGACGAGCTGGCGGATCCGGGCGGCGGCCTTCTCGATCGATTGCACCCGGTTGTGGATGTAGAACACCTGGCCCTCCCGCAGCAGCTCGCGGCGTACGGCGGCCACCACCTGCCGGTCCTCGTAGGCGCCGACGTAGGTGAGGACCGGGTGGCGCTCCTCCGGCGGGGTGGTGATCGTCGACATCTCCCGGATCCCGGTGATCGCCATCTCCAGGGTCCGCGGGATCGGGGTGGCCGACATCGAGAGCACGTCGACGCTGGTGCGCAGCCGCTTCATCTGCTCCTTGTGCTCGACCCCGAAGCGCTGCTCCTCGTCGACGATGATCAGGCCGAGGTTCTTCATCCTGATGTCGGGGTTCAGCAGCCGGTGGGTCGCGATGACGATGTCGACGGTCCCGTCCTGCAGGCCCGCGATCACCTCCGCGGCCTCCTTGTCGGTCTGGAACCGCGAGAGCCCCTTGAGCACCACCGGGAAGCCCGACATCCGCTCCGCGAAGGTCGAGAAGTGCTGCTGCACCAGCAGGGTCGTCGGCACCAGCACGGCCACCTGCTTGCCGTCCTGGACCGCCTTGAACGCCGCCCGCACCGCGATCTCGGTCTTGCCGTAGCCGACGTCGCCGCAGACCAGCCGGTCCATCGGGACGGTGCGCTCCATGTCGCGCTTGACCTCGTCGACGGTGGACAGCTGGTCCGGGGTCTCGGTGAACGGGAACGCGTCCTCGAGCTCGCGCTGCCACGGGCTGTCCGGACCGAACGCGTGGCCCTTGGTGGCCTGCCGGGCGGCGTAGAGCTTGATGAGCTCGGCCGCGATCTGCTTGACCGCCTTGCGCGCGCGGCCCTTGCGCTTGGCCCAGTCGGCGCCGCCGAGCCGGTCCAGCGACGGCTGCTCGCCGCCGACGTAGCGCGTCACCTGGTCGAGCTGGTCGGTGGGGACGTAGAGCTTGTCGGCGGGGGCGCCGCGCTTGCTGGCGCCGTACTCCAGCACGAGGTACTCGCGGGTGGCGCCCTGCACCTCCCGCTGCTTCATCTCCAGGTAGCGGCCGACGCCGTGCTGCTCGTGCACGACGTAGTCGCCGGCCTTGAGCTCGAGCGGGTCGATCTGCCGCTTGCGCCGGGCCGGCATCTTCCGCATGTCCTTGGTCGACGAGCGCTGCCCCGACACGTCGTCACCGGTGAGGATGACCAGCTCGTCGAACACCAGGCCGTGCGCGAGCGTGGCGGTGGTGACGACCACCAGGTCGCGGGGTACGTCGTCGGCCGTCGCGATCGTCTCGACGAACCGGGCGGCGACGTCGTGCTCGCCGAGCACCTCGACCATCCGCTGCGCGGGCCCGTGCCCCTCGGTCATCAGCACGACCCGGCGGCCCTCGCCGAGCCAGGTCCGGACGTCGGCGACCGCACCCTCGACGTCGCCGCGGTACTCCTCGACCGGGCGCACCGCCACGGTCCGGCTCTCCACCGCGCCGCTCTGCCAGTCGACGCCGGCGCTGACGATCTCGCCGAGCGAGTCGCGCAGGGGGTCGGAGAGGTCCTCGTCGGCGATGCCGAACGGGGAGACGCTCCACCAGGGCTTGTCCTGGCCGAGGCTGAGCTCGCGGACGTCGGCGATGCTGCGGTAGGACGCGGCGCCCAAGTCGATCGGGGCCTGACCGCCGCCGGCGGCCGCCGCCCAGGAGGCGCCGAGGAACTCCTCGCTGGTCGCGACCAGGTCGTGGGCGCGGCTGCGGGCGCGCTCGGGGTCGAGCACCAGCACGTGGGTGTCGGCCGGCATCAGGTCGACCAGCATCTCCATCTCGTCGACGAGCACCGGTGAGAGCGACTCCATGCCCTCGACCGCCACGCCCTCCGCGAGCTTCTCGGTGATCTCGGCGAGCTCGGGGTGGGCCTCGCCGAGCGCCTTGGCCCGGGCCCGGACCTCGTCGGTGAGCAGGAGCTCGCGGCAGGGCGGCGCCCAGAGCCGCTGCACCGGCTCCAGGGTGCGCTGGTCGGCCACCGCGAACGAGCGGATCTCCTCGACCTCGTCGCCCCAGAACTCGACGCGGAGCGGGTGCTCCTCGGTGGGCGGGAAGACGTCGACGATGCCGCCACGGACCGCGAACTCACCGCGCTTCTCCACCAGGTCGACCCTGCTGTAGGCGGCCCCGGAGAGCCGCCGGACGACGTCCTCGAGGTCGGCCCGGCCACCCGCCTCCAGCTCGACCGGCTCGAGGTCGGCCAGGCCCTTGACCTGCGGCTGCAGCACCGAGCGGATCGGCGCCACGACCACCTTGAGGGGACCGTTGCTGGGGTCGTCGCCGGGGTGGGCCAGCCGGCGCAGCACGGCCAGCCGGCGACCGACGGTGTCGCTGCGCGGGCTGAGCCGCTCGTGCGGCAGCGTCTCCCAGGACGGGTAGTAGCCGACCAGCGAGGGGTCCATCAGGCAGCCGAGCTGGTCGACCAGGTCCTCGGCCTCGCGGGCGGTGGCGGCCACCGCCAGCACGGTGCGGCCGGCGTCGACGAGCCCGCGGACCACGAACGGCCGCAGCGCCGGCGGCCCGGTCAGGTCCAACGCCGCCACGGCGCCCTCGCGGGCGTCCTCCACGGCGGTGGCCAGGGTCTTGTCCCCGAGGACCAGGTCGGCCAGTCCCTGCACGCTCAACGCTTCGACTCCCTGTTTTCGGCGGTCCGCGGCTGCCGGTGGCAACACGACGGCCCCCTGCCGGCCGGCGGTGGGCCGGGACGTCGAGGGGGTGCCGCCAGTCTACGGGGGTCACCGACGGCGGCCGCCGGGTCAGCGCAGCCAGCGACGGAGCCGTTTGGCGTCCAGCCGGTCCCGGGCGGTCGCGTAGACCTCGAGGTAGCCCTCGCCCGCCACCTGCTCCAGGGCGTGCATCCGCCCGAAGCTGAAGCCGTTCTGCCGGTCGAGGTGCGCCTGCACCCCCATCTGGCGCAGCGCCGCCCGGGTCAGCAGCGTGTCGCGGTGGTCCCCGAGCGCCTGCTGCACGGCCTCGGCCGCCTTCTCCATCTCCTCGGCGCGCTCGCCGAGGAGCGGCTTGAGGGTCTCGGCGGCGTAGCGGGCCCGCTTGGCCGCCTTGCGCACGTCGTGCAGCGCCGCGTCGAGGGCACGGTCACCGGCCGGCAGCGCAGCAGCCCGGCCGGCCCGGCGCCGGGTGCGCCGCCAGTCCTGGCGCAACCGGCGGCGTACGTCGTCGACCGACGCGCTGCCGGGCGCCTCGGCGACGACCCGCTCCAGCTCGTCGGCGAGCAGCCGGGGCGGGTTGTCGGCCAGCAGCTCCTGCACCCGGACCAGCTCCGAGGCCCGGGCCGCCCGCACGTGGTCGGCCACCCGCGCCGACACCGGGCCCAGCAGCAGCTCGACCGGATCGGCGACCAGCAGCACCTCCAACCGCTCCTGGACCACCTCCACGTCGCGCAGCCCGCTGAGCTCGGCGGCGGACCAGCGGAGGTCCTCGACCAGGCGCTGGGTGGCGGGCCACCGCAGCAGGTCCTCGAAGCTGACCAGCAGGCTCCGTGCCCGTCGCATCGCCACGCGGAGGTCGTGGACGCCCTCGGCCTCCTCCGCCCGCACCATCGCCTCAGCACGGCGCACCTGCCCGGCCAGCTCGGCGAGCCGGCCCCGCAGGAGCCGGTCCACCTCGGTGCCGCCCGGGTCAGACATCGACGGTGGTGTGCGGGACGAAGGAGGTCATGGCGCCATCCTGTCGGCGCACCGCTGCGGTGTCAGCGACTTGTCGGGGACTGCGGCTAGGTTGGCTGCCATGGCGTCGTCGAAGTCACCGTCGGTGGAGCTCGAGGTCGACGACAAGGTCGTCCGGATCTCCAACCCCGACCGCGTCTACTTCCCGGCCCGCGGCGAGACCAAGCTCGACCTGGTCCACTACTACCTCGCCGTCGGCGACGGGATCGTCAACGCGCTCTTCGAGCGCCCGTGCATGCTGCACCGCTTCCCGACCGGGGTGAGCGGCGACAAGGTGCACCAGAAGCGGCTGCCGGCCGGGGCGCCGCCGTGGATGGAGACGGTGCGGGTGCACTTCCCGCGCTGGAACCGCACCGCCGACGAGCTCTGCGTCACCGAGCTCGCGCAGGTGATCTGGGCGGTGCAGATGTCGACCGTCGAGTTCCACCCGTGGAACAGCCGGCGCGCCGACACCGAGAAGCCCGACGAGTGGCGCATCGACCTCGACCCCGGGCCGGAGTGCGACTTCGCCACCGTCCGTCGGGTCGCCCACGTCGCCCACGAGGTGCTCGACGAGCTCGGCGCCACCGGCTTCCCGAAGACCTCCGGCGGCAACGGGCTGCACGTCTACGTCCGGATCCGGCCCGACCACGGGTTCGGCGACGTGCGCCGGGCGGCTCTGGCCTTCGCCCGCGAGGTCGAGCGGCGCTCCCCCCAGGACGTGACCACCACCTGGTGGCGCAAGGACCGGGACTCGGCGGCGCTGTTCGTGGACTACAACCAGAACGCCCGCGACCACACGATCGCGGCGGCCTACTCGGTGCGGGGCAACCCGGAGGCGACCGTCTCCACGCCGATCCGGTGGGACGAGGTCGACGACGTCGAGCCCGGCGACTGCACGATCGCCACCGTCCCGGCGCGTTACGCCGAGCTCGGCGACCTGCACGCCGACATCGACGACCACGTGTTCGACCTCGCGCCGCTGCTGGAGTGGGCGGACCGAGACGAGGCCGCCGGCAACCCCGTGCCGGACCTGCCCGACGACGACTCCTGAGCCGGGCGCGGGCTCAGACCGGGAGCCCGTGGGCCCGCAGCTGCCGGTGCAGCGTCTGCAGCCCGTCGTCGACGTGCCACTGCTCCGCACGCAGGCCGACGCCGCGGGCGCTCTGCACGTTGGCGGCGTTGTCGTCCACGAACAGCACGCGGTCGGCCGGCAGGTCCAGCCGCTGCAGGATCCGCCGGAAGTACGCCGGGTCGGGCTTCGCGACCCCGAGCTCGTAGGAGTAGAAGGTGTCGTCGAACAGGTCGCCGTACCCGAGCGTCGCGTGCATGTGCCGGCCGCGGTGCTCGTCCTGGTTGGTGGCCAGGCAGCAGCGGACGCCCGCGTCGCGCAGCGCCCCGACCAGCTCCCGGGTCTCCAGCACGGGCTCCATCGTCAGCCAGACCCGCATCGCCTCGTCGTAGGAGTCCGCCAGCCCCCAACGCTCCAGCAGCCGCGGCAGCACCTCGACCCAGCGGGCCTCCCCGGTCAGGGCCGGGCGCTCGGCCGCGAAGGCCTCGTCGAGGAACCCCTGTACGTCGTCGACCAGGTGCCCGACGACCGGGCGCATCGAGGCCTCCCAGCCGGCCGGCAGGTGCTGGAGCACCCCGTCGGCATCCCAGAGGACCGTCCGCACCGCAGGGTCGGCCGCGTTCACTCGGTCCCGTTGCGGCGGACGAAGTCGACGATCGCCTCGGACAGCTCGGGCCGGCACACGATCAGGTCCGGCAGCAGCACGTCCGCCTGGTTGTAGACCAGCGGGCTGCCGTCCACGCGGGAGGTGAACAGCCCGGCCGCGCGGGCGACGGCGACCGGTGCGGCGGAGTCCCACTCGTACTGGCCGCCGGCGTGCACGTAGGCGTCGGTGACGTCGCGGACCACCGAGATCACCTTGGCGCCGGCGGAGCCCATCGGCACCAGCTCGGCGTCGATCTCGTCCGCGAGCGCCTGCACGAACGCCGGCGGCCGGGTGCGAGAGACCGCGATCCGGGGCCGCTGGGAGGTGCGCGGCGGCAGCACCGGGGGCTCGCCGGTGTGGAAGGTGGTGCCGAGACCGGGCTGGGCGACCGCACCGGCGACCAGGTCCCCGCCCTGGCCGTCGGCGGCGCGGGCCCACAGCGCCACGTGGACGGCCCAGTCCTCGCGCGGCGGCTCGGAGAACTCCCGGGTGCCGTCGAGGGGGTCGATGATCCAGACCCGGTCGGCGCTCAGCCGGCGGGTGTCCTCGTGGGTCTCCTTGCTCTCCTCGGAGAGCACGGAGTCCTCGGGACGGTAGGCCGCGCACAGCTGCATGAGCAGGTCGTGCGCCGACTCGTCACCGGCGTCCTTGAGCGCCTTGCCTTCCAGCCCGCGGCCGCGGACCTCGGTCAGCAGCTCGCCGGCGACGGTGGCCGCCCAGGCGGCGAAGCGGTGGTCGTCCTCGAGGACGCCCTCGGGAGGGGTGGGGAGGTCGGTCACGGTGACTCCTGTCGGTTCGCGGGCAGGTCAGGTTCGCGGGCAGGTCGGGTTCGCGGGCAGCCGGTCAGCTGTTGAAGCGGCTCTGGGTGGCCTCGAGGCCCTCGGTGAGCAGCGACTCGACGGCGTCGGCGGCACGGTCCACCTGGAAGGGCAGCGCCTTCCGCTCGGCGGACGAGTAGTCGGAGAGCACGAACGACGCCGGGTCCTGACGGCCGGGCGGCCGGCCGATGCCGACCCGGACCCGGTAGAACTCGCCGGAGTCCAGCGACCGCCGCATCGACCGCAGGCCGTTGTGGCCGTTGTCGCCGCCGCCGCGCTTGACGCGCAGCGTGTCGAAGGCGATGTCGAGCTCGTCGTGCACGGCGATGATCCGCTCGACCGGGATCTTGTAGAACTTCGCCAACGTCGACACCGGGCCGCCGGTCTCGTTCATGTAGCAGCGGGGTCGCGCGAGGACGACGCGCTCGCCGCCGATCCCGCCGGGGCCACCGAGCCGTCCCTCGACGACGTCGGCCCGGCCGGACTTGTGCGGACGGAACCCGCTGCCCAGCCGGGAGGCGAGCTCGTCGGCCACCCGGTAGCCCACGTTGTGCCGGTGACCGGCATAGGAAGGGCCGGGGTTCCCGAGCCCGACCACCAACCATGCTCCGCTCTCGGAGCCGGTCGACGCGTCGTTCACGGGATCCCCGGCCTTCCTGTTGAAGATCGCTCTCACACGCTCGCCCCACACGGCAGCGAGCGTAACGGGGTCACTCCTCGGTGGAGGACTCCCCCGAGCCGCCCTCGGCAGCCGCGGCCGCCTCGCCGCTCTCGGCCTCGGGCTCCTCGCGCTCGATGCCGGCCTCGGCCTCGGCGCTCTCCAGCTCGGCCTCCACCTCGTCGGCGGTCGGCGCGTGGGTGACGTGCACGATCAGCGCGTCGTCGTCGGCCAGCACGGTGGAGCCCTTCGGCAGCTGCAGGTCCTTGGCGAAGATCTGCACGCCGACCTCGGCACCCTCCACCGAGACCTCGATGAACTCGGGGATGTGGGTCGCCTCGGCCTCGACCGAGACGGTGGACTGCTCGGTGACGACCATGCCGTCGGGGCCCGGCTCGCCGATCACGTGGACCGGGATGTCGACGGTGACCTTCTCGCCCTTGCGGACCAGGACCAGGTCGAGGTGCTCCAGGAAGCCCTTGATCGGGTCACGCTGGATCTGCTTGGGCAGCGCCAGGTGCTCCTTGCCCTCGATGGTCAGCGTCAGCAGCGCGTTCGCGCCGCCGTGCTTGAGCGCGAGCATGGTGTCGTGGCCCGGCAGGCTGATGTGCACCGGGTCGGTGCCGTGTCCGTAGAGCACCGCGGGCACCTTGGCGGCGCGCCGGATGCGGCGCGCGGCGCCCTTGCCGAACTCGGTGCGGGTCTCGGCGTGGATGTTGCTCTCCGACATGGGGAACTCCTCAACTAAGGCTTCGTGCATGGTCGTGCTGCGTGGTGGTCACACCGGTGAGGGAGGCGCTCCGGAGTACGGGCGCGCGGCGGGTCGCACGGAAGGCGACAAGCCAGCCGAGCCACCACGTCGATCACGGAGCGAGTCCTAGGTCTCCCTCGCCGAGGCAACTTCCCGATCCTAGCGGAGCCCCGGGACCGGAGGCGAATCGTGTCCGCGGGGGCTTCGCTCAGGCCTGGCCGTCGAAGAGGCTGGTGACCGAGCCGTCCTCGAACACCTCGCGGATCGCGCGGCTGATCAGCGGTGCGATCGAGAGCACGGTGAGCTTGTCGAAGTGCCGGTCGGCCGGGATCGGCAGCGTGTTGGTGACCACGACCTCGGTCGCGGGGCAGTTCTTGAGCCGGTCGACGGCAGGGTCGGAGAGGATCGCGTGCGTCGCCGCGATCACCACCCCCGCGGCCCCGTCGTTCATCAGCGCGTCGGCGGCCTTCACGATGGTGCCGCCGGTGTCGATCATGTCGTCGACCAGCACGCAGATCCGGCCCTCGACCTGGCCGACCACCCGGTTGGCGACGGACTCGTTGGGCCGGTGGATGTCGCGGGTCTTGTGGATGAAGGCCAGCGGGGCACCGCCCAGCCGGCTCGACCACTGCTCGGCCACCTTGATCCGTCCGGCGTCCGGGGAGACCACGGCGAGCTGCTCGCCGCCGTACTTCGACGCGACGTACTCGGAGAGGATCGGCAGCGCCATCAGGTGGTCGACCGGGCCGTCGAAGAACCCCTGGATCTGCGCGGTGTGCAGGTCGACGGCGATCAGCCGGTCCGCGCCCGCGGTCTTGAACAGGTCGGCCATGAGCCGCGCCGAGATCGGCTCGCGGCCGCGGTGCTTCTTGTCCTGGCGGGCGTAGCCGTAGAACGGCATCACCACGGTGATCCGCTTGGCCGAGGCCCGCTTGAGCGCGTCGACCATGATCAGGTGCTCCATGATCCACTCGTTCACCGGAGCGGTGTGGCTCTGGATCACGAAGGCGTCGCACCCGCGGACCGACTCCTCGAAGCGCACGTAGATCTCGCTGTTCGCGAAGTCGTAGGCCGCCGTCGGCACCAGGCCGGACCCGAGGAGCTCGGCCACCTCCTCGGAGAGCTCGGGGTGGGCGCGTCCGCTGAAGACCATCAGGTTCTTCTCTGTCGTGCGCTTCAGACCACTCACGCCGCATCTCCTCGAGGCTGGGGGTTCATGCGATTGGAGGCTGGGGTTCACCTGATTGTCGCTCAGAGTGGGTCTCGGAAGCGACCTCGGGTGCGGCGGGGTGAGACGTGCCACCCGCGGGCGCCGGCTCGCCGTCGCCCGTGGCGAGGGCCGCCGCGGCCGCCTCCGCGGCGGCGCTCCCGGGCCGCTTGCGCAGCACCCACTCCTCGAGGTGGCGCTGCTGGCCCGCCGAGACGGCGAGCGCGCCGGGCGGAACGTCGCGGCGTACGACGGTGCCGCCGCCGGTCACCGCCCCGTCGCCGATGCGCACCGGAGCGACGAACGTGTTGTTCGACCCGGTGCGCGCCTCCCGGCCGACGGTGGTGCGGTGCTTGGCCACGCCGTCGTAGTTGGCGAAGATCGTGCCGGCGCCGATGTTGCTGCCCTCGCCGATCTCGGCGTCGCCGACGTAGGAGAGGTGCGGCACCTTGGCCCGGTCCGCGATGCGGGCGTTCTTGGTCTCCACGAAGGTGCCGATCTTGCCGTCGGCTCCCAGGTAGGTGCCGGGCCGCAGGTAGGAGAACGGGCCGACGTTGGCCCGCTCGCCGATCACCGCGAGCTCGCCGTGGGTGCGGACCACCCGTGCGCCGGCGCCCACCTCGACGTCCTTCAAGGTGCAGTCCGGCCCGATGACCGCGTCCTCGGCCACCACCGTCGCGCCCAGCAGCTGCACGCCGGGCAGCAGGGTGACGTCCGGTGCGAGCACCACGTCGGCGTCCACCCAGGTGGTCGCCGGGTCGGTGATCGTCACGCCCTCGCGCATCCAGCGGGTGAGGATCCGTCGGTTCAGCTCGGCTCCGAGACCGGCGAGCTGGGCCCGGTCGTTGGCCCCCTCGGTCTGCATCACGTCGTCGATCCGGAAGGCCCCGACCGGGCGTCCCCCGGCGCGGGCCAGACCGACCACGTCGGTGAGGTAGTACTCGCCCTTGGCGTTGTCGTTGGTGATCCGGGTCAGCGCGTCGGCGAGGAAGGCGCCGTCGAAGGCGAACACCCCGGAGTTGATCTCGCGCACGGCGGCCTGCTGCGGGTCGGCGTCCTTCTCCTCGACGATCGCGGCGACGCCGTCGTGCTCGTCGCGGATGATCCGGCCGTAGCCGTGCGGGTCGGGCACCTCGCCGGTGAGCACGGTGACCGCGCGCCCGGCGCTGCCGTGCTCGGCGACCAGCGCCGCGATCGTCGATCCCTCCATGAGCGGGGTGTCCCCGGCCATCACCACGACGGTGCCCTCGGGCGAGCCGGCGACGGCGGACAACGCGTCCAGGCCGACCCGGACCGCGTGACCGGTGCCGTCCTGGCTCTCCTGGACGGCCAGCAGTGCGCCCGGCGCGGTCTGCCGGACGTGCGGGCCGACCTCGTCCCGGCCGTGACCGACCACCGCGACGACGTACTCCGGGTCGACGGTGAGGGCGGCCGTCAGGACGTGGCCGATCATGCTGCGCCCGCACACCGGGTGCAGCACCTTGCTCAGCTTCGACTTCATCCGGGTGCCGTTGCCGGCCGCCAGCACGATCACCGCTGTCGGACGGTCCACCGTCTGCGTCACACGCTCTCCTCGGTCCTGGTCCCGGCGTCGGCTGCTCGCGTCGTGCGCAGCCTGGCGCCTCGCTCCCCGGGTAGGAGTCGAACCTACGTCGCTAGTCCTGATTCAAAGTCAGGCGGGCCCTGCCGGCAGACCAACCGGGGAACGTTCCGGGCCGAGCCCGAAACAGGGGCACCAGACTACGCATCGACCGGCGCGGGCGGCGTACCGGTGGCGGCGCGGCCCGACGAGGTCCGACAGGGACGTGCGGGGAACCGGCGGGTCAGTCGTCGACGAGCAGCGCCGCGATCACGGCATCGGTGCTCACCAGGTGGTGCTCGGTGCCGGGCCACACCTCGTGGGTGGCGCGGGCCAGGAAGTCCAGGACGTCGGCGGCCGGTGCCTTCATGAGCGCCTGACCGTCGGGCGAGGAGAGGGACAGCATGATCACGGCCCTGCCCTCGGCGTCCACCGACGGGAACACGTGCACGTCACCCTCGCCCGCGGGCTCGGACACCCCCTGGAGCAGCAGGTCCCGGCCGAACAGCCAGACCACGTCGTTCCCGGCCTCGAGGAACACCAGCGTGACGGCGTACGGGTCGTCCCGGTCGTAGCGGAGCTCGGCCTCGGCGACGGCCGGGGGCTGGGAGCCGAGCAGCTCCAGGGCAAGGGGTTGGACGACGACGTGGGGGGCGGTGTTCATTCGGGGGCTCCGTGGATCCTCACGTCCGACCCGAGGGCCGGACGAGAAATGTGCCGTTCTGGGGAGGGCGCATCTTGGTGACCGAAGGATTTCGGACCGCGCCGTGGTCGATGTTCTCAACTGGCTCGGCGGAGCGCCAGTGCGGTCTGCCTGATCCGCCCGTCATGCGTAGAAAGACCCCCACCCATGTGACCTATCCGTGACCCCCCAGAGGAACTGGCCTAGTCATGTCGGGCCATCTCCGACCACCCGAACTGACCAGTAACCGGAGCGGCGGGTCCTCCTCCGGACCGCGGCCCCTCGCTGCAGCCACGCCGGACAGGCGCACCCATCGCCACTTGCCAAGATGGAAAGTGAGTCATATTGTTTCCATCATGGAAAGCAATGGCGATCGCGACTCCCTGCGGGAGCAGCTCCGCGAGATCGAGCGCGGGGAGCTGGTCTCGTGGGTGGTCTATCCCCCCACCCCGGTCTGGTGGACGGTGGGGTTCGGGCTGTGGGCCGCGGCGTTCGCGCTGGTGGTCGGCCTTCTCGACGGGTTCGTGCAGTCGCTCGCCCAGCTGGGCCTGATCCTGGCCATGTTCGCGGCGATCGCGTGGGACCGGCGTCGGCGCGGGACGTATCCCAGCGGCCTCCCGCCCCGTGACTTCCGCCGGGCGATCCTCACGATGGCGCTCGGAGCCGCCGCCGTCGCCGGCGCGGCCTGGCTGATCGGTGAGCAGGTCGGCACGTGGTGGGCTGCCGCGACCGCGGGCGTCGGCGCGGGGGTCGTCGTCGCGTGGTACGAGCATGAGTACGCCGCCATCGCGGCGCGCCTTCGTGAGCGGCTGCTGTGACACCACCCCCCTCCGCCCTCGACGGCCTGGACCCGCTCCTCAACGCGCCCAAGAGGCTGGCCATCATGGCCGTGCTGACCGGGTCGACGTCGTCGGACTTCGCCTTCCTGCGAGAGCACCTGGGCGTCAGCGACTCCGACCTCTCCAAGCAGGCAGCCGCCCTGGAGGCAGCCGGCTACGTGAGCGTCACCAAGAGCGGGCGCGGTCGGGGCGCCGTGACGGCGTACCGGGCCACGA
Source organism: Nocardioides mesophilus (assembly GCF_014395785.1). GTDB lineage: Bacteria > Actinomycetota > Actinomycetes > Propionibacteriales > Nocardioidaceae > Nocardioides_B > Nocardioides_B mesophilus. Next base: position 2,809,021 of record NZ_CP060713.1, on the reverse strand, counting down.
GGCTCGGGCGGCGCGCGTACGACCGGCACCGCGCCACCCTCCGGGGCCTCCTCGGCGAGTGAGCCCGGCGGGGCCGGACGCAGCGCTCAGCGAGCGGCCATCCGTGCCCTGAGGACGTCACGCTTGTCCTCGAATCGCAGCGCCTGCTTCTCGAGCTCCTCCATGAACTCGGCCAGCTCGGTGCGGGCCTGCTCGCCCTCGGCGTCCAGGCCCTCGATGTCGAAGACGTTCCAGAACCGCAGCACCGGCGCGACCACGTCGTCGCGGTGCTGACGCAGGTCGTAGACGCCGGCGACCGCCATCTGCACCGCCTTGCGCTGGAAGCCCTCGATGTCGGTGCCGGGCATCGCGAACGTCTTGACCACGTCGGTGATCGCCCGCATCGTCTGGTTCGGCGCGAGCTCGAGCGCCCCCTGCAGCAGGTTGCGGTAGAAGATCATGTGCAGGTTCTCGTCGGCGGCGACCCGGGCGAGGAGCGCGTCGGCGACCGGGTCGTCGGTGAGCTTTCCGGTGTTGCGGTGCGAGACCCGCGTGGCCAGCTCCTGGAAGGAGACGTAGGCCAGCGACCGCACCAGGTCCTGGCTGTGCGCGGACTCGTAGCCGGTGGACATGTGCTGCATGCGCAGCTGCTCCAGCTCGGTCGGGTCGACGGCCCGCGAGGTCAGCAGGTAGTCGCGGATCGCGATGCCGTGCCGGCCCTCCTCGGCGGTCCAGCGGTGCACCCAGTCGCCCCACGCGGCGTCGCGACCGAACAGCAGCGCGATCTCGTGGTGGTAGCTGGGCAGGTTGTCCTCGGTCAGCAGGTTGACCACCAGGGCGGACCGGGCCACGTCGGACATCGGCGAGTCCTCGGGCGACCACGGGTCGCCGTTGAGCGGACCGTCGAAGTTGCGGCCGTCGCTCCACGGGACGTACTCGTGCGGGAACCAGTCCTTGGCCACCTTCAGGTGCCGGTTGAGGTTCTCCTCCACCACCTGCTCGAGCTCGAGCAGCAGCTGGGTCTGGGTCATGGTCGCGCTCATGGCGTCTCCCTCCGCAGGCCCCGGATGAACCCGCCCTTGCCACCGTAACGACCGGGGAAGCGGAACGCGACCCTGGCTCACGCCGGGGCCAGCACCTCGACCCGGTTCCCGTTGCCGTCGGCGGTGTAGAAGCGGCGGTAGCCGGGGAAGTCGTCGTCCCAGGTGACCGGGAAGCCGGCGGCCGCCACCCGGGTGGCCAGCGCCTGCAGTGCCTCGACGTCGTCGACCAGCAGGCCCGGATGCGCCTTGGCCGCCGGCGTGAACCGTTGCTCCACACCGACGTGGACCTCGAGGTCGGGCCCCCGGAACCAGCAGCCCCCGCGCGCGGCGAGCACCGGCGGCTTCTCGACCTCGGGCAGCCCGAGCGCCTCGCCGTAGAACCGGCGGGCCGCGTCCTCCCCGCCGACGGGGCAGGAGACCTGGACGTGGTGCAGCTTCATCTTCATGGACGACCTCCGTGTCGGGGCTTCATCTGGGCCACTGCGAACACCCGCCGGAACGGCAGCACCACGCCGTACGGTCGGGCCGGGTAGGCCTCGCGCAGCCGGCGTTTGAGCTCGGCCTCGAAGCGGGGCCGCAGGTGCTCGGGCAGGGCGGACAGGGTCGGGCGGGCACCGGTGCCGGAGACCCAGGTGAACACCGGGTCCTCCCCGGTGAGCACGTGCAGGTACGTCGTCTCCCAGGCGTCGACCTCGCAGCCGAGACCGGTCAGCGCCTCGAGGTAGACCTCCGGCCCGAACGCGTCGGGGACCGCGACACCGGCCGTGTGAGCGGCGTACGGCTCCTCGGCCGCGAGCTCGCGCCGGATCACGTGGCTCGGCTCGTCGAAGTTGCCGGGCACCTGGAGGGCCAGCCAGCCGTCCGGCGCCACGTGCCCGACCAGGCCGCCCAGCAGCTCGAGGTGGCCGGGGACCCACTGCAGCGTGGCGTTGGAGACGAGCACGTCGACGGGACCGCCGGAGGGCGTCCAGCTCCGCACGTCGCCGACCTGGAAGGCCACGCCGCTGCCCGGGTCGTCGCGCCGCGCCGCGGCGACCATCTCCGGCGAGGAGTCGACGCCGAGCACCGACGCCTCCGGCCAGCGCCGCGCGAGCAGCCGGGTGAGGTTGCCCGGACCGCAGCCCAGATCGACCACCGTCCGCGGCGAGTCGGCGGCGACCCGGGCCAGCAGCTCGACGAACGGTCGCCCCCGCTCGCCGGCGTAGGCCAGGTAACGCTCCGGGTCCCAACGGTCCTGCGGCACGATCCACCCCCCACTCTCTTGACGTCAAGATACCTTGCCGGGGCCGGTGCTGTCATATGTCTCGATATCAAGAATCTCGATGAGTACGATGGCCTCATGCAGGACGAGGTGGACCGACTGGTCGAGGCGTGGGCGCGCGAGCGCGCCGACCTGGACCTCGGGCCGATGGAGGTGCTCAGCCGGGTCAGCCGGCTCAGCCACCACCTCGACCGGGCGCGCCGGCAGGCGTTCACCGAGCACTCGATCGAGTCCTGGGAGTTCGACGTGCTCGCCGCCCTGCGTCGCGCCGGAGCGCCCTACGAGCTCTCCCCCGGCCGGCTGCTCAAGGAGACGCTGGTGACCAGCGGCACGATGACCAACCGGGTGGACCGGCTCGCCGCCCGGGGTCTGGTCGAGCGGCTGCCCGACCCCCGCGACCGGCGCGGGGTCCTGGTCCGCCTCACCCAGGAGGGTCGCGACACCGTCGACGGCGCCCTCGCAGGGCTGCTCGCCCGCGAGCGGGACCTGCTGTCCGGGCTGGCGCCGGCGGAGCAGAAGCGGCTGGCCTCGCTGCTGCGGACCCTGGTCGCCCCGTTCGAGACTTCCTGACGCCGGCTCCCGCTAGGGCTGGGCGACGGCCCGCTTGAGCAGGACGACCGGCCAGGCGACGAGGTCTCCCTTCTTCAGGGTCAGCCCGACAGCCTCCCAGCCCTGCGAGCCGAGCACGTTGAGCCGCTCCGGCACCACGCCCTCGGACTGCTTCTTGACCCCGGCCGCGTCCTCCAGGGGCACGAGGAGGTACTCCCACTGCTGCATGCCACGAGACTCCGACACCGCGGCATCGTGGTCAATGGGCCGACCGGGGAGCCGCCGGGCTCCCCGCGGGCCAGCCCTTTTCACCCGACCGGGGCGAACCCGGGCACCCGGCGTGGCGGACGACACCGGCGGTGGGGGCCTCATTTGCGGATCGCCGGGTACGGGACCGGTCCGGACGAGAAGGAGGAACCGAGTTGGAGCCCATCCCGGAGACCCGCGAGTCGATCGGCGAGCTGCGCCGCTACGGCGGTGAGGAGCTCGTCGACGAGCTCACCCGCATGGGCGAGGCCGCGGAGCGACTGGTCCCCGGCCTGGTCGGGCTCAGCCTGGCCCTGGTGCAGGACGGGCTCACGTTCACGCTGGTCTCCACCGACCCCGAGGTGGCCGCCCCGGACGCGGTGCTGCGGGTCGGCGAGGCGCCCTGCCGCGACGCAGCGGCCACCACGGTCACCGCCGAGGGCGCCGCCCAGTGCCCCGAAGGCCGCCCCGACGACGTGTTCTCCGAGGCCCGCTGGCTCGCCGACGCCCAGGCACAGGCCGCGCACGGCGTCTGCAGCACGCTCTCGCTGCCGATCCTGACCGGTGAGGAGGTGATCGGCACCGTGAACCTCTACGCCTCCAGCAGCGACGCCTTCGCCGGGGACCACCAGGTCCTCGCCGACGCGCTCGGTGCCAGCGCGAGCACCGCGATCACGAACGCGGACCTCTCCTTCGAGACCCGGCGCGAGGCGGGCGCCACCACGGCGCGGCTGCGCGACCTGGACACCATCAACCAGGCCGTGGGCTACCTGTCGACGGTCCACGGGGTCGGTACGGCGGCGGCGCGGCACCTGCTCAACGGCGCGGCCGCCCGGGCCGGCATCACCCAGGGCCAGGCCGCGGCCGCGCTGCTGGCCGTCCGCCGCTGACCGCTGACCCCGGCGTCCCCGGTCACTCCAGGACGGCGGCCGCCTCGAGCCACTCCTCCTCCAGGGCCGCCTTGCGGGCGGCGACCTCCTGGAGCTCGGCGTTCAGCTCCGCCAGCTTCTCGTAGTCGCTCGCGTGCTCGGCGAGCGCGGCGTGCAGTGCCGCCTCGCGCGCCGCGGCCTTCGCCAGCTGCCGGTCGATCCTGGTCACCGCCTTGCGGGCCTCCCGCACCTCCTGGGCGCTGCCCCCGGGCGCGGCCGTGCCGGACCCGGCCGCCGGAGCCGAAACACCTGCGGAGCCGGCCGAGAGCCGCAACGCCTCCTCGCGCCGCTCGAGGTACTCCTCCACCCCGCGCGGCAGCATCGAGATCTTCCCGTCGTCGAGCAGGGCCCACACCGAGTCGCACACCCGCTCGAGGAAGTAGCGGTCGTGGGAGACCACCACGAGCGTCCCGGGCCAGCCGTCGAGGAAGTCCTCGAGCACGTTGAGCGTCTCGATGTCCAGGTCGTTGGTGGGCTCGTCGAGCAGCAGCACGTTGGGCTCGGAGAGCAGCAGCCGCAGCAGCTGGAAGCGCCGCCGCTCGCCTCCGGACAGGTCCCCCACCCGGGTGGTCAGCCGGTCGCCGGTGAAGCCGAACCGCTCGAGCATCGAGGCCGCGGTCACCTCGCCGCCGGCGACCCGGGTCACGCGCTTGATCCGCTCGATCGAGGGCAGCACCCGCTCGTCGGGGTCGATGCCGTGCTCCTTCGACGGGTCGTCGTGCGCCTGCGTGAGGTGCTCGAGAGCCACCGTCCGGCCCCGCTTCACCCGACCCGCGGAAGGCTCCAGGGTCCCGGCGAGCAGCCGCAGCACCGACGTCTTGCCGGCTCCGTTCACGCCCACCAGACCGACCCGGTCGCCGGGCCCGAGCCGCCAGGTGGCGTGCCGGAGCAGGGTCCGGGACCCGCGGGAGAGGTCGACGTCCTCGATGTCGATGACGTCCTTGCCGAGCCGCTGGGTCGCGAACTGCTGGAGCTCGTAGGGGTCGCGCGGCGGCGGCTCGTCCTCGATCAGCGCGCTGGCGGCGTCCATGCGGAACTTCGGCTTCGAGGTGCGCGCCGGCGCCCCGCGCCGCAGCCAGGCCAGCTCCTTGCGCATCAGGTTCTGCCGGCGGCTCTCCGTGGCGGCCGACTGCCGCTGGCGCTCGGCCTTGGCCAGCACGAAGGCGGCGTACCCGCCGTCGTAGACGTCGATCACCCCGTCGTGCACCTCCCAGGTGGTCTGGCACACGGCGTCGAGGAACCAGCGGTCGTGCGTGACCACGACCAGGGCGGAGGTACGCCGGGCCAGGTGGCGGGCCAGCCAGGCGACGGCCTCGACGTCGAGGTGGTTGGTCGGCTCGTCGAGGATGATCAGGTCGTGCTCGTCGAGCAGCAGCCGGGCCAGCGAGCAGCGGCGCCGCTCACCACCGGAGAGGTCGCCGACGACCCGGTCCAGGGTGACGCCGGCGAGCAGCACCTCGACCACCTCGCGGGTGCCGGCGTCCGCCGCCCACTCGTGCTCGGCGCGGTCGCCCAGCACGGCGAGGCCGACGGTCGCCGCCGGGTCCAGGTCGTCGCCCTGCGTGAGGAAGCCGAGCCGCAGGCCGCGGTTGCGCGAGACCCGCCCCTGGTCCGGCTCCTCGAGCCCGGCGAGCACCCGCAGCAGCGTGGTCTTGCCGTCGCCGTTGCGGCCGACGACACCGATGCGCTCCCCCGCGCCGACGCCGATGCTGACCCCGTCGAGCAGCGGGCGGATGCCGTAGGACTTGTGCACCCGCTCGAGGCTGACCAGGTTCGGGACGCTCATCGCGGTCCTCCGATCCGTTCGACGCGGGCACCGGGGACCGGCCCCGAGGTGACGACCACGGGGCCGTAGCCCCTCTCCGCGAGCTCGCCGGCGACGTAGTGCGCGTGGCCGGAGCCGTCGCAGAGGAACAGGCAGCTGGGGCCGGAGCCGGAGAGCAGCGCGGCCACCGCGGTGCCGGCCAGCCCGGCCCCCAGCATCTCCTCGATCTCGGGGTGCAGCGTGACCGCCGGCGTCTCGAGGTCGTTGCGCAAGGTGTGGCCCAGCCGGAGCACGTCGTGGCTGCGCAGCGCCTCCATCAACGGCTCGGGGATCGCCGGCTCGGCGACCTGGTCCGAGGCGTGCAGCGCGTCGAACTGCCGGTACACCTCGGGCGTGGCCAGCCCGAAGTCCGCGCCGAGCACCACCCACCAGTATTCCCCGGGTGCCATCGCCGGGACCACGACCTCGCCGCGCCCGGTGCCCACGGCGGTGCCGCCCAGGAGCGCGAACGGCACGTCGCTGCCCAGCTGCGCGGCCAGCCCGACCAGCTCCTCACGGGCGAGCCGCAGCTCCCACAGCGCGTCGCAGGCGACCAGCGCGGCGGCGGCGTCGGCGCTGCCGCCGGCCAGTCCGCCGGCGACCGGGATGTTCTTGGAGATGTGCACCGCCACCGCCTCGTCGACACCGTGCCGCCGGGCGAGCAGCTGCGCCGCCCGCACCGCGAGGTTCGACTCGTCGGCCGGCACCTGGTCCAGCGGCAGCCGCTCGTCGCCGTCCACCGTGACGACGTACGACGGGGCCGGACGGACCGTGACCTCGTCGCGCAGGCCGATCGCCTGGTAGACGGTGGCGAGCGGGTGGAACCCGTCGGCCCGCACCCGGCCGACGCCCAGGTGCAGGTTGATCTTGGCCGGGGCGGACGCGGTGACCCAGCCGGGACCGGTGGTCGCGCTCACGACGCGGCCAGCCCTTCGGCGATCCGGGCGAAGTCCTCGACCGCGAGCTGCTCGCCCCGGGCCTGCGGGTCCACCCCGGCCCGGGCCAGCGCCGCCTCGGCGGCCTCGGCGGAGCCGGCCAGCAGCTTCAGCGTGGAGCGGAGCGTCTTGCGGCGGTGGGCGAACGCGGCGTCCACCACCGCGAAGACCTCCTGGCGGGTCACCGAGACCGCGGGCGGGTCGCGGTGGGTCCAGGCCACGAGGCCGGAGTCGACGTTGGGGGCCGGCCAGAACACGGTGCGTCCGACCGCGCCGGCACGGCGTACCTCGGCGTACCAGGCGGCCTTGACCGACGGCACCCCGTAGGTGCGCGAGCCGGGTGCCGCGGCGAGCCGGTCGGCGACCTCGGACTGCACCATCACCAGGCCGTGGCGCAGCGAGGGCAGCAGCGCCATCAGGTGCAGCAGCACCGGGACCGAGACGTTGTAGGGCAGGTTCGCCACCAGCGCGGTCGGCGGCGGCCCGGGCAGCCCGGTGATCCGCAGCGCGTCCGCGGTGACCACCTCGAGCCGGTCGGCCTGGTCGGGGGCGTAGGTCGCCACCGTGCCCGGCAGCGCCGCCGCCAGCACCGGGTCGACCTCGACCGCGACCACGTGCCTGACCGTCTCGAGCAGGGCCAGGGTGAGCGAGCCGAGCCCGGGGCCCACCTCGAGCACGACGTCGTCGGGGCCGACGCCGGAGGCACGCACGATCCGGCGCACGGTGTTGGCGTCGATCACGAAGTTCTGCCCCCGCTGCTTGGTGGGGCGCAGGTCCAGCGCGGCCGCGAGGGAACGCACATCCGCCGGCCCGAGAAGCCTCGGACCGGCGGATGTCATGTCGTCGCTCACCCGGGTGAGCCTAGACGGGGTCGCAGCACCTACTGCGGCAGCCCCAGGGACTGCGAGCAGGCCGGCCAGGAGCCGTAGCCGCCGTTGGCGTCACGGACCTTGGTGGCGATGGCGATCTGGGTCTCGCGGCTGTTCTGGTGCGGGTACCCGGAGCCGCCGTACGCCCGCCACGTGGACAGGTTGAACTGCAGCCCGCCGTAGTAGCCGTTGCCGGTGTTGATGGCCCAGTTGCCGCCGGACTCGCACTTCGCGAGCTGGTCCCAGACGGTGCCGCCGCTGGCGTAGTTCGCGGCGGGCGCCGCGGCCGGAGCCGGGGCCGGCTCGGGAGCCGGGGCCGGCTTGGGGGCCGGGCGGTCCTTGGTGCCGACCTTGGTCAGCGCGTCGACCGGCTTCCGCAGCACGACCACCTTGAGGGCCTTGCGGTCGGCGACCTCACCGTTGCGCAGCGTGACGCGGTACAGCACGCGACGCAGGCCGGCGTGGCCGGAGCGCACGGTCTCGGACTGCCCGTCGTACATCGAGGCGTCGCTCTTGGTGACGCTGTCGAAGCCGATGCTCTCCCGCGCGGTCCGCTTGACCTTGCGGATGTCGGTGAACACGATGCGGTCGCCGTCCTCGAGGGTGGCGTCCACGCCGGGCTTGACCTGGTCGAGCTTGTCGACCTTCACGCCGAGCTCGATGAGCGCCTCACCGACGGTGAGGGCGGTGACGTTCTCCGTGCGCGGCTTCTTGCCGGCGATCTGCACGGTGAGCTTCTTGGGGGTCACGACCTCGAGCGCCATGCCCGAGCGGTCGATGTCAGCGCCGCGGCTGGTGGACAGGTCCGCGTTGCGGTAGTCCAGTCCCAGCTGGTCCAGCGCCGAGGTGACGTCGGTGGCGGTGACCCAGTAGCGGGTCTCGTCCCCGTCGAGCGTCACGTCGAGGGGGCGGGCGTACTTGACGCTGACGGAGGTTCCGTCGTTGACAGGGGTGTCCACACCCGGCACGACCACGTCACGGTCGCCCACCTCGATGCCTTCGCTGGCGAGGACGTCGCCGACGGTGCTGCCCAGGACGGTGACGTCCCGCTGCTGCCCGTCGACCGTGAGGGTCACGTTCTTGCTCATTGCCGCGTATCCGGCGCCGGTGGCCACGACCGCCATCGCCACAGCGGCGACGAGTACGGCGAGGGCCTTCTTGCTTCTGGTCAGCAGTGCGATGCGACTCCGCACATCTCTCCCATGGTGGTAATCCCCGGGCCGCGGGAACGACACCCACCGCGCGGCCGGCGGACCGGTCCCCCCAACGCAGCGCCCCGCCGGCAACCTCGATCCCGGTCGTTCGTGGGATCTCGAGCGGTCGCCGCGGGGCTTCCAAGGTGTCGTCCGAGAACTTCCCCGCTCCCGGCCAACAGTTACAAGACCATAACGGCCGGCTCTCCCGGGGCCAAAAAAACGTGACCTATACGTCGGGTATATCCGGTTTTGGGGTGTCCCAACTCACGTATTCGCGCGATCTGTCTAGCCCCAATGGCCACCGAAGGCCGCCGAGGTGTTCGCATCCACCGCCCGGCACAGCCCCTCGAGATCCGCTCCGCGCACCTGCGCCATCGCCCGCATCGTGAGCGGCACCAGGTAGGAGGCGTTCGGCCGACCACGGTACGGCGTCGGGGTCAGGTACGGCGCATCGGTCTCGACGAGCACCCGGTCCGAGGGCGTCACCCGGAGCGCCTCGCGCACCGGCTCGGCGTTCTTGAACGTCACGGTGCCGGCGAAGGAGAGCCAGGCGCCGCGGTCCAGGCAGGCGCGGGCGAAGGCGGCGTCCCCGGAGAAGCAGTGCATCACCACCCGGTCCGGCACGCCCTCCTCGTCGAGCACCCGCAGCACGTCGTCGTGGGCGTCCCGGTCGTGGATCACCAGCGTGCGGTCCAGCCGCTTGGCCAGGTCGATGTGGCGGCGGAACGAGTGCTCCTGCACTGCCCGGCCCTCCTCCCCGGTGCGGAAGCGGTCGAGGCCGGTCTCGCCGACGGCCCGGACCCGGTCGTCGGAGGCGGCGAGCGACTCGATCTCGGCCAGCGCCTCCTCGAGCAGCGCCTCGCCGCCCTCGGCGTACAACCGCGGTGCCTCGTTGGGGTGCAGCGCGACGCCGGCCACCACCGCGTCGTACGTCGTCGCGGTCCGCACCGCCCAGCGGGCCCCCGGCAGGTCGCAGCCGATCTGCACGATCCGGGTGACCCCGACCTGCGCCGCGGACGCCAGCGCCTCCTCGGTGTCCACCCGGGGGCCGGGACCGGCCTGGTCGCGGGCGATGTCGAGGTGGCAGTGGTTGTCGGCCACCGGGTGCGGCAGCGGCTCGGGAGCCGGCGGCAGGCTCCGGTCCCGCTCGGCGCTCACGGCAGCGGCCCGGTCGCCGGGGGCGGGGTGGGGCCGCCACCGGGCGGCTTGTGCACGGCGTCGTAGACCTGCCGCTTGGGCAGCCCGGCGCGCCGGGCGACGTCCAGGATCGCCTCCTTGCGGGTCGCGCCCTCCGCCTCCTCCTCCGCCACCAGGGCGGCCAGCGAGACGGGGTCGGTCGGCAGGTCGGTGCCCGACGGCGCCCCGGACACCACGATCGTCACCTCACCGCGTATCCCCTGGGCGGCCCAGTCGACCAGGTCGGCCAGCCGGCCGCGGCGGACCTCCTCGTGCGTCTTGGTCAGCTCGCGGCACACCGCCGCGGCCCGGTCGTCACCGAACGCGGCCGCCATCGCCTCCAGCGCGGCGGCGGTCCGGTGCGGCGCCTCGAAGAACACCATGGTCCGCGGCTCGTCGCCGAGCCCGGCCAGCCGCCGGGACCGCTCGCCGGCCTTGCGAGGCAGGAACCCCTCGAAGCAGAACCGGTCCACCGGCAGCCCGCTCACCGCCAGCGCGGTCAGCACCGCGGACGGCCCGGGCACCGCGGTCACCGGGAGGTCGCGCTCGACGGCGGCCGCCACCAGCCGGTAGCCCGGGTCGGAGACCGACGGCATCCCGGCGTCGGTGACCAGCAGGACCCGGTCGCCGGCCTCAAGGGCCTCGACCAGCGACCCGGTCCGCGCCGCCTCGTTGCCCTCGAAGTAGGAGACCACCCGGCCACGCACCACCACGCCGAGGTCCGCGGCCAGCCGCTTGAGCCGGCGGGTGTCCTCGGCGGCGACCACGTCGGCGGTGGCGAGCTCCTCGGCCAGCCGCGGCGACGCGTCGGCGACCCGGCCGATCGGGGTGGCGGCGAGCACGAGCTGACCGGTGCGGGTGTTCACGGGGCGATCCTCTCAGTCCCTTTCGTACAGTTGCCCTGTGCCCACGACCCAGGTCCCCGAGACGCCGGCTGCCGAGGCGGCGCCCCGGCGCACCGTCGGCCTGTCGAGCACCGCCGACCACCGCCCCGTCCCGAGCGCCCGACGACGGCTGGTGCCGCTGCTGCGCAACGACGACCGGTTCGCCGGCTGGGCGGTCACGATCGCCATCACGATGCTCGCCGGCTTCCTGCGGCTGTGGCACCTGCGGCGCCCCAACCAGTTCCTCTTCGACGAGACCTACTACGCCAAGGACGCCTGGTCGCTGCTGCACCACGGGTTCGTCACCGGCTACGTCGACAAGGCCGACGAGAAGATCGTGGCCGGGCACACCACCGGGCTGTTCACCGACTCGCCGTCGATGATCGTGCACCCGGAGGTCGGCAAGTGGTTGATCGCCCTGGGCGAGCACTTCTTCGGGATGAACTCGCTGGGCTGGCGGGTGGCCTCCGCGGTCGTCGGCACCCTGATGGTCCTGGTGATGATCCGGCTGGTCCGGCGGCTCACCGGTTCCACCCTGCTCGGCGGGGTCGCCGGGTTGCTGCTCTGCTTCGACGGCATGCAGCTGGTGCTCTCCCGCTCGGCGCTGCTCGACATCTTCGAGGCGTTCTTCATGCTCTGCGCGGTCGCCTGCCTGGTCGCCGACCGTGACTGGGGCCGGCTGCGGCTGGCCCGGCTGGTGCCGGCGGGCCACCGCACCGGCGCCGACGACTGGGGGCCGGTGCGGTCGATGCTGTGGCGTCCGTGGCGGCTCGGCGCCGGGATCTTCTTCGGCCTCGCCTGTGGCACGAAGTGGTCGGCGGTCTACCCGCTGGCGGCCTTCGGCCTGCTGGTGTGGATGTGGGACGCCGGGGCGCGCCGCTCGATCGGCGTACGCCTCCCCCGGCTGCGCTCCTTCGTGGCCGACGCGCTTCCGGCCTTCGGCTACCTGGTGATCGTCGCGCTGGTGGTCTACGTGCTCACCTGGACCGGCTGGCTGCTGCACGCCGGAGAGTACGAACGGACGCTGTCCAACACCCAGTACGGCGCCTACTGGGGCAACTATCTGAAGACCGACGCGAAGGGCTTCTTCGGCGAGGCGATCCAGTCGCTGCGCTCGCTGTGGAACTACCACCAGGACGTCTACACGTTCCACCGCGACTTCCTCAACGACGCCAAGCACACCTACCAGTCCAAGCCGCAGTGGTGGCCGATCCTCAACCGTCCGGTCGGGATGCAGGCCGAGCTCGGGATCAAGCCCGGGGTCGACGGCTGCGACGCGCCCGCGGACAGCACCTGCCTGCGGCAGATCCTGCTGCTCGGCACCCCGGCGCTGTGGTGGGGCGGCGTGCTGGCGCTGTTCTACGCGGTCTACGCGTGGGTGTGCCGGCGCGACTGGCGCTTCGGCCTGGCCCTGGTCGGCTTCGTCAGCACCTGGCTGCCGTGGGTCCGCGACGACGAGCGCCCGATCTTCTCCTACTACTCGATCCTGATGCTGCCGTTCACGGTCATCGCGATCACGCTGCTGCTCGGGGTCGTGATGGGCAGTGCCCGCGCCTCGTCGTCGCGGCGGCTGTGGGGCACGGCGGCGGCCGGGGCGTTCGTGGTGCTGGTGGTGCTCAACTTCGCGTTCTTCTGGCCGATCTGGACCGGCCAGCTGATCACCACCCCGGACTGGCTGGACCGCATCTGGTTCCGGCAGTGGATCTGACGGGATGCGTCGGTGACTAGCGCGACGGGGCCACGCTGCGACGCATCACCGTGTTCTTCAGTCCCTTGGGCCGGATGAAGTCGAAGCCGGCGCGCTCGTAGACGGCCTTCGTGCCGTTGTAGAGGAACGACGAGGACAACCGCCGCTCACCCGGAATGTGCGGGTAGCCCTCGACGATGCCGCCGCCCGCCTGAGCGATCAGCGCGAGCGCACCCTCCAGGGCCACGGTCACCAGACCCTGCTGGCGGAACCGCTTGTCGACGAAGATGCAGGTGATCCGGTAGTCGGGCTCGAGGTCCTGCTCGGCGAGGTACTGCTTGCCGTGGTGGATGTCGGGCAGCTCCGCCGGGGATCCGTACTCCGCCCAGGCGATCGCCTCCTCGCCGTCCTCGCCCTCGCGGACCACCAACGCCGCATGGGCGATGCCCTCCTCGACCAGGCACTTCTTGAACGCGCGGTTGCCGTCGTAACCGGAGACGTGGTCGTCTCGCTCGGCATGGAACTTGACGCACCAGCACCCGCCGAAGATGCCGTTGTGCCGCTCCACCAGCGCAGCGAAGAGGTCCCACGTGTCCGCGGTCAACGACTTGATCGTCGTGGGACCGGGGTCCTGGGTCGCCATGACGCCGACCGTACCGGGCCGGCGACCTGCGCGGATCGGTTCCGGGACTGTCCAGGGCAGCTGCTCAGTGCGCCTCGAGCTCGAAGAACAGGAAGCAGATGAAGGAGCGGCCGTCCGCGTTGGGCAGGAGCTCCGCCGGAGTGTCTGCCGCGGGCGGCGGCTCGGTGACCGTCCTGATCCGGAACCCCGCGTCGATGAACGCGTTGACGACGTCCTGAAGGGGCCGGTGCCAGTAGGTCATCCAGACGGTTCCCTCGCCGAAGTCGTAGTCCTCGGAGTACTGGGTGAGGGCGAAGTAGTCGGCCTCGGGGTACACGATCGCGTAGACCGTGGGGTGGATGATCGAGCCGATGAGCCGGCCGCCGGGTTTGAGCACGCGCCGCAGCTCGGCCAGTGTCGAGGCCCAGTCCTCGACGTAGTGCAGGGACAGTGACGCCATGACGAGGTCGAACGCGTCGTCGGCGTAGGGCAGGGGCGCACCCAGGTCTGCGACTCTCACGTCTGCGTCCTCACCCAGCCTTCGGCGGGCCAGCTCGACCATGGACGGGCTGAGGTCGAAGCCGCGCACGACCGCTTCCTGGGCGCGCAGAGCCTCCATCAAGGGACCTGACCCGCATCCGGCGTCGAGGATCTCCAGGCCCGCGACGTCACCAGCGAGACGAAGCATCTCCGGACGCGCGTAGTAGGCGTTGAAGAGGTTGCTCTCGTTGCTGGCCGAGTACGCGGCCGCGAAGCTGTCGTAGTCGGCGACAGGGGCAGCGGGCTTGCTCACCGAGTCAGGCATGACGGGTTTCTACCCCGGTCGCAGGTGTGCGCCAAGTTCGCCCGGTGTGTCCCAGTCCCAGCCTCGCCGGCGAAAGGGGCAAAACTGGCGAACCGTGTGCACGTGCGGCCCGGTTGCCGCACGCTGGAGCGGTGGCCCTGTCCCCGTGACCGTGCCGCTCCGCTCAGGTAAAGCCTCCGCCGGAACGCGTCATGGGTGCAGGGTCCGCACGTCTCCCTGTGGGAGGCCCGCGGTGGTGGGAGCTGTGACCACCGCGGGGCAGGAAGAGCTGACGAAAACGTGGGAGAGGCAGGAATTGCGATGTTTCGCGCCAGACAGGGTCGCCCCGGCTCGTACGACGCCGTCGACGAAGCGGTGCGCGGCGACGTGACCGGCCGCTCGAACACCGCGGGGGAGCTGCGGTCCGCGCTGCGCTCGCGGGGGCTGAACATCGCCTACCAGCCGATCATCAACCTGCGCACCGGCAGGATCGTCGCGATGGAGGCGCTGGCGCGGTGGACCACGCCGTCGGGCGCAGCGGTCTCCCCCGACGTGTTCATCCCGATGGCCGAGGAGTCCGGTCTGATCGGCGAGCTCGGTGCGCAGATCCTCACCATGGCGGTGCGGGACGCCGCGACCTGGCAGTCCATCGCCCCCACCGGCGTCCGCGTCAACGTCAGCGCGCACGAGCTCCGGACCCGGTCGTTCTACAGCGACACCATGCGCACCATCGACAAGGTCGGGCTCGACCCCGCCCTGCTCGGGCTCGAGGTCACCGAGTCGGTGCTCCTCGAGGAGAGCAGCGAGGCGGCCGAGACGCTGGGCCGGCTCCGGCTCGCCGGCATCTCGTTGATGCTCGACGACTTCGGCACCGGTGACAGCTCGCTGAGCCACCTGCAGCGCTACCCCGTCATCGACATGCTGAAGATCGACCGGTCCTTCCTCGAGCAGGAGGCCGGCGGCGAGGAGATCATCCGGGCGATCATCGGCCTCGGACGCGCCTTCGATCTCAAGGTCTGCGCCGAGGGCGTCGAGAACGCCACCCAGCACTCCCGGATGGTCGAGCTCGGCTGCGACTTCGCGCAGGGCTACTACTTCGCCCGGCCCACCACGCGCGAGATGGTGCCCAAGATGCTGCAGGCGTGGGCGCCGTTCCTTCCGGTGAGCACGCAGGTCTGAACGTCGCGGCCGGACCACCCGGGACAGCCGGGCGTCAGGCCGACGGGCCGTCCTGGTCCGGGCGGGTCGCCGGGTCCTCCGGGATGTTGTCCGGCAGCACGACCGGTCCCGCCTCGGCCGGCCGGGGCCGGTCCTGGGGGTGCAGGCGGATCGCCAGCAGCGCGATGTCGTCCTCCGGCGCGTCGGGCACCAGCCGGCGTACGAGCTCGTCGGCCATCTCCTGCAGCGGCAGCTCGCGCAGCTCCGCGACCGTGCGCTCGAGCCGCTCGATCCCGAGGTGGAGCTCCTCGAAGCGGCGCTCCACCAGGCCGTCGGTGTACATCAAGAGGGTGGCGCCGCGCTCGAGCAGCAGCTCGCTCTCCCGGCGCTCGGTGCCCGTGAGCACCCCGAGGAGCAGGTCGTGGTCGGCCAGCAGCCGGGTGCCGCCCTGCGCGTCCACGATGACGGCCGGCGGGTGCCCGGCGTTCGACCAGCGCAGCCGGGTGATCCCCGCGGCCAGGTCCTCCTTGGACTGCTCGAGCCGCGCCACCACCGCGGTCGCGGTGGTGTCGAGGCGCAACGTCTCGATCGCGTGGTCGACCTGGTCCAGCACGCTGGCCGGGGAGTCGCCGCTGGCCACCGCGATGCCGCGGAGCAGGTTGCGCAGCTGGCCCATGGCCGCGGCGGCCGCGAAGTCGTGGCCCACGACGTCCCCCACCACGAACAGCGTGGCGCCGTCGGGCTGCATGAACGCGTCGTACCAGTCACCGCCGACCTGGGCGGCGCTCGAGGCGGGCACGTAGCGGACCACCACCTCGACGTGGTCGGGCTGCACCGGCTCGGTCAGCAGGCTCCGCTGCAGACCCTCCGACATCTGCCGCTCCAGGCCGTAGGTCTGGGCCAGGCTCAACGTGGTGCTGGCGCGCCGGCCGACGTCGACCGCGGTGGCCAGCTCGGCCGGCGACATCGGCGGCCGGCCGGCGCCGCGGCACAGCGTGATCGTGCCGATGACCGTGCCGCCGTTGAGCAACGGCAACGCCGCCACCGACTCCAGGTCGAGCTGGTCGAGCAGCCGGCGGGCCTCGGGGTCACGGAGGGTCTTGTGCGCGAAGTCGACGGCGCCGGACTCGAGCACGAACGGGCGTCCGGAGTCGAAGGCGGACAGCGACCCGTCCGGGTCGGCACGGCCGACCAGGCGGCGCTCGGTGAAGCGCTCGGTCACCTCGCGCAGCTCCGGGTCGTGGTGCCAGCACTCGACGTCCTCGAGCCGTCCGTCGGCACCGACCAGCGAGACCATCGACCAGTCCGCGAGCCGCGGCACGACCACCCGGGTGAGGCTGCGCACCGCGTCCTCGGGCTCCAACGAGCCGGACAGCAGGTCGCTGGCGGCGGCCAGCAGGTTGACCAGGTCGGCCGAGGCGGTGGCACTCTCGGCCGCCTCGTGCTGCTCGGTCGTCTCGTACATCGCCCCGACCAGGCCGACCGGGGAGCCGGCCAGGTCCGCCAGCGTCCGGCCCCGCACGACCACCCAGCGGGTGACCCCGTCGGCCCCGAGCAGGCGGAGCTCCGCGGCGTAGTCCTCGCGGGCCTCGACGGCGGCGTACATCGACGGCACGAAGAGCCCCCGGTCCAGCGGGTGGACCCGACGCTCGAGCTCCTCGAGCCCGAGCACCTGCGGGCCGACCGGCAGCCCGAACATCGACATGGTGCGCTCGTCGGCGTGCAGCTCGCCGGGGCCCAGCTGCCACTCCCAGCTGCCGATCCCGCCGGCCGAGATGGCCACCCCGAGCCGGAACTGCGCCCGGTCGCGCTCGGCCACTGCCGCGGCGCGCTCGAGCTCCGCCACCACCGCGGGCGCGAGCTCCTCCAGCACCGCGACCTGGTCCTCCAGCCACGCACGGGGCTCCGGGTCGAACACGCAGAGTGCGCCGATCACCCGGTCCTCGTCGTCTCGCAGCGGCACCCCGAGATAGGCACCGACGGAGCCGGAGGTCACCGGCTCCAGCAGGCACACGCGCGCGTCGGCATCGGCCCGGTCCACCACCAGCGGCCGGCCGGAGGCCGCGGTCACGGTGCACAGCGACTGGCCTAGGGGTGAGGGCAGCTGACCGGGTACCGGCCTGCCGAGACCGGCGCCGGCCGCGACCAGCTGCGCGTCCGAGAGCAGCGACACCTGTGCGGAGCCGGTGCCGAGCAGCCGCGCGGCAAGCGCGCAGAGCCGGTCCAGGGTGGCGTTGCCGGCGGTGGCCGGGAGCAACCGGGTGACCGCCGCGAGCCGGCCGGGGTCGCCGAGGTCGATGACCAGGGGTTCCGTCCGGGGGACGACCACCACCCGGTCCCGAGCAGTCGCGCTCTCGTCCACCGGTCCACCGCCTCGTAGGGATTACAGACAACCGCCCCCCGCTCCGTGGAGGAGTCGGAGGGCCATGTCGGGCCCCCAGCCTACCCTGGCCACCGCCGCCGGCGCGTCCTCTGCTCCGCCGGACCGCCCGGGCGAGGGAAGCCCTCGCTCCATCATGGCACCCCGCTGCGTCACGGGCCCCCGACGTCGGGGTGGCTTCCATGACGGCCAGATGACCAGTCCGTCATACAACGGCTTCGGCGTCCCACCAGGCCGACTCTTGTCCCGACAGTGCCCGATCGGCGAGGAGTGAGGCACATGCGCGGACAGTGGATCGATGCGTCGAGGGTGGCCACCGAGGGTGGCCCGGGGGGACGGGGGACGGCGGCCGCAGCGCCGCCGGACACGCAGCGGCGTGTGACGGCGAGTGCCGTGGTCCTCGCCCTCGCCGCCGCCCTGCTGGTGATGCTGCCGCCGCCCCAGGCGAGCGCGGCGCCCAGCAGCACCCTGCGCGTGCAGGTCCAGAGCGCCCGGACGGAGCCGCGCGCACTGGGCGGCACCGGTGTCCGCGAGGGCGACCCGGTGACGGCGTACAAGTTCCTGATCAACGCGGACAACACCGGCTCCACGGCGCAGCGCGCCCCGTCCGGCGCCTGCTCCGCCTCGACCCCCGGCTACCCGGCCGACTGCAAGTGGCCCTCGATCCGGGAGCTGCCGCACACCACCGCCCCGATCATCGCCCAGGGCACGGAGGCCGACCTGGCCGACGGTCTCGACCTGCCCGACGGCAAGTACCTCATCTCGGTGCTGGCCGACGGCTACAAGCTGGACGGCGCGCACTTCACAGTGCCGTTCACGACCACCGACCCGGTCGTCGTCGAGGTCCAGCCGGACCCGCTGCCCGACGCCACCCTCCGGGCCTTCGTCTTCCAGGACGAGGCGACCACCAACAGCGCCATCGACAACAGCGAGGACGGTCTCGCCGGCTTCCAGGGGCACATCAACGACACCCTCGGCGAGGTCACCACCGACGTCTACGGCAACCCGCTCTGCACGGTCTACGAGGGCGAGGACCCCGACACCCACGTCATCCCCGCCGGCTCCCTGGACGCCGACGGCGCGCCGGTCGTCAAGACCGTCGGCGGCAAGTGCTTCAGCGACAGCACCGGCATGCTGACCATCCCGCACCTCGGCTCGAACCGCTACACCACCACCGCCCAGCCGCCGGACGGTCAGGACTGGATCCAGACCACCACGCTCGAGGGCAACCACGACTTCGACACCTGGATGATGGAGGGCGCCACCGGCTACGACACCGAGTTCACGCTGGCCGGCGAGCCGGTGCCCACCCCGCAGTTCGGCTTCGTCAAGCCCAAGAACGCTCTCGGCAGCGGCTCGGGCTCGATCAGCGGCGTCGTGGTCGGCGTGAAGCAGTACACGCCCCCCAAGGGCGGCGACATCAACTTCTTCAACGGGATGACCGGCTCCAAGACCGACAAGCCCATCCCCCACCCCGTGCTCTCGCTCGCCGACCTCAACGACGGGGACCGGGCCAAGTGGGTCGGCCGCGGCAACGCCGACGGCAGCTTCACCATCCCCAACGTTCCGGACGGCGACTACTCGCTGACCTGGTGGGACGAGCCGCAGAACTACATCCTCAACCTGGTCAACGTCACCGTGAGGAACGGTGAGGCGGTCAAGATGGGCCAGCTCCCCCTGATGGGCTGGTGGACCAAGCTCGACGGCTACGTCTTCAACGACGCCAACCGCAACGGCACGAAGGACTCCGGCGAGAAGGGCATCCCGAACTTCACCCTGACGCTCCGCAAGCAGGACAACTCGCTGATGGACCGTGGCTCGACCACGGCGACCACCGACGCCACCGGCTACTACTCCTTCGAGGGCGCCTACCCGCTCGCCGCGTGGACGGTGATGGAGGCCTACAACGACTCCTTCTACACCACCGGCGTGACCTACCAGGCCGACAACCAGAAGACCCCGACCACCGTGAAGGGGCCGGGGTGGACGTCAGCACGCTGAACATGATCGGTCTGAGCGGGACGATGGACTGGGGCGTGCACGCGTACGACGCCACCGGCACCAACGGCATCGACCCGCGCAACGGCGGCATCGTCGGCTCGCTGAGCTACGACACGACCCGCAACGAGCTCGACCCGCGCTACGCCGCCGCGGAGGACTGGCAGCCCGGCATCTCCGACCTCCCGGTCGAGCTGCACGCGCCGGTCGACTGCGGCACGCACGCCGACGCGCCCTGTGACGCCGACGGCTACTACGAGCTGGCGTCCGACGGCTCCTACGCCAAGGGCAAGCTGCTCAACACCTACGTCTCGGAGCACTGGAGCCGGCCCACCGGCTGCACCGCGCGGGACGTGGACGGCAAGCCCCTGGTCCACCGGGCCGACGACCCCGCCAACTTCGACGAGGACGTGCTGGCGCCCAACCAGGAGACCGACGGCGAGTGCATCTCGGCGATCCTGCAGAGCGTTCAGTACGGCCCCTACGCCACCGACCAGGGCACCCCGGACGCCAACTTCGGTGCAGCGGTCGACGGCAACTACGGCTTCGGCGACGGCTGCTTCAAGGGCACCCTCGACGCCACCGACCCGGCCAACCCCACCTGCAACGACGCCAACGGCAACGCCGTGCCCTTCGACGCTCTCGGTTCGGGTGACTACCTGGTCTCCGTGGACATCCCCGACGACCTGACCGGCCACCCGATGTACAACGTGACCGGCGAGGAGGACATCAACATCGCGCACGGCGACCAGATCGTCCCGCAGGTCCCACCGCCGGCCTGCGCGGGTGCGCTGCACACCGTCGACGTCGCCGGCGGAGCGCCCACCGCGGCGTCCCTGAAGACCGGCACCGTGGCGGACAACAACGCGCTGACCTGGACCGCCGCATCCGCCGGACCGACCGGCAACGACGTCACGGTCGCGCTCGTCGCCGCCGGGGCCGACACGCCCCTCAGCGTCACGGTCACGGGCAACGACGTCGTGGTCGGCCTCGCGACGGACAGCAGCGGCGCGGTCACGTCCACGGCCGGCGACGTCAGGTCTGCGGTCCTGGCCGATGCCAGCGCATCGGGACTCCTCTCGGTCGCCGACACCGGTGCGTCCGACGGCACGGGGATCGTCACCGAGGTTGCCGCGGCCCAGCTCGCGGGCGGAGCCGTCGAGGACGGCTATCCCCAGGTGATCGGCGACGGCGGCGTCAGCAACGATCTGCCGGTCGGCGTGACCGTGCCCGCCTCGACCCCGGTCGACAACCCGACCTTCGTCGACATCGGCGGCTCGCCGTACGAGGGCCAGGTCAAGCCGCTGTGCGACACCAAGCTGGTCTCGCTCAACAACGGCAAGTCCATCGTGCCGATGTTCAACCTGTTCACCGACGTGCCGATCCCGTCGCGCCTGTTCGGTCTCATCGTGGACGACATCAACTACGGCACCGACCCGCGCAGCACGCTGTACGGCGAGAAGCCGGGCATCCCGTTCGCCCCGGTCGGTATCTACGACTTCAACAACCGCCTGGTGCAGACCGTGGAGTCCGACTTCAACGGCTACTACGAGACCCTGCTGCCGTCGACCGACCACATCAGCTGCCCCACGCCCTCGGGTGTGTGCACCGGGATGTACCGGTTCGTGGGCAACGACCCGGGAGTCCCCGGGGCCCTGAACGCCAACTACAACCCGCGCTACCGCACCATCGCCACCGAGTTCGAGGCGATGCCCGGAGTGACGATCCCCACCGACCTGGCCCCGACCCAGGTGGGTGCGATCCTGACCAGCCCCACCACCGGCCTCGGCATGGCCGTCTCCTGCCCGGTCGATCCGGTCGTCCCGCAGCTGTTCGCGGTCTCCAAGCCCTACGTGGACGGCTCCGGTTCGTTCACCATCGAGGGCACGGGATTCGGTTCGGCCAAGGGCACCGGTGAGGTCACGCTCGACGGGACCGCTCTGCCCACCACCGCCTGGAGCAGCACCACCCTCCAGGTCACCGTCCCCGCCGGCACGGTCCCGGGAGCCCACACGCTCAAGGTCACCGCCGACAACGGTGAGGAGACCGTGAACGGCCTGACCTTCCACGTGCTCGGTGCGGGCTACAGCCCCACCGTCCGCGAGGTCGGACCCGGCAGGACCGGAGCCAACCAGTACGCCACCATCCAGGCGGCGCTCGACGCCGCCTACGCCAACAACGGCTCGGCCGGGAACCTGGTCGTGGTCTACCCGAACAACGCCACCGCCGCCAACCCGCGGGGCGCCTACTACGAGAACCTCGTCATGGCCTCCCCGGTCAAGCTCCAGGGCGTCGGCTCGGGTGGCTTCCAGGGCAACACCTACGTGGCAGGCACCGTGCTGGACGCCGGTGCGTTCGGTGGGGACACCGACCTGGCGACCGCGTGGTACGCCAAGGTCGGCGGGCTCACCTGGGACGGCAACCAGACCGTCAGCGACGGTGAGGCGATCTATCTCCTCGCCTCGTCGGGGAACGGCGACCAGCCCGGCCGGGCCCGCTCGTTCGGCGGCGCCTTCCACGCCGCCATCGACGGGTTCGACATCCGGGGCGGTGACCAGCAGGGCTTCCCGGGCAACATCAACGAGCTGACCGGTCAGCCTTCCGGACTCCCGCCGAACATCGTCACCCAGGGCGGCGCCGTCTTCGCCAACGCCTACGTCAAGAACCTCCAGATCACCAACAACGTGGTGGAGAACAACGGCGGTGGCTACGGCACCATCCGGATCGGCACCCCCGACCTTGCCGGCGTCGACGCCAACCAGCACAACGAGGGCGTGCGGATCGCCGACAACCGGATCATCTCCAACGCCGGCACCAACCTGGCGGGCGCAGTCGGCCTCTTCGGCGGCAGCGACGGCTACGAGGTCTCCGGCAACGACATCTGCGGCAACTTCTCCCTGGAGTACGGCGCCGGAGTGAGCGTCTACGGCCTCAGCCCCGGCGGGAAGATCCACCACAACCGGATCTACTTCAACAACTCCAACGACGAGGGCGCCGGCATCATGATCGCCGGAGCGCTCCCCGCCGACCCGACCGTGCTGTCTCCCGGCACCGGTGCGGTGGACATCACGCACAACCTGATCCAGGGCAACCTGTCCAACGACGACGGCGGTGGCATCCGGTTCCTGATGTCCGGCGCCTCGACCATGAACGTCGTCGACAACACGATCGTGAACAACGTCTCGACCCACGAGGGCGCAGGCGTGGCCATCAACGACGCACCGAACGTGCGCCTGGTCAACAACACGATCATGAAGAACACCACGACCGCGACGGCGGTGACCTCGAACGGTGCCCCGGCACCCGCTGGTGTCTCCACCTCGCTCAACAGCGACCAGCTGCAGGGCACCCTGCCAGCCGGCGCGAAGCCCTACAGCGACCCGGTGATGTTCAACAACATCCTCTGGGACAACCGCGCCGGCACCCGCGCCGGCACCACCGTGACCGGTATCGGGCTGGCCGGGGACAGCAGCGCCGTGGACCACTGGGACGTCGGGCTGGCCGACGGGACCGCCTTGCTGAGCCCCCTCAGCTCGGTGATCCAGCAGGACGCCGCCCAGCACGCGTACGCCACGGATGCCAGCAACAGCACGACGAACCCCGGGGTCGTGTCGACCTACGACACCTCGGTGGCCTTCGCGACCTGGCGTCAGAACCCCGCCTTCGTCGACGCCACCCTGGTGGCCGCGGAGGTTCCTGCCAACCAGCTCGGTGACTACCACCTCGCAGGCACCGGGACCACGTGCACGTCGCCGGCCTGCAACCTGGGCGTCGCCAGCACGGGTGCAGGAGCCACCCTGGTGAACGCGCCCGCCACCGACATCGACGACGAGGTGCGCCCTGCGCTCGGCGGCATCGACGCCGGCTCGGACGAGTTCGGCTCCACCAAGGGGGGCACCCCGCCCCCGCCCCCACCGGCGAAGGACTTCTTCTTCTCGACGGCCGGGCTCAGCTTCGCCCCCATCCCTGCGCTTCCTGGAGACGTCCTGCGCTACAACGGCTCATTCAGCCGCCACAAGGCTCAGGTGGCCGACCTGGGACTGCCGCTCTTCGGGGTCAACATCGACGGCCTGAGCATGGTGAACGACAACCACTTCTACGTGTCCTTCGACGCCAACATCACGATCGCGCGGCCCGGGCCCGACCTGGCCGTGGCCGACGAGGACGTGGCGGAGTTCGACAACGGAACCTGGTCGATGTTCTTCGACGCCAGCGCCCGCGGCCTCAGCACCGGCATCGACCTCGACGCGATCAGCGTGGTCAACGGCAGCCTGTACTTCTCCGTCAACTCCACGACCGCGTTGCGCACCAACCTGAGCGGTGACGTCAACGACGTCTACGCCTGGACCGGCGCCAACACCGTCGCCCGGGTGGTCACGGTGGCGGGCACGGCGAACCTCGACTCGCTCGTCTACACCGACGCCACGCACCTCCTCGCCTCCTTCTCGGTCGACACGACGCTCACCGGCGCCGGGTCAGTCCAGGACGAGGACATCGTGGAGCTCGCCGCGGACACCTGGTCGGTCTGGTTCGACGGCACCGCCGCCGGCCTGACCAGCAACAACCAGGACATCGACGCGTTCTCGCTGCCCGGAGCGGCGGTCACCCCGCCCCCGGTCGACCCGCCGCCGGGCCCGACCGGCGACGGCAAGGGGCGCGTGGTCTTCTCCACCCTGGGCGACGTCAACCCGGACGGGGTCACGGGGACCGCCGACGACGCCGACCTGTACTCCTTCGACGGGACCACCACGACCCGTGAGCTGGACGTGACCGCCCTGCCCGTGGCCAGCCGGCTCCCGGCCGGTGCCAACCTGGACGGCTACGACCGGATCGACGCGACGCACTTCTACGCCTCGTTCGCGGGCAACACGTCGGTGCCCGGCCTCGGGACGGTGCAGGACGAGGACGTCATCCTCTACGACAACGGGACCTGGTCGGTGTGGTTCGACGCCACGAGCCGAGGCCTCACCGCAGCTGCCCAGGACATCGACGCGATCAGTGTCTCCGGCAACACGCTGTACTTCTCCACCGCAGGGAACACCAACCCGCGGCGGGTCACCGGCACTGCCGACGACGCCGACATCTACTCGGTCGACGTCACCGCCCCCGCCGACACCGCGGTCTTCACCCGGGTGTGGGACGCGACGGCGAACGGGGTGCCCAGCGCGGCCAACGTGGACGGCTACGTCCGGGTCGACGCAACGCACTTCTACCTCTCCTTCCGGCCGGACACCACCCTGCCCGGCCTGGGAGCGGTCCAGGACGAGGACGTCGTGCTCAACAACGGCGGCACCTGGTCCAGCTACTTCGACGGCACAGCCCACGGGCTGACCGCCGCCGGAGCCGACGTCGACGCGTTCGACATCCCGTGAGACCCCGCTCGGTCCAGAAGAACCAGGTGAGAGCAATGACCAACGAAGAGACGACCGGCCAGATCCGGACGGCAGGGGGAAAGAGCATGGAACAGATCCGACTGGACCGCCGCAGGTTCCTGCGGCTGACCGGGGGGGCCGCGGCACTCGGCTCCGTCGCCTGGGCAGGCAAGAGCCTGTTCCCCGAGCCGGCCGAGGCCGCGCTCGGGGCGCCGGACCTCTACCTCGGTGGGACCGACGGCTGGATCCACCTGCCGCCCACCCCGGCGATCGCACCGTTCCACCCGGATCCGCTGGCTCCTCCGGGCCTGACGACGTACATCTTCGGGTTCCGCAACCTGACCGGCCTCACCGACATCCAGGCCCAGGCCCAGAAGTACCACGCCCAGCACTCGGCGCCGCTGTTCTGGGCCAGGCAGTTCGACCCCGCCCAGCCGGTCGACTTCAAGGTCCAGCTGACCAACCTCGGCCTCCAGCTGCGCCCGGACCTGTTCGACGCCCACACCCTGCACTGGCACGGCTTCCGCAACGTGATCCCGTTCTTCGACGGCGAGCCGAGCGGGTCGGTGTCCGTGCCCGCCGGGCGGTCGATGACCTACGTCTACCGCCCCCGGGACCCAGGGACCTACATGTACCACTGCCACGTCGAGGACGTGGAGCACGTGCACATGGGCATGACCGGGCTCGTCTTCGTCCGGCCGCTCAAGGGCGACAACTACCTCTACAACGACCCGGCCGGCACACCGCCCGAGCGTTCCACGCAGTTCGACCGGGAGTTCGCGATGTTCTGCTCGGAGGTGTGGGCCGAGGCGCACTGGGCCGACGCCCACATCCAGCTGCCGGAGTGGAGCGACTACCACGCGGACTTCGCGCTGCTCAACGGTCGGGTCTACCCCGACACCCTCGCGCCGAACGGGTCGATCGACCCGTTCCACCAGGTGGTCGCGCCGGACGGCGACCTGATCGCCCCGGCGGGGCGACCGGACCTGAAGTACCAGCCGCACTCGTCCCTGGTCACCTGCAACGCGGGCGACCGGGTGGCACTGCGGTTCGCCAACCTCGGCTTCCGGGAGTCGGCGATGACCCTCTCGGGGATCCCGATGCGGGTGGTCGGCCGGGACGCGACGCCGATGCGGGGTCGCGACGGGACGGACACGTCGTACGAGACCGAGACCCTCAACATGGGCCCCGGCGAGAGCTACGACGTGCTCTTCACAGCCCCGGCGCACGCCGGCGGCACGCCGTACGACACCTACATGCTCTACAACCGCAACTTGCTGCGGTCCAACAACCTGGCGCCAGGCGGGTTCGGCGGACAGGCCACCGAGGTCCGGGTCTACCCGACCGGCACGGTCCACGCCCAGGCCTACCCGAACGACTTGGGGGTCTGACCATGAGCACGCTCACCGCCTCACTGAAGGCACGACTCGGAGGCCGACGCGCAGCCGCGCTGCTCGCGGTCGCCACCATGGGGGTCACCACCGCGGCCCTCACCCCGCAGACGACGGCGTCCGCCGCCGACGTCCCCAAGGTCGGCATCGTGTGCACCCCCAGCGACGGTGGCGTCGCCGGGAAGCCGATCTTCAACCTGACCACGCGAACGGGCTACATCAGCCTCCCCGACGGCAACACCGCGTTCATGTGGGGCTACTCCCACGGCTTCGACGCGTTCCAGCACCCCGGCCCCGTCCTCTGCGTGGAGGCCGGCGACGAGGTCACGGTCATCCTGCACAACACGCTGCCGGACCCGACCTCGATCGTGTTCCCCGGGCAGGAGGGCGTGCTCGCCGACGGCATCGCGTCGACTCCCGTGCGCAGCAGCGGGAAGGTGACGTCGCTGAGCACCACGGCCGCCGCGAGCACCGGGACCGTGACCTACAGCTTCACCGCCGCGAACCCGGGCACCTACCTCTACGAGTCGGGCACCAACCCCGAGAAGCAGGTGCGGATGGGCCTGTTCGGGGCGCTGATCGTGCGACCGGCCGGCCAGCCCCACCAGGCCTACGACTCCGCGAACAGCGACTTCACCCCGGACCGCGAGTTCATGGTGCTGCTCTCGGAGATCGACCCCTACCAGCACCAGCGGGTCGAGCAGGGCCAGTCCTTCAACATCGACAACTACCACCCGCGCTACTGGTTGATCAACGGCCGCGGCTTCCCCGACAGCATCGCCGACAACGGTGCCTCCTGGCTCCCGTCCCAGCCGTACGGGGCGCTGGCGGAGATCATGCCGAACGAGCCGTCGCTGGCGCGCTACCTCAACGTCGGCACCGAGGACTACCCGTTCCACCCGCACGGCAACAACGGTCTCGTGATCGGTCGCGACGGGCACCCGCTCACCGGCCCGACCGGCGAGGACCTGTCGATGGAGAAGTTCGACATCAACATCGGCCCCGGCCAGACCTGGGACGTGCGGTTCTCCTGGCACGACGCGGAGGACTACAGCGCCGCCAACCCGGTGCCCGTCACGACGCCCAACCTGGCGAACTCGTTCATCGGGACCTTCTACAGCGGCAGCCCCTACCTGGGCCGCCAGGAGACGCTCCCGACCGGAACGCCCACCCTCAACCAGTGCGGTGAGTACTACATCATCAGCCACAACCACGCCCTCTTCCAGATCACCTCGTGGGGCGCCAACATGACCGGCCCGATCACGTACATGCGGATCGATCCGCCCGGCCACTACGACTGCAAGTGAAGGGCGGGAGAACCAAACGGCGGCAACGTCACCGCCCCCGGTGGCCCGACGATCGAGGTGGACCAGGGCGACACGGTGACCGTGACGCTGCACAACACGCTCGGCGTCAAGACCGCGCTGTTCTTCCAGGGGCAGCAGCTGCCCCTGGACCGCACCGGGGCCGACGCGAGCACCGGCACCCGGACGTACACCTTCACCGCCTCGCACCCCGGCACCTTCCTCTACGAGGCTGGACCGGTCCTGAAGTCCGGCCCGGCCGACACCGCCGGCACGGGCACGCAGTACCAGACCGCGATGGGCCTGCACGGAGCGCTCGTGGTCCGGCCCGCGCCCGGCCAGGCCTACGACGCCGGCTCGGCGTACGACGACGAGGCGGTCCTCGTGCTCAGCGAGATCGACCCGGCGCTGAACACCAAGGCCTCCCCGGCGACGTTCGACATGCGCAGGTACGTCCCGCGCTACTCCCTGATCAACGGCAAGGCCTACCCCGACACCACCGCGATCCCGAGTGCTGGTGGGCACACCGTCCTCCTGCGCTACGTGAACGCCGGCGTCAACTACCACTCGATGGGGGTCCTCGGAGCCTCGCAGACGGTGGTCGGGACGGATGGCAACAAGCTGGACTTCCCCCGCACCTACGTCGCGCAGACGTTCGGGCCCCGGCGAGTCCGCCGACGCCCTGGTCAAGGTTCCGGCTGCCGCAGCCCAGGACACCAGCCTGAGCGTCTACGAGGCGAGCCTGGGACTGACCAACCGCACCGCGGCCCGCGTGGGCGGCATGCTCACCACGGTCGACGTGCCGGGCTCGGGGGTCACCGGTGACAGCACCGGACCGGTGACCAGCCAGGTCGCCTTCCTCGGCGGGACCCTGTCGGCCCACGTGGACGACAGCGAGCGCGGCGGGAGCGGCATCGCGGCGGTCGAGTACTACCTCGACGACGTCGGTGGCACCGGCCTCCCGATGGTCGCCGGAGCCTCCCCCACCGAGGACGCGACCGCGGCGTACAACGTCCCGGACGGACAGCACGTGCTCTACGTCCGCGCCCAGGACGCAGCCGGGAACTGGGGACCGCTCAGCTCGGTGCTGGTCACCGGCGCCGACGCCGGTGGTCCGACCACCTCGGGGCCGATGCTGACCCCGCAGCTGGTCAGGCACGACGGCGGTGCGGTCCACGTCAGCGCCACCGGCGACGACTCCGCCTCGGGGAACACGAACATCGTCGCGGGCGAGTACTTCGTCGACACGCTGGGCGCCGACGGCGCGGGCGTGGCGATGACCGTTTCCCAGGCCGCTCCGGTGGCCGCCGTGGACGGCACCCTCGGGCAGACCGAGGTCAACGCCCTCGCCGAAGGCGGCCACTCGGTGTACATCCACACCCAGGATGCCGAGGGCAACTGGGGCGCGGCGGTCACCGCGACCCTGGCGGTCGACACCACCGGTCCCGTGGTCACCGACGGCGACGCCCTGGCGGTGAGCCCCAACCCGAGCAACGGCAACGTGCCGTACAGCAACGGCACCAGCTCGATCCGTCTCAACGCCACGCAGCTCAGCGACCCGGAGTCCAACTTCGTCCAGAGCCCGATCGCGGGTGCGGAGATGTTCATCGACAACGTCGGCGCCGCCGGCACCGGCGTTCCGCTGCGGGCCGTCGACGGCTCCTTCAGCGACCCGGTCGAGGGTGGGTACGCGGACATCCCGCTGGCCACCGTCCGCGCCCTGAGCAACGGCAACCACACCATCTCGGTGCGGGCCAAGGACGCGGCCGGCAACTGGGGAGCCCTGTCGACCACCACCCTGGTCGTCGACAAGGTCAACCCCACGGTGAGCAACGCGGCGGCCGTCCCGTCGCCCACCCAGGGCGCCCGGACGGCGACCATCACCGCCACCGGCACCGACGGCACCTCCGTCGTCGCCGGTGAGTTCTTCCGCGGCGCCGACCCCGGTGCCGGCAAGGGCACGGCGATGACGGTCAGCGGGTCGGGCCCGTGGACGGTGACGGGCACGCTCGACACCTCGGTGCTCCCCGAGGGCAGCACCACGGTCAAGGTCCGGGTCAAGGACGCGGCCGGCAACTGGAGTGCGACCGTCAACGCCACCGTCACGGTGACCGCGCCGCTCTCCTTCTCCACGCTGGGCAACGACGCCTCCGGACGGAACGCCAACAACGTCTACCGGTGGAACGGCTCGTCGATGGTCGGCACGGTGTTCTCGGGGCCGGCCAACGTGGACGGCTACGCAGTCGTGGATGCCACCCACGTCTACCTCTCCTTCAGCAACACCTCCACCAACCTGGGTGGCGGCCTCACGGTCCAGGACGAGGACGTCGTGTCGTTCAACCCCGCGACCGGCACCTACACGATGGTCTTCGACGGGTCCACCAACGGGCTCGGCGGAAGCGTCGACGTCGACGCGATCAGCGTGGCCGGTGGCAAGCTCTACTACTCGGTGAACGGTACGACGCGCCCGACCGGCGTGACCGGGGCGGGAGGAGCCGCCAACGACATCTACCGGTTCGACGGAACGGGTGTCACCGGGAGCTCCACGCGGGTGGTCGACGCCTCGCAGGCGCCGTACAGCATGCCCAACTCCGACGTCGACGGGCTCGTGTTCATCGACGCCACGCACTTCTACCTCTCGTTCAGCCCGACCACCACCGGCACGCTGGCCGGACTGGGGAACGTGCAGGACGAGGACGTGGTCGCCTACAACGCCGGCACCTGGTCGGTCTACTTCGACGGCACCGGCAAGGGCTTGACGGACAACAACAGCGACATCGACGCGTTCGACCTGCCCTGAACCATCCCCGGACGGGACCGGGCCGGCTCACGGCCCGGTCCGGTCCGGACTCTGACGAGGAAGCAACCATGACCACTGACACCCTGGCCCCCGAGGCCCCCGCACCACCTCCCGCCAAGGCCGGCCGACGCATCCGGCGCCGGCTGGTCGTCCTGGCCGCCGTGCTGAGCCTGGTCGCGGTCGGCTGCGGCATCCAGGCCTGGCGGGTGCACCGCGCCTCCGACGTCCGCAACGGCACCACGCTGGTGACCGCCGACGGGATGGCGGCGCGCTACGGCATCGACATCGACCTCCTGGCGATCACCGCCGCCGGCGGGCTCGTCGAGCTGCGCTACCAGGTCGTCGACCCGGACAAGGCCGCACCACTGGTCCACGACCCGGACCTGTCCCCCGCGCTGGTGTCGGAGGAGACCGGACGGACCCTGGTCATGTCGACGCCGCCCCACCACCACGGCACCGAGCTGCAGCTGGGCGGCACGTACTTCTTCCTCATGGCCAACGCCGAGACCGCGCTGCACAAGGGCGACGAGGTCACCCTGATCATCGGAGACGCACGCCTGGAGCACCTGGAGATGCAGGGATGACCCACGGGCGCGGCAAGGGGGCGCTGCGGGGGGCAGCGGTGCTCCTGGTCGCGCTCCTGCTGGCCCTTCTGGTGCCCTCCGCCGCCCAGGCGCACAGCGAGCTGCAACGCTCCGACCCGCTCGACGGGGCCGTCGTCCCGGTGGGACGCACCACGCTGACCCTGTGGTTCGGCGAGTCCGTCGCCGCTGCCTCCAGCTCCTTCGTGCTCCGCACCCAGGACGGCTCCCTCGTGCCGACCACCGTGTCGGGTCAAGGGGCCACCACCGTCATCGAGATCGAGACCGCCCCCCTCGAGCGCAACACCTACCAGCTCGACTGGCGGGTCTTCTCCCTCGACGACGGCCACACCACCAGCGGGACCCTGCTCTTCGGTGCTGGTCTCCGCCCTGCTCCACCCACCTCACGCGGCCCGCAGATCCCCCCCACTGCGCTCGTCCTCGTGAGGTGGGTGGACCTGACCGCCCTGCTGGCCGCCATCGGCGCACTGACCGTGGGCGACCGGGTCCTCCGTACGCTCGGCGACCGGGTGCGCCGCCGGGCTCGCACGATCGCCCTGCTCGCGGTGCTCGCCGCGTGGTACGCCGGGGTGCTCACGTCTCTGGTGCGCACCTTCGACGCGACGCTGGGGCTTGGCCTGTGGTGGAACCAGACCTGGCTGGTCCTGACCGAGACTCCGGCGGGCCGCTTCTGGCTGGCCCGGCAGGTCGCGCTGACCGTGGCCGTGGTGGCCGTGGTCGTCTGGCGCAGGAGGCTCTCCCGACCGCGGCGGTCGGCCGTCGTGGCACTGCTCGCACTGACCGTCGTGGCCGGGTGCGAGGCGTGGGCCGGGCACGCCGCGACCCTGGCGAGCGGCGCCACCCTGGTGGGCGTCGCCGCCGTGGCCCACCTGTGGGCGGCCGGAGTGTGGGCAGGCGGGCTGGGCGTCCTCGCCTGGTGCCTGGTCCCGGCGCTGCGCCACGCCCCGGGCGAGCGCGGTCGTCTGCTCGGCCCGGTCTGGCGCGCGTACAGCCCGCTGGCGGCGGTCTCCACGGTGGTCCTGCTGGCCACCGGCCTGGTCGAAGCCGGTCACCACCTGCCCGACCTCGGCGCGGTCACCACGACCGTGTACGGCGCCGGCATCGCCGCCAAGACGGTGCTGATGGTGGTGGCGTTCGGACTCGCCGGGATCAACACCGCGGTCGTCCACCCGGGTCTCGCCGCCCGGGTGGGCGGTCGCCTGCCGTACGCCGCCGTGCGACGCCTCGGTCTCGGTTCCCCCCGACGCTTCGCCTGGACGGTGACCGCGGAGGCCGCGCTGCTCGGCCTGGCCGTGGCGCTGGCCGCCGTGGTCACCTCGACCGCGACCTCCCGGGAGGACCTGGACGCCCGTCGCCCGACGACGGTGCACGTCGAGCGCGCGGACGGGCTCTTCGTCACCTTCGAGGAGGTGCCCGGCGGTCCGGGCACCGGCCGGCTCATCGTGAGGCTCCGCGCCATCGTCCGGCCCGACCCCGCTCCGGTGACCGCGGTCGACGTCGACCTCAGCGGGCCGACCGGTCACGTGCTGGTCCCGCTGGCCCTGACCGGTCCGGACCGCTACGAGGGGACCGTGGCGGAGCCCGGAGCGGGCACCTGGACCGCCACCGTGCACATGCACCGCACCAACGCCTCCGACACCGTCACCTCGAGCTCGTGGACCGTGGAGCCGCGGGCAGCCGCCCACGGCGGACCCTTCGAGGTGGTCAGCTCGGCGTTGGCCGCGCTGCTGCTCGCGCTGCTGGCCCTGACCTTGCTCGTGCTGCGCCGGAGGAGCCGACCCACCGCAGCCGCTGCAGCCGCCGCGGCACTCGACCGTACGCCCGTCACGCTGCCCGAACCGGCACCGCGAGAGGAGAGCCTGCTATGAGGATGTGCATCCGCCGGCTCGCCGGGGCGGCCGTCGCCCTGGCGGTCGTCTGCCCCGCCGCCCTGGCCACCGTCGGCTCGGCGTCGGCGGCACCGGCCCGTGCGCCGGGCCGCTCGCCGGTCACCAGCACCGTGGTGGTCACCCTCGCCCACGGTGCGGACCTCAGCACCGTCAGCGGCCCGCGCAAGAATCGACTGCGCGCGGTGGTGGAGAGGCTCCGGCAGACCGCCGACCGCGACCAGGCCCCGCTGATCCGGTCCCTGTCCGCCGCCACCGCCCGAGGGGAGGCCGAGGTCCGCGACCGCCTGTGGATCTCCAACAGCCTCGTGCTGACCGCCACCGCCGACGTCGTCGCCCAGGTCGCCGCCCGACCGGAGGTCGCCTCCGTCGTGCCGGACGCGGTCACGCTGACTCCCGCCGAGACTGCCTCGGCCAACCAGGTCAGCATCCGCTCCCCCGAGGTCTGGTCCTCCGGCGACACGGGCGCGGGGATCGTGGTGGCCACCCTCGACAGCGGCGTCGACGTCACCCACCCCGACCTCGCCGGCTCCTGGCGTGGCGGCACGAACAGCTGGTTCGACCCCTACGCCCAGCACCCCACGACCCCGACCGACCTGATGGGCCACGGCACCGGGGTCACCGGGGTCATGGTCGGCGGCAGCACCAGCGGGACCGCGATCGGGACCGCCCCCGGAGCGACCTGGATAGCGGCGCGGGTCTTCGACGACGCCGGGAGGTCCACGGTCAGCGCCGTCCACCGCGCCTTCCAGTGGCTGCTGGACCCCGACGCCGACCCGAACACCGCGGACGCACCGCGCGTGGTGGACGCCTCCTGGTCGCTGGGGACCGGCCCCGGCTGCGACCTGACCTTCCAACCCGACGTCCAGGCGTTGCGCAGCGCCGGCATCCTACCGGTCTTCCCGGCGGGCAACTTCGGCTCGACCACCTCGAGCAGCGTCAGCCCGGCCAACTACCCCGAGTCGCTCTCGGTCGGGGCGGTCTCCGCCACCGGTCTCGTGATGTCGTCGAGCAGCCGCGGCCCGTCCACCTGCGGCGGCCGGACTCGTGCCTTCCCCGACCTGGTCGCGCCGGGAGGCAACGTGCTGACCGCCGACCGCTACGGCCTGTACCAGTACCTGTCCGGGACCTCGGTCGCCGCGCCCCACGCGGCCGGGGTCCTCGCCCTGCTGCTGGCGGAGTCGCCGGCCCTCTCCGCGGACCAGCAGCAGGCGCTGATCACCGGGACCGCGGCCGACCGCGGCGTCGCCGGCGTGGACGAGGTCTACGGTCACGGCATGCTGGACGCCGCCGCGGCCTACGCCGCCGGGCTGGCGCCGCCTCCCCCGCCGCCAACGCCGGCGGCGGACCTCGGCCTCACGCTCACCACGGTCACCGGATCGGCCGACCCCGGCGCCACCGCCTCCTGGCAGGTGCAGACCACCGGCGCCAACGGCTTCACCGCCGACGTCGACCTGAGCGTCACCGGACCGGCCACCTCGGTGGCCACCGTGACCCTGACCCCCCGCCTGCTCACCGGGGGCAGCGGCACCAGCACCCTCACCCTCGTCCCGACCGCAGCAGCCACCGCGGGGACCTACGGGTTCACCGTGACCGCCACCGGCGGCGGGCTCACCCGCACCGCCGACGGCACCCTCCAGGTGACCGCGCCGCCGCCGCCACCACCGCCGCCGGGGCTCACGTTCTCGACCCTGGGCAACGCGAACCCGCCCGGGGCGGGTGGGACCGCCGACGACGCGGACCTCTACCGCTGGGACGGCTCGTCGTACGCCCGCACCTTCGACGCCTCGCTCGCGAAGCTGCCCGGCGCAGCGAACGTGGACGGGCTCGACCTGGTCGACCCGACCCACTTCTTCGTCTCCTTCTCCGGCGACGTGACGGTCCCGGGGCTCGGCACGGTGCAGGACGAGGACGTGCTCAGCTTCAGCGCGGGCACCTGGTCGGTGTACTTCGACGGGACGGCTCGGGGCCTGACCTCGAGCGGGCAGGACCTGGACGCGATCTCGGTCGACGGCGGCACGTTGTCCTTCTCGACGGTCGGCTCGGTGAAGGTCCCCGGGGTGGGCGGGACGGCCGACGACGCGGACATCTACTCCTGGGACGGGAGCACCTTCGCCCGGGTCTGGGACGCCTCGGTCGCGAAGCTGCCGAGCGCCGCTAACGTGGACGGGTTCGTCCGGGTGGACGCGACGCACTTCTACGCCTCCTTCGCCACCGACGTGACGATCCCGGGACTAGGCACCGTGCAGGACGAGGACGTGGTCGGCTCCGGTGCGGGCACCTGGTCGGTCTACTTCGACGGAACCGCCCACGGGCTGACCTCCAGCAGCCTCGACATCGACGCCTTCGACGTGGGCTGAGGGGACTCGAACCTTGCACGACGGGTTCAGTCCCCCACCCGGCCGGTGTCGTAGGCCCACATCGCGATCTCGACCCTGTTCCGGGCGCCGATCTTGGTCAGCAGGCTGGCGACGTGGGTCTTGGCGGTCGTCAGGCCGATGAAGAGATCGGCGGCGATCTCGGCGTTCGTGCGGCCACGGGCGACCAGCGCCAGCACCTCCTCCTCGCGGTCGGTGAGCGGCTCGATCGGCTGGGTACGTCGTTTCGACGGTTCCCTGGCGGCCAGGGTGGAGAGCAGCCGCCGGGTGATGTTCGGCGCGATCAGGGCATCGCCGACGGCTGCGGCATGCACGGCCTGGACGAGCAGCTCCGGCCCGGCGTCCTTGAGGAGAAAACCCCGGGCGCCGGCCCGGAGCGCGCCGTGGACGTACTCGTCCAGATCGAAGGTCGTGATCACCACCACCGCCATCGGGTCCGGGACTTCCCGCCCTGCCAGGAGCTCGGTCACCCCGATGCCGTCGAGCCCGGGCATGCGGATATCGACCAGGCACACGTCGGGGCGGAGTCGACGCGCCAGCTCGACAGCGGCGTGGCCGTCGGCGGCCTGGCCGGCGACCTCGATGCCAGGCTGCGCGTCAAGGATCATGGACAGGCCGGTACGCACCAGGTCCTGGTCGTCGGCCACCAGCACTCGCACCGTCATCGGCGTACCTCCGTCGGCAGCTCGGCGTCGACCGCCCACCCACCCCCAGGCGCCGGCCCGGCACGCAGCGTGCCGCCGAGCAGCTGCACGCGCTCGGTCATCCCCAGCAGCCCGAAACCGTGGCTCGCCGGCCGCACCGGGTCGATCTGTCCGTCGTCGGTCACGCGTAGCCGCAGCCTTCCTCCACCCTCGAAGACCCGGATCTCCACGCGGGAGGCGTTGCGGGCGTGCCGCAGCGCGTTGGTCAGCGCCTCTTGCGCCAGCCGGTAGACCGCCACGTCGACCTGGAGCGGAAGTTCGTCCAGGTCATCCGGCACCTCCACGTCCACCACCGGCACCGGGCCGCGCCGGGCGAGGAACGCCAGGTCGGCAACGCCGCGCT
Organism: Nocardioides mesophilus; assembly: GCF_014395785.1. Taxonomy (GTDB): domain Bacteria; phylum Actinomycetota; class Actinomycetes; order Propionibacteriales; family Nocardioidaceae; genus Nocardioides_B; species Nocardioides_B mesophilus. The sequence continues at coordinate 2,772,741 of NZ_CP060713.1, read as the reverse complement.
GGGGGGCGTACTCCGCCGGCGCTCCGTCACGCAGCACCCGGACCATCGCCCGCATCTCCGCCAGCGTCCGCGACGCTTCCCCTTCGATGACCGCCAGCGCCTCGAAGGCCGCTTCGGGTCGCTGCCCGGCCATCGCCCGGCCCGCCTGCGCCTGCACAGCGATCGCCGAGACGTGGTGGGCGACCGTGTCGTGCAGCTCGCGGGCGAGGTCGACCCGCTCCTGGCTGCGGATCTGGTCCGACGCCCGGCGCCAGCTCTCGGAGCGGTAGCGGAACGCCGCTCCGCCCGCCGCTGACGCCGCCAGGACGCCGAACCCGCCGATGACGGCGGCAGGCCCGGTGTAGTCGGCGACCGTGCCGATGACCGCAGCGACCGCCACCACCGCCAGCCCGATCACGATCTCGCGCCCTGAGCCCCAGCGGACCAGCGCGTAGACGAGGACCAGGACGAAGATCAGCGTGTCGAGGCCGACGCTGGGGCCCCGCCCGCCAGGGTCGCCAGCCCCAACACCATCGCGGTGCCGAAGGCCACCACGACACAGGCCAGCGGCCGGGTACGCCGCCAGAGCAGCACCGGCGCGAGTACCACCGCCACGATCGTCGCGAACGGCCGCCAGGCGACGTCGTCCCGAAGGAATCCCTCGAGCAGCGCCGTCACCATCACCGCGCCGACCAGCACCCAGTCGCGCGACAGCCGTTCGGGAACGGCGGCAGCGCGGGGCTCCGCCCACAGCGAGCGCAGGGCGTTGGTGATCACCCGCCCAGCCTAGGGACCGCCGAGGCCTCGGGGACCGACCGAAAGAACGAGACCCCGCTCCTCCCCACGGCGGAGGAGGGTCCGGCCTCGACGTCGATGTGCGTACGCCGGGAGGCGGCGAGGGTTGTCACATGATCACTGTTGACTCGCTGACCCGGAGGTACGCCGGCTTCACCGCCGTCGACAACGTCTCCTTCACCGCCCTGCCCGGTCGCGTCACCGGCTTCCTCGGCCCGAACGGCGCCGGGAAGTCCACCACGATGCGCGTGATGGTCGGCCTGACCGTGCCGACGTCCGGCACCGCGACCATCAACGGAGAACGGTTCGCCGACCTCCCCAACCCCGGCCTCGAGGTGGGCGTCCTCCTCGACGCCTCCGCCCAGCACGCCGGCCGCACCGGACGCGAGATCCTCACGATCGCCGCCGACACCATGGGTCTGCCCCGCCGCCGCGTCGACGAGATGCTCGAGCTCGTCAGCCTGACATCATCGGAGGCCAGGCGCCGCGTGCGCAACTACTCCCTCGGCATGCGTCAGCGACTGGGCATCGGCACCGCACTGCTCGGGGACCCCCGGGTGCTGATCCTCGACGAACCGGCCAACGGGCTCGACCCCGCCGGGATCCGGTGGATGCGCGACCTGCTGACGGGCTTCGCCGGCCAGGGCGGAACCGTCCTGTTGTCCTCGCACCTGCTGCACGAGATCGAGGTCATCGCCGACGACCTGGTCGTGATCGGGAACGGCAAGATCGTCGCGTCCGGCAGCAAGGAAGAGCTGCTGGCCGCAGCGGGGACGCTCGTCCGATCGACGTCACCGCGCGACCTCATGCAAGCCCTCGAGCAGGCCGGGATCCCCAGCACGCTCGCAGGGGACGGCTCGGTCCGCACGGACGCCGACCCCGCCCGGGTCGGGGCCGTGGCCCTGACAGCGGGCATCGCCCTCACCGAGCTCCGATCCGCCGAGGGCGCCGGGCTCGAGGACATGTTCCTGTCGCTCACTGCCGACACCCAACGCGAAGGAGTTGCGGCATGACCGCCACGACCATCTCTCCCGACACCAACGAGGCCGCGCCTGCCCGACGGATCGTCCGTCCAATCCCGACCACCCGGCTGGTCACGATCGAGCTCCGCAAGATGTTCAACACCCGCTCGGGATTCTGGATGCTCGTCAGCATCGGTGTCCTGTCGGTCATGGCGACCGGGGCGGTCCTCATCTTCGCCCCGGACAGCGAGATCACCTACGAGAACTTCGCCGCGGCGATCGGCTTCCCGATGTCGGTGATCCTGCCGATGATCGCGATCCTGGGCGTCACCAGCGAGTGGAGCCAGCGCAGCGGGCTCACGACGTTCACGCTGGTGCCGAGCCGCGGCCGCGTCATCGGGGCCAAGGCGTTCGCGACCTTCGTGGTCGGGGTCGTCTCGATGGCCGTCGCGTTCGCCGTCGGTGCCGTCGGCAACCTGCTCGGGTCCACGATCATGAGCCTCGACACGGTCTGGGACGTCTCCCTGGCAGCCGCGGCGCAGATCCTCCTGGGGAACCTGGTCGGCATGGCCATCGGCTTCACGCTCGGTGTCGTGCTGCGCAGCTCCGCGGCAGCGATCGTGGGCTACTTCGTCGTCTCCCTGGTCCTGCCGGGCATCCTGGCCCTTCTCGCCCAGGTGCGTTCGTGGTTCGCCGACCTGCAGCCGTGGATCGACTGGAACTACACGCAGGTCGCACTGTTCGAGAACGACACGGACACGGCGAGGGAGTGGGCGATGCTGGCCTCGACCACCGCCATCTGGATCGCGCTTCCGCTCGTCATCGGACTGCTCTTCCTGCGCCGCTCCGAGGTCAAGTAGTCGGACGCACGGTCGGCGGTATCCGACACTCTTGTGCGAGTGCCGGATGCCGCCGTCTCGTCGTGCGGAGCAAGTCGAGCGCTACGCCCCGGTCCATCTCCCTGGTTCGGGATGACGGGCGTCGGCCCTGACCTACAGGTGTGGTGGAGCTGAGGGGATTCGAACCCCTGACCTTCTCATTGCGAACGAGACGCGCTACCAACTGCGCCACAGCCCCGGTGCGCCGGGCGAACCGGCGCGAAGAGAAAAGATATCACCCGTGCCGGGCGGTTCCTAACTCAGGACCCGACGGCGCGGGGAGCCTCGTCGAGCTCCTCGGAGGCCGTGGCCGCCGCACCCTCGGAGGCCGTGGCCGCCGCACCCTCGGCGGCCGCCGCCTCCGCGGCGATCCCGGCGTCCTCGGCGGTGCGCCCGGACGTCCAGGTGCCCGGCTCGCCGAGGTCGATGGTGCGGACGGTGCGACGGGCCTTGGGCTTGGTGACGTAGGTCGGCAGCGTGACCGGCAGCGGGTCCCACAGCGAACCCCCGTCGACGGTGGCCATGACCACCGCGTCGACGACGGCCGGGATCGACATGGTGTCGTCGTCGGGGTCGACCTCGACGAAGCCCTGCGCGTTGCGGGCGGCCGGCGCGACCGGAGTGCCGTACGGCGCCTCGACGCGGGCCGCGCGCCGGACCTGGCCGGCGACCGGGTCGATCACGACCGGCGACTCGTCCGCGAGCGCCTGCTCGAGGTCCGCGGTCCAGCCGGCGCTGCGCATCCGGCGGACCTGGGTGCGGCACACGAGCAGGAAGAGCACGACCAGGCCGGAGGGGACCGTCACCGACCACCACGGCAGCACCGCGAAGGCGGCGAGCACGACGACGACCGCGGTGCTCAGCAGCAGCACGGTGAGGACGCGACGGCGACGACGCGCAGCCGTCCGGGCCGCGGCGCGCTGCGCAGCGGGCCGGGGCCGGGGCCGGGCACCCGCCACGGGCCGGGTCGCCGGCACCACCACCTGGGGGTTGTCGGCGGCGCGAGCCCGGGTGACGACGAGCCGGGCGTCGCCCGAGCCCACCGGCTCCCGCCGGGCCAGCACCCGCATGGCGGTCGAGAACCGGTCGATCGACCGGGTCCGGGCCACCTCGTCGTGGTGCTTGAGCGCCTTGGGAATCAGGTACACGGCCCACGCGACGGCGAGCACAACGAAGATGATTCCAGACAGGTCCACGGGAGAGACGATAGGAGCGCGGCGCCGCCCCGCCCCGCAGGCGCAGCGGTGTGTCGCCAGGCAACTCCTGTGACTGCTGTGAATTCTGTGCTCAGGAGCCGGTCTGCTGCCGGAACCGCCGCAGCAGGCCCCCCTGGCAGTCCTCCACGGTGAGCGCGAAGAGCCGGTGGTCGCGCCAGTCGCCGTCGATGTGCAGGTAACGCGGCGCGTAGCCGATCTCGATGAACCCGAGCTTCTCCACCACCCGCAGGCTGGCGGCGTTCTCCGGCCGGATCGCGACCTCGATGCGGTGCAGCCCCAGCTCGAAGAAGCAGTGGTCGACCGCCAGCGCGACCGCGGTCGGCACGACGCCGCGGCCGGCGTGCCGCTGGTCGATCCAGTAGCCCACCTGGCCCCAGCGCGCCGAGCCGCCGGTGATGTTGGTGACCGTCAGCTGGCCGGCGAAGGCGTCGTCGACGGTGAGCGCGAACGGCAGGGTGCGGTGCTCGCGGGCCTGGCGGTGCAGGTCACGGACCAGCTCCTGGAAGTTGCGCGGCGCGGTGCGGTCGCCCGGCGGCACCGTGGCCTCCCAGGGCGCCAGCCACGCCGCATTGCGCCGGCGCACCTCGTGCCAGTCCCGGGCGTCGTGACGCGAGAGCGGCCGCAGCCCCACCGACCCGGCTCGCAGCTCGGCACGCCACGGGCTGGTCAGTGGTCGCTCCCCACGATCTGCTCCACCGCGTGGCGGAGGAGGGGCGCCAGCACGGCCAGGCCGTCCTTCACGCCGCCGCGGGAGCCGGGCAGGTTCACCACGAGCGCCTGGCCGCTGACTCCGGCCAGGCCCCGGGAGAGCGCCGCGGTGGGCACGCCGTTCGCGACGCCGTAGGCGCGGATCGCCTCGGCGATGCCGGGCACCTCGCGGTCCAGCAGCGGCCTGGTCACCTCGGGCGTGAGGTCGGTGGGCGTGAGCCCGGTGCCTCCGGTGGTGACGACCGCCCGGGCGCCGGCCTCGATCGCCGCGCGGATCGCCCCGGCCACCGGCTCGCCGTCGGGCACCACGACCGGCCCGGTGACCTCGAAGCCGAGCTCCTCGAGCGCCGCCACGATCAGCGGACCGGTGGTGTCCTCGTAGACGCCGGCCGCCGCTCGGTTGGAGGCCGCCACCACGGTCGCCTTCACGGCCGCTTCCAGTCGCCGCTCTTGCCGCCGGACTTCGACTGCACGCGTACGTCGTCGATCACCGCGGCCTTGTCGACCGCCTTGACCATGTCGACGACCGTGAGTGCCGCCACCGAGACCGCCGTCAGCGCCTCCATCTCCACACCGGTGCGGTCCGTCGTGCGCACGGTGGCGGTGATCTCCACCGCGTCGTCGGCCACCACGAGGTCGACCGTGACGCCCGAGATCGCCAGCGGGTGGCACAGCGGGACCAGGTCCGGGGTGCGCTTGGCGGCCATGATCCCGGCCACCCGGGCGACCCCGAGAGCGTCACCCTTCGGCACGCCCTCTCCCCGGAGCAGGCCGATCACCTCGGCGGAGACCCGGACCCTGCCGGTGGCGACCGCCACCCGGGCGGTGACCTCCTTGGCGGAGACGTCGACCATCCGGGCGGCTCCCGACTCGTCGACGTGGGTGAGCCTGGGCACGTCGGACATCAGAAGTCCCGGTCCAGCACGAGCACCTGCACCTGGTCGCCCGGGGACAGGCTGGTGACGTCCTCGGGCACCTCGATCAGCGCGTTTGCGTCCGACAGGTCTCCGACCAGGTGCGACCCGTGGCCGCCGACCGGCTGCACGTGGGCGCCCTTGCCGTCGATGCCGAACCGGGCCCGGACGAACTGCCGCCGCCCCGGGGCCGAGGAGAGCCCCTGGCCGAGCAGCGCCCGGACCAGTGGTCGCCGGTAGGGCAGCCGGCCCATCATCCGCCGGATCGCCGGCACCACGAACACCTCGAAGGAGACGTAGGAGGAGACCGGGTTCCCCGGCAGCGTGAGGATCGGGGTGTCGTCCTCGCCGACGAAGCCGAAGCCCTGCGGCTTGCCCGGCTGCATGGCCACCTCGCCGAAGGAGACGGTGCCGAGCTCGGTGAGCACCTCCTTGACCACGTCGTACTGACCCTTGCTGACGCCGCCGCTGGTCACCACCAGGTCGGCGCGCACCAGCTGGTCGCTCAGCGCGTCGGAGAACTCCTGCGGGTCGTCGGAGACGATGCCGACCCGGTAGGCGATCGCGCCGGCGGAGCGGGCCGCGGCGGCGAGCATGTAGGAGTTGGCGTCGTAGATCGAGTCGTGGCCGAGCCCGGTGCCCGGCTCGCGCAGCTCGGAGCCGGTCGACATGATCACCACCCGCGGTCGCGGCCGGGCGGCGACCTGGGCACGGCCCACCGAGGCCAGCAGCCCCAGCTGGCGCGGGCCGAGGATCGTGCCGTCCTCCAGCAGGACGTCGCCGGTGCGGACGTCCTCGCCGCGGTAGCGCACGTGCTGGCCCCGGGTCGGCGCCCGGGTGATCCGGACGTTGGCGACCCCGCCGTCGGTCCACTCCACCGGTACCACCGAGTCGGCGCCCTGCGGCACCGGCGCCCCGGTCATGATCCGCACCGTCGTACCCGGGGAGAGCGCCAGCATCCGGGTCTGGCCGGCCGCCATCTCCCCCACCACCGGCAGGTGCACCGGGTGGTCGGTCGAGGCCGAGGCCACGTCGTCGAAGTAGACGGCGTAGCCGTCCATCGCGGAGTTGTCGAAGGACGGCAGGTCCATCGGCGCGGACACGTCCTCGCACACCGGCAGCCCGAGCGACTCCAGCAGCGGCTGGTCGTAGGGCGGCAGCGGGACCAGCGCGTCCAGGATCCGTTCGACGTGCTCGTCGACCGTGCTCAGCCGGTCGGTGGGCATCGGGGAGGAGGGCATGCCGGAACCCTAACCCTCTCCGAGCACCGTCCCGGACTCGACGACGGCGGGCTCCCCCGCGTCCTCGAGCCGGCCATCCCCGACCACCCGCACCTCGGCTCCGAAGCGCCAGTCGCCGTTGACGACCAGGCTGGTCGCGCGGCACAGCGAGGGCGTCCCGTCGGGGAACCGCTGGTCGAAGTCGTCGACCAGCTTGTAGTGCGAGGAGTCCAGGTCGACGAAGGGAACCTTCCCGTCGAGCTGCTCGGCGACCCGGAGCACGTACTCGTCGGTGAGGGAGTAGCAGTCGGAGCGCAGCACCAGCAGGTCGTTGGTGGTCTTCACGGGCACGAACCGGTCCCGGCCCACCTCGATGGTGGTGGCGCCGTCGAAGACCTCGATCGCCGCTCCCATCGCGGTCTCGATCTGGATCACCTCGGGGGTGCTCGGGTCCGCGGGGTCCACCGTCTTGGTGTTCTTGATCAGCGCCAGGCCGAGGATGCCGTCGCGCGCGTCCAGCTCGGCCTTCATCGCCCGCAGGTCGAACCACAGGTTGTTGGTGGAGGTGAACCGGTGCCGGCTCAGGTCGCCGAGCGCGTCCTGGTCCTCCTCGAGGGTCTGCGCGGTCTCCCGCAGCACGATCCGGCCGTCGGCCTTGCGGGTGGCGAAGTGGCCGCCCTTGCGGTCGGAGGGAGTACGGCGGACCGCCTCGATCGCGAACGGCGCGCCGGACCCGGCGAACCAGCCGGCCACCCGGGCGTCGGGCACCGCCCCGAGGTTGTCGGAGTTGGAGACGAAGACCTGCGTGAAGCCGGCGTCGACCAGCTGGTCGAGCAGCCCGGTCCCCTGCATTGCGGTGTAGATGTCACCGTGCCCCGGCGGGCACCACTCGAGCGTCGGGTCGGCCGGCCACTCCACCGGGGTCAGGTCGTCGGCGCGGAGCTTGGGCTCCTTGTTCTGCAGGAACTCCAGCGGCAGGCCGTCGACCGCGAGGTCGCGGTAGCGGCCCAGCACCTCGAGGGTGTCCGCGGAGGTGCGGAAGCTGTTCATGAAGATCAGCGGCAGGGCGGCGCCGTGCCGGCGGCGCAGCGCCAGCACCTGACGCACGATGATGTCGAGGAAGGTGAGGCCGTCGCGCACCTCGAGCAGCGACTTGGCCCGCGCCATCCCCATCGAGGTGCCGAGCCCGCCGTTCAGCTTCACGACCGCGGTGCGCCCGAGCGCCTCGCTGGCGGCCTCGTCGCCGACGGTGACGTCGGCCAGCGCGGGCATGTCCAGCGGCTCGATCGTCGACTCCGGGACCATGCCGGTCTCGCCGCGCTCGACGAGCCGGTAGTAGTAGGCGAACACGTCGATCGCGACCGGGTCGACACCCGCTGCCGTCATCTTCTCCCGGGCCAGCTTCAGTCCCTCGTCGCTCATGGCGCCGAATCTAGCCGGTAGCGTCGTCGGCGTGACGGCCGAGGCGCAGAAGACCGCTCTGCGGGACCAGCTGGTCACCGACCGCTCGCGGCGTTCGGTGCTGGAGCAGGCGCAGGCGGCCCGGGAGATCGCCGGGCACCTGCTGGCCGCGCCCGAGGTGCGCCGCGCGGCGACCGTGGCGGCGTACGTCGGCGTGGGTCGCGAGCCGCTCACCGGGCCGCTGCTCGACGGGCTGGTCGCGGCCGGGAAACGGGTGGTGCTGCCGGTGCTGCTGCCCGACGGCGACCTGGACTGGGCGGCGTACGACGGGCCCGACTCGCTGCTGCCGGCGCCCCGCGGGCTGCTGGAGCCGGCCGGCAGACGGCTCGGCCCCGACTCGGTCGCCACCCCCGACGCGGTGCTGGTGCCGGCACTCGCGGTGGACCGGAGCGGGATGCGGCTCGGCCGGGGCGGCGGCTCCTACGACCGCGCGCTGGCCCGCGTCCCCGTGGGCACGTTCGTGTGCGCGCTCCTCCACGACGGGGAGCTGCTCGACGACGTGCCCCACGACCCGCACGACCGGCGGGTCACCGCGGTGGTCCTGCCGGCGGCCGGCGTCATCCGGCTGGGACGAGGGTGAGGGTGTCCTTGCCGGCGTCCTCGACGGCGTCGCGGGTGTAGGCCCAGGGCAGCGTGCGGCCCTCCACCCACAGGTCGGTCTGGTCGACGTAGTGGGCGTTGAAGGCGTGCCCGCTGACCCCGGTGAGGTTGATCCACCGGGAGTCGTCGAAGTCGGCGAGCGAGACGACCATCCGCATCGACGGCGCGGCCGTGACGGCGTAGCTGTCGCTGGCGGCGTCCCACTTGGTGGCGTCGACGATCTCACCGCCGCCGCCGACCTGGTAGCCGCCGCGGTTGAGCAGCCACCTCACCACCCCGACGTCGGACTGGCCGAGCGTCTGGTTCTCCAGGTCGAGCCGGTGCTGGTGGCCCCAGGTCCAGTCGACCGCCCGGCGGGCCTGGCGGACCACGAGGTCGTCGCGGGCCCGCGCCATCGCCTCCTGCAGGATGTCGTCGCGGTGCTCCACCACGGTCTCGGTGTCGACGTCGTCCCACCAGTGGCTCTCCGGCTGCGCGAGCAGCGTGCGCAGCACCTCGAACCAGCGGCCCGACCCGTCCGGCCAGACGTTCTCGCGCAGGTCGTCGTGGAACGTCAGCGCGAGCACCTGGTCGTAGACCGCGTTGAAGTACGCCGCGGCCGCCGAGTCCGGGTCCTGGTCGAAGTTCCAGCTCTGCAGCAGCCGCTGACCGGCGCCGAGGTACTCCGAGGGCATCAGGATGTCGAGCAGGTAGGGCACCAGCGTCGGCGCGAAGCCGTTGCGGGTGTCGAGCTGGATCCGGGCCATGTCGTCGACGTCGAGCTTCGCCTTCGCCTGGATCAGCTCCAGGATCCGGTCGGAGCGGTAGCCGGGCGCCCACGAATCGCCGAGGTAGTAGGGGTAGCTCCGGCCGACGACCGCCTGGTTCGCGGTGACCACGAAGCCGTCGTCGGGGTCGAGCACGCTCGGCAGCGCCTCGAAGGGGACGTACTTGCCGGTCCAGTCGTCGGATGCGAGCCAGCCCTCGGCCGGGTAGTCGCCGGTGTTGCCGGACTTGCGGATCGGGATCAGGCCCGGGGCCTGGTAGCCGATGTGGCCGTCGCGGTCGGCGTACACCAGGTTCTGCGAAGGCGCCGCGAAGTCCGAGGCGGCGCTGCGGAACTCGTCCCAGCCGGTGGCCGCGTCGATCTCGAAGATCGCGTCGGCGGTCCGGCTCGGCTGCAGCGCCGTCCACGAGATCGCCACCCCGTAGCCGTTGCCCCGGTCCGGGGCGTCGGCGCCGGTCGGCGAGTTGGCGCCGACGGTGCTGAGCTGGGCGGACACGTCGGAGAGCAGCGGCCCGTGCCGGGTCGAGCGGACGGTGAAGGTGAACGGCTCGTCGCGGCCGAGCACCTCGATGGACTCCTCCCGCGTCCCCAGCGGCTTGAGGCCGCCGTCGTAGACGTAGTCCTTGCCCTGCACCTTCTCGAGGTAGAGGTCGACCACGTCGGGACCGAGGTTGGTGAAGCCCCAGGCGATCTGCTGGTTGTGGCCGATCACCACCCCGGGCAGGCCGGCGAAGGTGAACCCGGTGACGTCGAACGGGCACGCCTCGCTGAGCGTGGTGCAGTGCAGCCCCATCTGGTACCAGATGCCCGGCACCGAGACGCCCAGGTGCGGGTCGTTGGCCAGCAGCGGCTTGCCGGTCGTGGACCGGTCCCCGCCGACCACCCAGGAGTTGCTGCCGAGGCCGCTGCCGTGGCCGAGCAGCTCGGGGATCGCGTCCAGCCCGGACCGCAGGTCCCCCAGCGCGGCGGCGACCTCGCCGCCGTACGCCGGCCGGGCGGGCTTGCGGGTGCCGCCCCGCTGCGCCCGGGCCTCGTAGACGCCGTCCACGACCGCGCCCTGGGTGACGATCGGGCGGTGCCGGCGGTAGGGGTAGGAGGGGAAGAGCTCGGCGATGTCGGCCTCGGAGTGCGAGCCCGCCATCAGCCCGCGGGTGATCTCGTCTTCCATGTTGCCGCGCAGGTCCCAGGCCATCGCCTTCAGCCAGGCGACAGAGTCGGCCGGGGTCCACTCCTCGACAGTGTAGTCCAACCCGTTGAGCGCGAGCAGGGTGTACTCCAGCGACATCTCCGAGGGCGAGTGCGCGTCGATGTAGGCGTTGACGCCGTCGCTGTAGGCCTCGAGGTAGTCGATGGTCTGCGGGCTCAGCAGCGACAGCTCCTGCTCGGCGACCCGGCGCCAGCCCATGGTGCGGATGTACTTGTCGGTCTCGAGGGCGTCCTCGCCGAGCAGCTCCGCGAGCCGGCCCGCGGTGATGTGCCGGCGGACGTCCATCTCGTAGAACCGGTCCTGCGCCTGCACGAAGCCCTGGGCGTAGAACAGGTCGTGCGAGGTGTCGGCGTAGACCTGCGGAACGCCGTTGCCGTCGCGGAGCACCGTGACCCGGTCGTCGAGGCCGGGCACCGCGATCTCCCCGTCGGTCTGCGGGAACGAGTGCCGGATCGCCAGCACCCCGCCGATCAGGGCGGCGACCAGCACCAGGCACAGCACCGCGGCGCCGTACGTCGTCCAGCGCAGCGACCGGGGCCAGGCCCGGAACCGGGCCCGCCGGGAGGGGCTGCCGGAGGGTTCCGGAGAGCTCGGGCTGGCGGCGGCGTCGGACACGGCCGCCATTGTGCCGGACCCCGGGCGACGGGCCTCGCCCACGGGGCCCGCGGCGTGGTTCGACCCGTCTGGGGCCGGACGGGAAGTTTGCGAATCCCCGCACTGTTGCGATAATTAGCAGTCAGACCCTCCGAGTGCCAGACACGCTGGTGACCGGGGAGTCTCGTCCGAGTCGTGGAGGAAGCCGTGCCGACCTACCAGTACGCCTGCACCGAGTGCGAGCACACCTTCGAGCAGTTCCAGAGCTTCAGCGAGGACTCGCTCACGGTCTGCCCGGTCTGCCAGGGACGGCTCCGCAAGGTGTTCAACGCGGTCGGGGTCGTGTTCAAGGGCTCCGGCTTCTACCGCACCGACAACCGGGCCGAGGCGAAGACCGCCTCCACGACCGGCACGCCGGCCGGCTCGGGCGGCTCGGGCGACGGCACCTCGACCAGCACCCCCTCGACCTCGGACTCCAAGCCCGGCACCAAGTCCGACTCCAAGCCCAGCACGTCGGGCAGCCCGACCTCCGGGACCAGCGGCTCGGCGGCCTGAGAACACCTGCCTCGCCGGGGGTCCGGGGAGGCTGTGGACGACGCCCGACGTCCCGGACCGAAACTTCCTAGCCTCGAGGGATGACCCTCACCCCGCGACCGCTCCCCCGCCTGCGCCGGCTCCGCCGGGCCCTGCTCGCCCGCCGCCGCGGTCTCGCCGCGGTCTGCGCCGGGCTGGCCGTCCTGGTGGCCGTCCAGGCCCAGGCGAGCCCGCCCCCGGAGCGGGTGCAGGTCCTCGTCGCGGCGCATGACCTCGGCGGCGGCGTACCGCTGCGCGCGGCCGATCTCGCGACCGTGCCGTTCCCGCCGGAGCGGGTTCCCGCCGGAGCGCTCACCCGGGCGGCCGCGGCGGTGGGTCGTACGGCGGTGGGGCCGGTGCGCGAGGGCGAGCCGATCACCGACGCCCGGCTGCTCGCCAGCGGGCTGCTGGACCGGCACCCCGGTGCAGTCGCCGTCCCGGTGCGGATCGGGGACCGGGACGCTGTCTCGCTGCTGCACGTCGGGGACCACGTCGACGTGCTCGCCGCCGACCCGCAGGCCCGCGAGGCAGCGGTCACCGTGGCGTCGCGGGCACCCGTGGTCGCCCTGCCGGCGGCCCGCTCCGTCGACGCGGGGCTGCAGTCGGGGGCGCTGGTCGTCCTCGCGGTGCCCCGGGACGTCGCGGCCAGGCTGGCCGGCCTCGGGGTCTCCCAGTTCCTCTCGGTGGTGCTGGTCCGTTAACGTGCCCGCGACCCGACGCCCGCACGACCGGAGCGTCTCGCACCCCGGCAGGAGACTCACGTGCTCAACGGCTTCAAGCAGTTCATCATGCGCGGCAACCTGGTCGAGCTGGCTGTGGCCTTCATCATCGGCGGCGCCTTCGCCCTGGTGGTGACGTCCTTCACCGACCTGGTCCTGGCCGCGATCGCGAAGGTGTTCGGCTCCAAGACCCCGAACATGGACGACTTCAATCCGGGCAAGCTCCCGGTCGGGCCGTTCCTGACCGCGACCATCTCGTTCCTGATCCTGGCCTTCGTCGTCTACTTCTTCGTGGTGACGCCCTACAACACCCTGCAGAAGCGGATGGCCCGGGGCGAGGAGCCCGCGCCGCCGTCGCCGGACGTGGCCCTGCTCACCGAGATCCGCGACCTCCTGGCGAAGGCGCCGGGCACCCCGAGCGTGCGCAGCGAGGACGCGGCCGCCGGCGTCCAGGGCAGCGGCGGCCTGACCTGAGCGGTCCCGCCGCTGCTCAGCCGTGGTGCGGCGGCACCTGCCGGCGCAGCCACTCCTCCGAGCTGGCCGGCGCCGCGCTCTCGCCCCAGTCGCCCCGCTCGTCGGAGGTCCCCTCGGGCAGCACGTCGCCGAAGACCTGGGCCAGGCGCTTGCGGCGGGCGGCCTCGTGCGCCGGGTCGGCGCCGGGCGCCGCAGCCGGGCCCTCCGGGACGGAGGACGGCTCCTCGCTCATCGGGCCGCCCCGGTGGCAGGGAGGGGCCGGCCGAGGTCCTGCAGCCAGTCGGCGCCGAAGCGGGCGCGGGCCGGCATCCAGCCGGTGGAGGAGGTGAAGTGCGCCGAGCTCACGCGCAGCGACCGCGCGAGCGGCTCGGCCCGGCTGCCGGCGATCCGGCTCATCATCGGGCTGAGGAAGGCGCCGCGGTCACGACCCGCCACCTCGGCGAAGGTCTGCACGTAGTCGGCGCGGCGGACCGGCTCGGCTCCCACGTTGTAGAGCCCGCTGGGGGCGGTGAGGGCGGCGACGACGGCGGTGCCGACGTCGTCGGGGTGCACCGGGTGCAGCCAGCCCTCGGGCCGCCCCAGGCCGACCGGCCGGCCCTGACGGACCGCCCGCAGCTGCCAGCGGGTCATCGGGTCGTCGCCGGTGACCAGGCCGAACCGGAGGACCACGCCGGCGCGCGAGCCACAGAGGTACTCCTGCACCTGCGACTCCGCCACCGAGGCCGGCTCCGTGGCCCGGGTGATGTCGAGGCTGGCCGACTCGGTGACCCACTCGTCGCCGTGGTCGGCGTAGAGGAACGAGACGCTCTCCTGGACGATCCGGCGTACGCCGGCCTCCCGGGCCGCCGCCACGATCCGCCGGACCCCGTCGGTGCGGAGCCGGTCGTTTGCGCGCCAGGCGCGGGGCAGGACCCCGGCCAGGCCGACCGGGATGTGGGTGGCGAGGTTGCAGACCGCGTCGGTGCCCTCGAACAAGCGGACCAGACCACGGTGGTCGGCGAGACCCGTCTGCACCGCGCTGACACCCCGCCGCTCGAGCGCCACCGCCTTCTCAGCGGTGCGCGCCATCCCCACCACGTCGTGCCCCGCGGCGACCAGCGCGGTCACCGCGGACGTGCCCAACACCCCGGTGGCACCGGTTACTGCGACCCTCACAGGTGGCCTTCTTCCCTCTCGGACTCCCCCCGAGAACGCACGGGCCCGCGCACGCCTCAGCGTGGGACCCCGCCCCAGTGTCCGGTAACGGATCGGTAACGGCAAGCCCAACGTCGCGAAACACCGACAAATCTGCGGTTCCACCGTCCGGTGAACGGACGTCTTCCGTCAGGCGCAGAGGCCGTACTCGGCCGCTTGCTCCGCCCTGGCCTCGGCGCTCTTGGAGGATCCCGTGCTCGGAGAGGGGCTGGCGCCGCCGCTGGGACGCGGACCCTTGGACGCGCCACCCGGCTTGTCCGCGGCAGTGGTCACGGTCTTGGCGAGCTGCTCGCCGAGCGGCTCGTCGTTGCGCAGCCGCTTCCACAGCCGCTCCGCCTCCGGGGCCAGCTGCAACCGGTTCGGGTCGGGTTCGTAGGTCTCGAACGGGACCGTCAGGAACTGGATCTGCTCCAGCCCGATGTCCTTGAGCTGCTTGGCCAGGCCGGCCAGCTTCTGCAGGCTCGCCAGCTCGGGGTCGGTGGTGAGCGACTTGGTGGCCGCGTCGAGGAAGTTGTAGAGGCGCACCGGGTTGGCCAGCGTGCCCGCGGAGATCGCCTTGTTCGCCATCGCCGCCAGGAACGCCTGCTGGCGCTTCATCCGGCCGATGTCGCCGTTCTCGGAGAGCACGTGCCGCAGCCGGACGTAGTTCAGCGCCTGCTGGCCCTCGATGTCGTATGAGCCGGCCGGCAGGTCGATGTTGCCGATGTCGTCGTGCACCTCCTGGGGGATGCACACCGGGACGCCGCCGAGCGCGTCCACCATGGTCTTGAACCCGTTGAAGTCGACGACCACGAAGTGGTTGATCCGGATGTCGGTGATCGACTCGACGGTCTTGATCGTGCAGGCGGGGCCGCCGACGGCATAGGCGGCGTTGAACATGCTCAGCCCGCCGGGGTCGGTGCCCTGCCCGTCCTTGCGCTCGCACTCCGGCCGGTCGACCATCGTGTCGCGGGGGATGCTGACGCCGTACGCCCGGTCGCGGTTCGCGGAGAGGTGCAGCAGGATCGTGGTGTCGCTCAGTCCGGGGGTCTCGCCGCCGATGCCGTTGCCGACGCCCTCACGGGTGTCGGAGCCGAGCAGCAGCACGTTCATCGGCGTGTGCTCGACGTCGGGCGGCACGACCTCGCTCGGACGGTCGGTGCCGAGCGCCGACGTGACGTCGACCGCGGTGATGTTGCCCTCGAGGTGCCGGTAGACGAAGAACCCGCCGGTGAGCGCGACGACCAGCACCGCGGCCAACGAGATCATCAGAGCTCGAACGACCCGGTGCTTCCCCGGCGGATGGTGCCGGTGGCGCGGGTGAATGACAGACATGGCAGTCCTGCGTCGACGACATGAGCGGGCTCCCACGACGGTGTGGGCTGACTCTCAGAGTACCCAGTAAGCCGCAAACACCACCGCGCTTCGATCGGGTGACACCGCAACCCAAGCCAGGGCAACCAACGCCCATGATGCCAAGATCGGACGGGTCGGGGGAAATCGCCGCCGGGCTCAGCCGGCCGTCCGCCACCCGCGCATGGCCTCGATCTCCTCGGCCTGGGCGGTGCGCACGTCGCTCGCCAGCGTGGCGACGTCCTCGCTCTCGCCCTGCTCCAGGACCCGTCCGGCCATCTCGACCGCCCCCTCGTGGTGGGCGATCATCATCTGCAGCCAGAGGTCCTCGAAGACCCGGTCCGGGGCCTGCGCCAGGCGCTCCATCTCGGCCTCCCCCATCATCCCGGGCATGCCGGTCGTCCCGTCGCCCCCGTCGTCGTGGCCGCCCTCCGAGTGCGAGTGACCGTCGCCTGTGGCGAACCCCGTCTCGGGGACCGGCTCCTCCCACTCCTCGAGCCAGGCCGACATCGCGTCGATCTCCTCGGTCTGCGAGACCCGGATGTCCTCGGCGAGCTCGGTGATCCGCGGATCGAGCCCGTCGCGGCCGATCGTGTAGTTGGCCATCTCGATGGCCTGGGCGTGGTGACCGATCATGTCCGTCGCGAACTCCACGTCCGCGTCGTTGTGGTCCTCGCCGGTGCCGCAGCCGGCCAGCAGCAGGCCTGAGAGCAGCACCCCGAGTCGGGTGGTGGTCGTGCGGATGACGAAGCTCCTCACGTCGGTCGGGAGACGGGCCGGATCGGGTGTTCGGAGGTGCCCCAGGCCAGAGTCGAACTGGCGACCTTTCGCTTAGGAGGCGGCTGCTCTATCCACTGAGCTACTGGGGCGGGCCATGTGCACATTCGTGTTGAGAGACGTCCACCGGCAAAGGTCATTTTGTCAGCAGCCGCTGGACATGACGAACTCAGCCCCTGAGCGTGTGCGATAGCCCATGTTCGCGGTTGACCTGTACCAGCGTGCAGGAGCATGCGGAGGACTGGTGGTGCCGACTTCAGGCGCCCATCCGCGGTGAGGTGCCACGCCTCTTCGATGCCTTTGCCGGACTCGGCATCGCGACCTCGACGACACCTCCCCGACTCGGGTTGATTCGTCGCGGTGTCGAGGAACATCTCACACAGACCGAGGGCGCGGGCTCGCTTCCCGTGGTGGCAAGATCAGGAAGGTCCCGGGGCGGCTCGGCTGCAAGCCGGCAACGGTAGCGGCACCGACGGGTTCGCCGTTTCCTGCAAACTACGAGGGGGCCTGACACGACAGTTGTCGCGCGGCGTGGCCTCCTATCTCAGGGAGGGCTGCGGGTCACCGTTGGCGTTGCGTGGGTCCCGGTTGAGCCGCTGTCGGCGCCCCGCGTACGCGAGCGGGGAGGAACACGCCTGGTCTCGTTCCGGC
Source organism: Nocardioides mesophilus (assembly GCF_014395785.1). Taxonomy (GTDB): domain Bacteria; phylum Actinomycetota; class Actinomycetes; order Propionibacteriales; family Nocardioidaceae; genus Nocardioides_B; species Nocardioides_B mesophilus. The sequence continues at coordinate 2,755,720 of NZ_CP060713.1, read as the reverse complement.
GAATTGTCGGCGGTCGGAAGGGCCGGTGCAAGGCTTCTCTGACCGCTGTGGTAAACAGCCGCCGCACGACGCATCCGATCCTCCTTCCGCGGGTACTTTTGAAGGGAACACTCGAGCTCCCACGAGGAGGACACATGAGCAATCCCTCAAGCTCGATCAGCCCCCGCGAGTCCGGGGCTTCAGAGCTCCAGACCTCCAAGGGCAACACCACCATCGCCGACGGCGTGGTCCAGAAGATCGCCGGTGTCTCGGCCCGGGAGGTCTCCGGGGTGTACGCACTCGGCGGTGGAACGGCAAGGACGATCGGCGCCATCCGGGACCGGATCCCTGGCTCCTCCCAGTCGGTCGGGCAGGGGGTCGCGGTCGAGGTCGGCGAGCGGCAGGCAGCGATCGACCTCGACCTGGTGGCGGAGTACGGCGTCTCCATCGTCGAGCTGAGTCGCTCGGTGCGGCGCAACGTGATCTCGGCGGTCGAAGGGATGACCGGTCTGGAGGTGACGGAGGTGAACGTCTCCGTGAACGACATCCATCTGCCGACCGACGACCAGCAGGATGCCCAGGAGTCCCGGGTCCAGTGAGCGTCTCCGGCGGCGCGCCTGCGCTCGACGCCAAGGTCGACAGCATCGCGGCGGCGGTGCTGGCCTGTCCTGCGGTGGCGGGACTGCACGAGGGCGGGACCTGGGCGGTGGCTACGTACCTTCCGCGACGTCGGGTGGTCGGTGTCCGGGTCGAGGATCGCCGCGTGCTCGTGTCGGTCGTGCTGGCCTACGGCTCCTCGGTACGGTCGCTCGAGGCTCAGGTGCGCAGCGCGCTGGCGCCGCTCGTCGAGGGGGCCCGGGTCGACGTGCACGTCGCCGACGTACGAACCGCGACGGACCTCACGTGACCCGCGTGAGCCCGATGCCTGCGTCGGGCGGACCGGACGAGGAACGTCGGCGTCGACGGCGGGCGCTGATCCGGGCGCACCACCCCGACAGGGGTGGGGACGCTGCCGAGCTCATCAGAGCCCTCCACCAGCTCGACCAGGAGGAGCGCTCGAACGGGAGCTGGCCGGAGGTGAGGTTCGTCCGCCGACGCCGCTGGTGGCAGGGGACGGTGTCGATCCCTCGGTTCCGACGTACCCGACGACGACCCAGCCGCGTCGTCTGACCCGCGGCGGGCGCGAGTCCGCCCAGCTCGTTTGCCTTTGGAGGTTGCCATGCATCCCACTGTCATCGGACTCTTCTGCGGCCTGCTCCTCGGCCTCGCCTGGACGACGGGCGGGTTCGGGGGACTCGTCATCACAGCGGCGTTGGGCATCATCGGCTTCGTCGTCGGCAAGGTGACCGCCGGTGAGGTCGATCTCAACCAGTACCTCGGCGGATCCAACCGCTCGTCGCGATGAACGCCACCGCCTTCGGTGGGTCCGTGCCCGGAACGGACCCCGCGGCGCGCACCGAGCATCGCGCGCCCGTCCGCCCGGAGGACCGCGGGCGGCTGACGGTGGACGACCGGGTCGTCGAGAAGGTCGCCGGGTACGCCGTCATGTCCGTCAAGGATGCCGCCGCGGCGCCCCGCCGCGTGCTCGGCATGAGGATCGGTGGGGCCAGGCCCGACGACGCCGCAAGCGTCCAGGCGCAGGTCCAGGACGACCTCGCGAGCGTGCATGTCTCCATCGCGGTGCGCTGGCCGAGGTCGGTCCAGCAGGTCGCCGACGAGGTCCGGGAGCGCATCCGGTCGCAGGTCACGTCCCTCACCGGAGTTCGCGTTGACCACGTCGACGTGGAGGTGGTCTCGATGACGCTGCCGGACCCAGCACAACGGAGAGTCACATGACGGCCACGAAGTGGATCACCCGAGTCGTCTCCGCCCTGCTGGCACTGGCCCTCTTCCTCGGCTCACTGCTGGTGGTCGTGGAGATCGTCGCCGCCGCGCTGGGCCGCGCCCCGGCAGTGCTTCCCTACTCCGATTGGACCAGCTGGCTGCGGACGCACAGCTGGAACGACTGGATCGTCAACACGGTTCTCGTCGGGCTCGTGATCCTGGGGCTGCTGCTCCTGCTCCTTGCCTTCCGGCGGGGCAAGCCGGCGTCGCTGGCTCTCAGGAGTGAGTCCGGTGGCGTGGACGTCACCGCCTCGCGACGCAGCCTGGAGAAGTCGCTCGCGGCTGCCGCCACCCGCACGACCGGCATCGTCGGAGCGAGCGCCTCCGTCAGCCGGCGTACCGCACGCGTGGATGCGCAGACGGTGGCCCCGTCACAGCCCGGTGTCCGCGAGGAGGTCGAGTCCGCTGTGAGAGCGCGCCTCGACGCGCTCGGCCTCGAGCGCCCGATGCGGACCCGGGTCGAGCTCACCACCAAGGACACGCGATGAGCAGCCGCGCGGACGCCGTCAACCGGGTCGTGCTGACCCTGCTGGGACTGCTCCTGCTCGCGGCTGGCGGTCTCGGGCTGGCCCTCAGCCTCGGGGCCTTCGGGGCGTGGCGGGCGACCTACCCGGTGCTGCCACAGCGGGTGAGCACCTTTCCCGACGGGCGCCCCTGGTTCTGGTGGGCGGTCGCCGGGGTCCTCCTCCTGATCGCGGTGCTCGCCCTGCTGTGGCTGTTCAGCCAGCTCAGGACTCATCGGACGAGCCGGTGGGACCGGACGACCAACGCTCGGGAGGGCTTCACCACGCTCCATGCGAGCGCCCTCACCGATGCGGTGGAGGACGAGGCGGTCAGCATCACCGGGGTGACCGGCGTCTCGGCGCACGTGCGTGACCGCCATGGCCAGCATGTGTTCCTCCGCGTGGAGCTGGCCGACTCCGCCGACATCCCGGAGGTGCGAGCCCGGCTCGAGAGCGACGTGGTGGCGCACCTGCGTGAGGGGGTCGGTGACCCTGGTCTGCCCGTGACCATCGAGCTGCGCCCGAGCGGCGCCCGCACCCCGCGACGCACACTGGCCTGAGCCGGGCTGTCTGGACCGATGGGCCTCGTTCAGCGAGACCGACCAGTTCTCGTCGGCTAGGGTTTGCGAGGGTGTCCAGAACGCGGCACCGCCGCGAGGAAGCAAGAAGTCGAGGGCGGGGACCGGCACGGGTGCGCGACGCATTGAACGACATGGGCGGGGTCGGTCGTGACCTGCTTGCAGTCGACTGGGACGCCACCTCCCTCGGCCCGCCGGAGACGTGGCCGAACAGCCTGCGGACCACCGTGCGCCTGGTGCTCACCTCGAAGTTCTCGATGTGGATGGCCTGGGGTCCGGAGCTGGTCTTCTTCTGCAACGAGGCCTACCGCCGCGACACCCTGGGCACCAAGTACCCCTGGGCGCTGGGTCGGCCCGCCTCCGAGGTCTGGTCGGAGATCTGGGCCGACATCGGGCCGCGCATCGACCGGGTGATCACCACCGGTGAGGCCACCTGGGACGAGCAGCTGCAGCTGTTCCTCGAACGCAGCGGCTACGTCGAGGAGACCTACCACACGTTCTCCTACAGCCCGTTGACCGACGACGCGGGCTCGATCGCCGGCATGCTGTGCGTGGTCAAGGAGGACACCGAGCAGGTGATCGCGGCGCGCCGGATGGCCACCTTGCGCGACCTCGGTGTCCGCACGATGGGCGAGCTCTCCGAGACCGAGATGATCGCCGCCGCGTGCGAGCGCCTGGGCGCCAACCAGGACTCGCTGCCGTTCTCCATGCTCTACCTCTTCGACGAGGACGGGGGCACGGCACGGCTGGCCGGCACCGCCGGCTTCACCGGCGAGCACCCGGCCGCTCCCCGGCTGCTCAGGACGGACGATGCGCGGGCGCTCTGGCCGGCCCGCGAGCTGCTCACCGGCGACCTCGTCGACATCGACCTCACCGCCGAGGGCTTCCCCGAGCTGCCGAGCGGCGCCTGGCCCGAGCCGCCGCTGCGGGCCCTGGCGGTGCAGCTGCTGGCCCCGTCGCAGACCTCGCCGTACGGCTTCCTGGTCGTCGGGCTGAACCGCTACCGGCCGCTCGACGAGGGCTACCGCTCCTTCGTGCAGCTGGTCGCCGGTCAGCTGGCGGCTGCTCTGACCGATGCCCGGGCCTACGAGTTCGAGCGCCGGCGTGCCGAGAGCCTCGCCCGCATCGACCAGGCCAAGACCGACTTCTTCACCAACGTCAGCCACGAGTTCCGCACTCCGCTTACGCTGCTGCTCGGCCCGGCCGAGGACGCGCTCGCCGACGAGGAGGAGCCGCTGCCGCCACGGCAACGGGCCCGGACGGAGGTCATCCACCGCAACGGCCAGCGACTGCTGAAGCTCGTCAACAGCCTCCTGGACTTCTCCCGGCTCGAGTCCGGTCGGATCACGTCGCGGTTCGAGCCGGTGGACCTCTCCGGCTACACCGCCGAGCTCGTCAGCATGTTCCGGTCCTCGGCGGAGCGTGCCGGACTCCGGCTCGAGGTGGACTGCGAGCCGCTGTCGTCGCCGGTGCACGTCGACCCCGAGCACTGGGCCAAGATCGTGCTCAACCTCGTCTCGAACGCGCTGAAGTTCACCTTCTCCGGCTCGATCCTGGTCTCGGTCACCGAGGAGGACGGCACCGCGGTGCTCCGCGTCCGCGACACCGGGATCGGCATTCCCCCGCAGGAGACCGCGCACCTGTTCGAGCGGTTCCACCGGGTCCGGGGCGCGCGCTCGCGGACCCACGAGGGCTCGGGCATCGGACTCGCGCTGGTCGCCGAGCTCGCCGCCCTGCATGGCGGCGAGGTCACGGCGGACAGCACGGTGAACGAGGGAAGCACCTTCACCGTGCGCGTGCCGTTCGGCACCTCGCACCTGCCCGCGGACCAGCTCGGCACCGGTCTGGCGCAGCTCGACGGAGCCCGTCTCGCCGCCGGGTTCGTGGCGGAGACGACCCGATGGGTGAGCGGCGAGGACCTCCTGGCCCCGGCGGACGTGCCGCTCGCGGAGTCCGACGGGAAGCGACGGGCCCGGGTGCTGGTCGTGGACGACAACGTCGACATGCGGGCCTACGTCGCCTCCCTGCTCGCCGCCGAGTACGTCGTCGACACGGCCGTCGACGGCCTGGACGCCCTCGACCGGATGGCGGCCCACCTGCCGGACCTGGTGCTGACCGACGTGATGATGCCCCGGCTGGACGGCTTCGGCCTGCTCGCCAGGATCCAGTCCCACCCGGCGACGGCCGACCTGCCGGTGATCATGCTCTCTGCGCGCGCCGGCGAGGAGGGCACGCTGGAGGGACTGGAGGCGGGCGCCGACGACTACCTCAGCAAGCCGTTCTCGGCCCGGGAGCTGCTCGCCCGGGTTCGCGTCAACGTCGAGCTGGACCGCCAGCGTCGGCTGCGCACCGCGTTGGAGCGCAGCCAGGAGCTGCTCGACCGGGCCGAGAGCCTGGCCCGGGTCGGCAGCTGGGAGATCGACCTGGACACCGACACGGTCCACGTCTCCGACGAGCTGTCGCGGCTGTTCGGCGTCAGCCGCAGCGAGATCGAACGGCGAGGATTCGGCGGCGTGGTCGACACCCTGATCCACCCCGAGGACCGCCGGCATCTTCTGGCGGCGCTGGCCGAGGGCGCCGAGACCGGCACCGTCGACTACGAGGTCCGGCTGACCCCGCCCTCGGGCGAGGAGATCCTGCTCAGCGTCCGCGGCGAGGTGGTCAAGGACGCCGACCGCGGCCGCGTGCTGCGGGGCTCGGCCCAGGACATCACCGAGCAGCGGGCCGCCGAGCGCAGCCTCGCCGAGGCGGCCGCCCGGATGGAGGCGGCCACCCGGGAGCACACCATCGCCGACGAGCTCCAGCGCAGCCTGCTTCCCGAACGCTCCTACGACCTCGAGCACCTCGACGTGGCCACCTACTACCGGGCCGGCGTCGAGGGCACGCAGGTGGGCGGCGACTGGTACGACATCATCGACCTCGGCGCCGGGCGCACCGCCTTCGTCGTCGGCGACGTGATGGGCCGGGGCGTGCGGGCCGCGTCGGTGATGGGTCAGCTGCGGTCCGCCGTACGCGCCTTCGCCAAGCTCGACCTGCCGCCGAGCGACATCCTGGAGCACGTCGACGGAGTGGTGCAGGACCTGGACGGCGACCAGATGGTCACCTGCGTCTACGCCGTCTTCGACTCCGGCGACCAGAGCCTCCGGGTCGCCAACGCCGGCCACCTCCCGCCGTTGCTGGTCACCGCCGACCGCGACCTGGAGCTGGTCGGCACCACGGGACCGCCGCTGGGGGCCGGCTACTTCGGCATGTCGACCGACCTCGTCCAGCTGGCCGCCGGCGCGACGGTCACCTTCTACACCGACGGCCTGGTCGAGCGCCGCGACCGCGACCTCGACGTCGGCATCGACGCGCTGGGCGCCCAGCTGCTGCAGCACGCGGATGCCGACGTGCAGGACCTGCCGGCCACCCTGGTGTCGGCACTGCTGCCCGACGGGCCCGAGGACGACGTGGCGGTCCTGGTCACCCGGGTGGACACGACGCCGCTCGGCACCACCGCCGCCTACCAGCTCCCGATCGACGAGTCGATGCCGGCCACCGCCCGCCGGATGGTGCGCGAGCGGCTGCGCGACTGGGAGGTCGCGACCGACGTCACCCACGACGTGGTGCTGATGGTCAGCGAGGTGGTGACCAACGCCTACCTGCACGGCAGACCGCCGATCGACCTGCGGCTGCGGCTGTCGGGCGAGGAGCTGACCGTCGAGGTGCACGACCGCGGCGCCTACCGGCCGCGTCGGCAGCGGCCCACCGAGGAGGACGAGCACGGTCGCGGGCTGCAGATCGTCTCCACCCTGGCCGACAGCTGGGGCAGCCGGGCCAGCGGCGCCGGCAAGTGCGTGTGGTTCACCCGTGGCCGGGGCCGGCCGGCGGTCGACTGAGGCGACGGCCGGCCCGGGGTCAGAGCAGCCGGCCGAGCGGCCCGAGATCGAGGTTGAGGTCCTCCGGGGTCAGCCCGAAGTGCTCGCGCAGCTCGGTCATGCGCTGGTCGAGGAGCATCAGCGTCCGGCCCAGCCGTTCCACCTCGTCCTCGGAGAGGCCACCGGCCTCCACCCGCCGGACCGCCTGACGCTCCATCAGCTGGCGCAGCAGCTCCACCAGCGTCAGCACCAGCTGGACCAGGCCCTTCTCCACCTTCGCAGGGTCGTCGGCGTCCGCGTCCACGTGCCGGCTCAGCGCCGAGGAGAGCCCGTCGAGCCCCTCCGCTGCCGCCTCCGCACCCTGCCCCGGCGCGCTCGGACCGTCGGGCGGCCAGTCGTCCAGGGGCCAGAACAGGTCGCGCTCCTCAGCCGACATCGAGCACCTCCTCGCTGAAGCTGTACGGCGGCCAGGGACCGGTCACCTGCGCCGCGCCGCCGGCCCCGGAGCCCGGACGCTCCAGCGCGGCCCGGACCGGCTCGACATCGTGCGCACGCACCAGGAGAGCCAGCCGGGGGCCGGGCGGACCGGGCAGGACCCGTTGCTCGGCGACCCGGTCCCGGACCGGGGCCAGCAGCTCCTCCCAGGCCGCGGCGGCGGCGCGGGCCGAGGAGACCCGGGCCCGCAGGTAGTCGGCCCCGGCGGCCGCCGTACCCGCAGCGGCGAGCGGGGAGACGCCGCAGGTAGCAGAGGATTCCGGGGTGCCCGGGCGGTGCACGATCAGCTCCCGGTGACCGGCGACCCGCTGCAGCCGGTCGGCCCACCGCGGCCCGGAGTCACGGACCAGCCGGCCGAGCTCGTCGGCGTCGGCGGCCACGGTGCCGAACCGGACCGGCAGCACCGGGCCGGCGCCGGCGGCGAGGTGGATCCTGTGCCCGAAGGCCAGCACCTCCCCGGTCGTCGGCGCCGGGCGCTGGTCCCGGGTCTCATAGAGGACGCCCACGGCGGTTCCGGGGAACAGGTCGAGCCCGGCCACCGGCGAGGCGTCGCGCGGGACGACCGCGTGCAGGACCATCACGGCGTTCGCCCCGCGGCCGGAGGACCGGACCCGACCTGGCCTTCCCCGAGGTGCGCCGGAGCGAGGACCAGCCGCAGCCCGAGGTGGACCAGGTCGATGCCCGCCATCGACAGCATGATGTCCCCTCCGACCACCACGCCTCCCCCGATGAGACGGTCCAGCAGGTCCACCAGCGCGACCTGGTCGCCGGCGTTCACGGGCGTCTGGCTCACTCCTCCTCCCCTCCCGGCCGATCCGGCTCGGTGAAGTTGTACGGCGGCCAGGGTCCGCTCACCTCCAGGCGCATGCCGGCGCCCGACAGCATCTCCGCCTGCTCCCGGACTGTCACGAAGAACGCGTCCTCGTGCCCGGACGCCACCAGGTGAGCGCTGTTGAGCAGCATCGGCTCGTGCCGTCCGGTCAGCGCCTCGTCCTGCACCGCGTTGGCGACGCTGCGGGCCGACACGGTCGCCACCGTCTCGTAGGCCTCGAGCACCTGCTGCAGGCGACCGGCGCTGCCGCGGGCGCGTGCCTCGGCCTCGGCCGCCCGCTGCCGCAGGTAGTCGCGCCCGGATGTCGGAGCGGCGGGGGCGGCCGGCATCCCCGGGTCGACGAGATAGACCTTCAGCCCCCACTCGGCGTGGCCCCGCACCCGGTCCAGCACCTCGAGCACGTCGTCGAGACGATCGCGGACGGCCGACTCCAGAGCGGCGTCGTCGGCATAGATCCCCGGCAGCCGCCACGGCACGACTGCGACGCCGTCCACGGAGCACAGCTGCTGCACGACCTCGTGGTGCCGGCGCGCGAGCGGCGCGATCCAGGCCGGGTCGCGACCCTGGGCCTCCCACCGCGCCTCCCCGAACTCGGCGCCGTCCAGGCGCCCGGTGACCACCGCCACCGGCCCCAGGTCGAGCACGTCCACGGGTGTGTCGGCGATCCCGGCGCCCGGCAGCGGTACGTCGACGTTGTCCATCACGCCGTAGGCGTGCAGCACCTTGCCCTCACCGCGGCTCATGTGAGACCTCCCTCGCGCCCACCTGCTGCTCCAGCGCCTCCAGGCGGCGCTCCAGCTCGAGCTCGCGCTGCCCGTTCGCGTCCAGCGCCTGCCGGTCCTGGCGCTCACTGGCCGACGTGCTGACGAACGGGTCGCCCTCCCACCAGTCGATGCCCATCTCCCGGGCCCGGTCGACCGAGGCCACCATCAGCCGGAGCTTGATCGTGAGCAGCTCGATGTCGAGCAGCCGGACCTGGATGTCCCCCACGATCACGATGCCCTTGTCCAGCACGCGTTCGAGGATGTCGGCCAGGTTCTGCGAGGCCGGGTGCCCGCCGTTGCCCACGAACACCGGAGACTGCGAGGCGCCGCGGTTCGGGGTGGTGCTCATGACTGATCCACCTGCGCACGCAGGTAGCGACCCACCCGGTGGTAGGACTCCACCTCGCCGGCGGCGTTGACGCTCACCTCGTAACTGGCCAGCACGTCGGTGGTCTCGGGGACCCGCTGCACCTCGAGCAGCTCGGCGGTCACCAGCCAGCCCTGCTCGGTGCGCTGCACCCCGACCAGGCCCTCGGCCGGGCAGCCGACCAGCTCCTCGAGATCTTCGAGGGCGCGGCGTCCCACGGCACGCAGGCTCGTCTCAGCCATGGCGCGGACCCTCCAGCAGCCGCTGCACCAGCGCCTCCTCCGCCTCCTCCGCCTCGGCCTGGGTAATCAGTCCGGCCTGCCGCCGCGCCTCCAGCGCGTCGAGCTCCTCCTGGATCCTCTGCGGGTCGTACCACTGCCGCTCGGCCTCCGCCTGCACCTGCTCGGCAACCCACACGACGCCCCGGACCGGCGCCACCGGCCAGGTGAGCAGTCCGCTGATCAACCCCATACCGCTCCTCCGTCCCGCACCGCCTCCAGGAACGAGTACGGCGGCTGAGGTCCCACGTAGCGCAGGCTCAACCGCCCCGCCAGCTCCTCGCGGGCCGTGGCCACCGCCTCGTCGAGCCGGGGCTGCACCCGTCGGTCCACCAGCAAGGCCGCGTCGAGGACCTCCAGGCCCCCACGCCGGTCGTTGACGGCGACCGCGCGCGCGTGCGGCGAGACCCGGTCCAGCAGGGAGCCGGCGTCCTCGCGCTGCAGCTCCTCCAGCGCCTGGGTGACCTGCTCACCGAGGCGGACCTGCACCGCGGGGTCGGCGCTCGCCCGGGCCGCGTCCCGCAGCTCGACCAGCTCCGGGTGCCGGGCCAGGACCTCGCGCAGCGCGGCTTCCTCGACGTGGTCGGCGTGCACCGTCAGCTGCACCAGCCCGTCGAAGGCCTGGAGCAGCTCGGTGAGGTGGGCGCGCCGCGCCTCGAGCACCTCGCTGCGCACGGTGGCGTCGTCGGGAAGCACCATCGCGAACCGAACCGGCACCACGCTCATCTGCGCAGCGAGGCGCTCCAGGACGTGCGCGTGGGCGAGCAGGTGCGCACGCCGCACCCGGGCTCCCTCCTCGACGTCGCCGGCGGCCACCTTCAGGTGGTCGTCGCCGATCCAGCGGACCGGCCGGCCCTCGAGCCCGACCAGTCCCTGCGGGGGCGAGGGCCCGGCGGCCACGACGCCGTACAAGTGGACGGGCATGGTCACTCCTCCTCCCTCGAGCGGCTCTGGCTGCTGTGGCTCTTCTCCCGGGTCCGGCTCGTGGGATGCCGCTGTTGCTGCCGCGGCGCGGTCTGGCGGTGCTTGCGCTCCCCGTCCTCACCGTCCCGAGGAAGTCGGTCACCTTCTCCTTCACTCCCTCGAGGGCACCGGAGGTCTTGCCCTTCGCCCCTGACTCGGTGAGGTCCTCCATCAGCTCGGGGATCCCGTGGGTCTGGGTGTCGTTGAGGTCGAGGCGGTTGACCGCCTCTGCGAAGCGGAGGTAGGTGTCGACGCTGGCGATCACGATCCGGGCGTCGATGGTCAGGAGCTCGATCCCGACGAGCGAGACCCGGATGTAGACGTCGATGACCAGACCCTTGTCCAGGATCGTGTTGATCACGTCTGCCAGGCTGCTCGGAGCCGGCCGGTCGAGGTACCGGTTGGACTGCTGCGCAACGGTCATGGTGTGCCCTTCGAGGAGTCGGGCGGAGGAGACCGCGATCCCGCTGCTCCCCCGCCAGGATGCTCAGGTTCGTGCGGATGCCGGCGAGTGCGGCGCCGGCCGCCCCGCGGGCCCGGGACCGCTGGCCCCGGGCTCGCGGACCTGCGTGTCGGCCGTACTCACTGGCCGGACCCGTCCTCGCGTCCGGAGCCGCCCGAGCTGTGCGCAGGGCGCTTCGCGGGTCGTGAGCCGGACCGGCTGTTGGAGCCGTGCGAGGACCTGCGGCGTGACTCTGCGCCCTCGCGCTCCGAGGAAGGACGTGTCCGGGGAGCCTCCCGCTGGGACTGTCGCGGCCGGCGCTTCTGCTCCCCGTTCGACTTGTTCTCGTCCGGCTCGGCGCGCTCGCCCTCGTCCTGCGTCCGCTCCTCGGGCTGGTCCTCGCCGGCCTCGTCCTCGGGCTGGTCCTCGCCGGCCTCGTCCTCCGGCTGCTGCGCGGCGGCCTCGGCACCCTCCTCGGGTTCCTGGTCGTCCTGCTCGCGCTCGCTCCCGTCGTCGACCATGTGCTCGTCGTGGATGGTGCCCTGCCAGCCCTCGACCTCGTCCTGGTGCAGCAAGGTGTGGGTGGCCACGTGCCGTCGGAAGTGCTTCAGCTCCAGCCGGGCACGGCGCCCCGGGGCCCGCCAGATGTTCCCGGTGTGCTCGAACAGACCCTGCGGGTAGTACTCCAGCACCACCAGGACGCGGGTCAGGTCAGGGGCGAGCTCGTGGAACGTGACCGCGCCGTCGACATGCCCCTTCGCCCCCTCGGACTTCCACACGATGCGCTCGGGGGACACCTGGTCGACGATCGTCGCCTTCCAGGTGCGGTGGGACAGGAAGATCTGCGCCTTCCACGTCGTGACCTCGTCCTCGTCCTGGCTGACGCGCTCGACCTTCTTCATGAACGAGGGAAAGTCCTCGAACTGGGTCCACTGCGCGTAGGCCACCTCGCGGCCGACCGGCAGGTCGATGCTCTCGACGATGTTGGTGACCTTGAGCTTGCCGCCCTTGCCGCCCTTGCTGCCGGTGAGCGTGCCGACGACGTCGCCCACCTTCTCGCCCACCTTGTCCTTCACGGACCCGGCCATCGCCTTGACCCCCGCCTTGGCAGGCGAGTCGCCCTCGGCGACGTTCATCGCCATCTTGGGGCCTGGCTTGCCCTCCGCGTAGTCGTTGAGCCGGTCGGTCAGGGAGTCCACCCGACCCTGGGCGGCCGACACGCCCCGCTGGGCGAGCGCTCCGCCGAGGCCTCGTGCCTCCTGCTTGAGCCGGTCGAGCGGTAGCTGGCCGGTGACCCCCTTGGCCGTCCCGGCCACCTTCTTGGTCGCAGTCTCGGTCATCGCTCACGCACCTCCGGTCCGGGCCGGCGTCTGGGAGCGACGGCGGCGGGCGGCCTGCGGGCGACGCCCGCGAGGGGCCTCCCGACGGCTTCCGTTCTCCCTCGCACCGCGCTGCTGAGCGGGCTGGTCCTGCTCCGGCTCTTGGGGCTCCTGCTCGTCGGACTCCTCGTCGTACTCGTCCTCCGGGCCCTCGTCGGACTCTTCCTCGTCGGACTCCTCCTCGTCGGACTCCTCGTACTCGTCCTCCGGGCCCTCGTCGGACCCTTCCTCGTCGGACTCCTCGTACTCGTCCTCCGGGCCCTCGTCGGACCCTTCCTCGTCCTCGTACTCGTCCTCCGGGCCCTCGTCGGACTCTTCCTCGTCGGACTCTTCCTCGTCCTCGTCCTCGTACTCGTCCTCGTACTCGTCGTCCGGGCCTTCGTCCGACTCCTTCTGGTCGGCCCGCTGCTTCTGCTGCTTCTCCTGGTCCTGGTCCTGCTGGTCCTGGTCCTGGTCCGGCTGCTCCTGCTCCTGGTCCTCGGCCTCGTCGGACTCCTTCCGGACGCCTGAGCGGAGCGCCTCACCGCGCTCGTTGAGCCGGTCGCTCAGCCGGTTGATCCCGGCGGAAGCCGCCGTCACCGCGGCGGCCTTTCCCGCACCGGCGAGCTGGGAGGTGACCTGTCCGGTGAGCTTCTGCACCTCCGGGGAGCTGGTCAGCCCCTGGGTGCTCTTCTGCAGCATCCCGAGACCGGAGTCCCGCACGTTCTTGTTGGCCAAGGTGGACCCGACGACGATGGCGAACCTCAGCTTCTTGAACCGGCCGAGGACGTACCCGGCCGCCAGGGCCGTTCCTACGCGCGTTGAAACCGACATGGTCGAATCTCCCTCCGAGATGAACGCCTCGAACATCTCTCCTGTCGTTCGCGCGTACCCCCGCGCACCGGCGCTATCAGCGGGACCTCCGGGTCTCGTAAGGCGAGCCCTGGTGACAAGTCGCGGGAATCTGTACAAACCGGGGGGACGGATCGGGCGAACCCGACGGACCGACGGTCCGAAAATTTTCGACACCACATCGGCTGGTCCAGACCGGAAATGGTGCACTCCGTTCTCAACCTCGCTGTACGAACGACTCTCTCAACCGCGATGATCTCCGCGTGTCGTCGGACCTGCACGGAGGCGGAGGGGGCCGGGCTGAGTCGGCGCGGAACCGGCGCGATCGGCCGACCAGCGCCGGCCCGGACCGGATTGCGACCGGACTCAGCTCGCCGGAGCCTCCGCGGCGAAGCGACGGAACACGTCGGGCCGGTTGGTGATCACGCCGTCGACGCCGGCCCGGACCGCCCGCCGCATCGCCACCGGCCGGTCGACGGTCCAGACGAAGCACTGCAGCCCGTGGCGGCGGACCTCGTCGACGTAGGACCGGTCGGCGCGGTGGTGGTGCGGGTTGACGAGATCGGCCCACGAGGCGATCGACGCCAACCGGTCCCGGGCGGGACTCCCGAGGACACCCACCGGGACCGACGGCACCCGACCCTTGAGCTCGCGCGCGGCTGACTCGTCGAACGACTGGACGATCACGCTCCCGGGGGCGGCCGGTCCCCTGCGGTCCTCGTCGAGCAGGGTGGCCAGCTCAGCCACGAGGCCCGGGTACAGGCGGGGGTGCTTCAGCTCCACCAGGGCGCCCAGGCCGCTCGGGCGCAGCACCTCGAGGGCCTCCGTGAGCAGCGGGATCCGCTCCCCGGCGTACTCCGGGCCCTTCCACGAGCCGGCGTCGAGCCGGGCGATCTCGGCGTAGGAGAAGTCGCCCACCCGCCACGGCCCGCGGTCGGGAAAGACCCGGCGGACGTCGGTGGTGCGCTCAAGCGTCGCGTCGTGCAGGAGGACCACCGCGCCGTCACGCGTGCGCTGGACGTCGAACTCGGCCAGGTCGGCGTCGCGGGCGATCGCCTTGCGCAGCGCGGCGAGCGTGTTCTCCGGCGCGTAGGCGCTGGCTCCGCGGTGGGCGATGGTCTGGACCCGGCACGGGGTGGCGGTGGGGCGGCGGACGAGGGTGGCGAGCTGGGCACGCACGGGGGCCTCCTGGGCACGGTGACCTGACGTCCCCGACGCTCGCGCCCCTAGATGGCCCCCGGGTGGACGCGACGTGGCAGCCAGCCGGCCGGCGGCCGAAACCGCGACGGCGCTCCTCCGCGCGAGCGCGACCCGGGCCCTTGTGGGGCAGGGCTCAGCCCTGGAGCCGGGCGGCCGCCTCCGGGCAGTAGGTCTGGGCGGCGGTGCCGTAGAACGCGGTCGCCCGCTGGGCGAACCGGGTGTCGGAGTCACGCAGCAGCTTGGCCAGGGCCCGCGCCACGTCCTCGCGAGTGGTCGCAGGGTCGGTGAGCTTCGCGCACCACTCTCGTCCCTCCCGGACGGCCTGCCGGCGCGCCGCGTCGTCGGCCTGCGGCTGCATGACACCGGACTGGACCAGCGCGTCGAGGAACTGGCGGTCGCTGCCGCGGTCGGCGCCCTGGTCGCTCGACGGCGCCTGCTCGCCGGTGCCGGAGCATCCGCCGGCCAGCAGGGCGGCGGCCAGGACGAGAGCGAGGCGACGCATGAGCGCACCCTACGTCGTGGCGCCGCCGCGTGCTCGGGTCCCGCACCGGCGGCCCTGCGTCCGCTAGCGTCCTGGACACCGTTTCGACGACAGGGAGTCACCATGCCGCTCGGGCAAGGCATCACGCAGTTCCTCGGCGCCATCACCGGCCGCATCGAGGAGCCCGCCGTCCCCGACGTGGGGTACGACGCGTCCCACGAGCTGGGCGGGATCTCCACCCTCCGGGCGATGTTCGCCGACCAGGCCGACGACGGCCTGCCGTTCCCGCAGCAGCGCCGCTCCTCGCGCTCGCACCGCGCAGCACGCTGAACCAACCCTGGGGCCCGGGTCGCGCGCCCAGTGGGGCCGCCCTGCGGCCCGCAGCTCCCTCAGTAGGTCGACAGGCCGGCCCGGAAGGCGTCCAGGGTGGCCGTCGAGCTTTCGATGCGCCAGTCCGCCTCCTTCTGGAAGTCGAACCAGGTGAAGCCGCGGATCTCCTGGTGAGTGGCGAGGGTGCTGAACATGTCCGCCACCCAGGCCGCCTTGTCGCCGCCGTCCTCGGGACAGCCCACCTCACCGAGGTACAGCGGCTTGCTGGTGAGCGCCGTCAGCTGGGCCACCCCGCTGCCGAACACCTCCCAGAACGACTGCCACGAGCCGCCCTGCAGGGTCGCCCAGTTGTAGCCGTCCAGCGCCACCTGGTCGACGTAGCCGTCGCCGGGGTAGACCGCGCCCAGTGCGGTGGAGCCGGGGTAGGGGACGTTCGGGGACCACGACCACACGACGTTGGACGTGCGCTGCTTGGAGAAGACCGAGCGCACGTGCTTCCACGCGGCGACGTAGTCGCCGGCGGTGTTGCCGTTGGCCTGCGCCGACCAGGGGTACCAGCTGCCGTTCATCTCGTGCGCGAAGCGCAGCACCACCGGCTTGCCGTAGCTGCGGATCTGCCTGGCCCAGCTGGTGAGGTAGGAGTCGAAGGCTCCGGCCGTGATCCGGTCCAGCGTGTACGCCGGCTGGGTGGCGCCGCCGGCCGGGTTCCACGGCTCCCAGGTGATCGTCGGGGTGGCGCCGGTGGCCGCGACGTCCGCCGCCTGGGCGGCCGGGAAGGCGGCGTTGTCGCTCCAGGCGGCGTACCACATCACGCTGGTCGGGGCGCGGCCCACGGAGGCGGTGAGCGCGGACAGCGGCGCCATGGTCCACGGGACATCGGGCATCGCGACGCCGAAGGTCTGGTCGGCGCTCACGGTCGTCGCTCCCGTGACGCTCGCGCCGCCCGGGCGCGCTGCGGCGGCGCTGCCGACGCTGCCGAGCGCCACCGTGGCGAGCGCGAGCAGCAGCACTGCGAGTCTCCGCAGGGCCGCCGACGTCTCTCGTCCGGACGAGTGGGTGGTGCGCATGCCGCAGGCTCCTCGGTCAGCCGTGTCTGGTTCCCCGCGCAGCGGTCCACGACCGCCACACCTCAGGTATCGGCAGCCTGAGAGCCCGCCTTGACCCGCCGACCCCGACCCGGATCCGCACAACGACCCGACCTGCGTCACACCTCCGGCTCCGCACCCGGGGTCAGAGCAGTGAGCCGTAGAGCTCCACCGTGCGGCCCGCGACCGCGTCCCAGGCGAACTCCTCGACCGCCCGGACGCGACCGGTGCGGCCCATCCGCGTCGCCAGCGCAGGGTCGTCGGCCAGCCGGTTCACGGCCTCGGCGAAGCGGCGCTCGAAGCCGGCGGGGTCCTCGGGGGTGTAGTCGACCAGCAGCCCGGTCTCGCCGTCGGCGACCACCTCGGGGATGCCGCCGACCCGGCTGGCGACGACCGCGGTCTCGCAGGCCATCGCCTCGAGGTTGACGATGCCCAGCGGCTCGTAGACCGAGGGGCAGCAGAACGCGAGCGCGTGGCTGAGCACCTGTCGGACCTCCTCGCGCGGCAGCATCTCCGAGACCACGAAGATCCCGTCGCGGCTGGCCCGCAGCTCGGCGATCGCGACGTCGGTCTCCTCCTTGAGCTCGGGGGTGTCCGCGGCGCCGGCCAGCAGCACCAGCTGGACCGCGGGGTGGAGGTGCAGTCCGGCACGGAGCAGGTGCGGCACGCCCTTCTGCCGGGTGATCCGGCCGACGAAGGCGACGTAGGGACGGGTCAGGTCCACGCCCAGCCGGTCCAGCACGTCGGTGGCCGGGTCGGGGCGGTAGAAGTCGGCGTCGATCCCGTTGTGGATCACGTGCACCCGGGCCGGGTCGATGGCGGGGTACGCCGCCAGCACGTCCTCGCGCATCCCGTGGCTGACCGCGACGACCGCGTCGGCCGCCTCCATCGCCGTCCGCTCCGCCCACGACGAGAGCTGGTAGCCGCCGCCGAGCTGCTCGGCCTTCCACGGCCGCTGCGGCTCCAACGAGTGGGCGGTGACGACGTGCGGCACGCCGTACAACAGCTTCGCCCAGTGGCCGGCCATCGCGGCGTACCAGGTGTGCGCGTGCACCAGGTCGGCGTCCGCCACCGCCGCGGTCATCGCCAGGTCCGTGGACAGGATCCGCAGGGCGGCGTTGGCCCCGGCCAGCCGCGGATCGTCCTCGGAGTGCGCGTGGGCCCCTTCCCGGGGGCCCCCATGCACTGCACGTCGACGTCGACCAGCCGCCTGAGCTCGCGCACCAGGAAGTCGACGTGGACACCGGCGCCGCCGTAGACGTCCGGGGGAACTCGCGAGTCAGCACGGAGACCTTCATGGACGCAGGCTAGGGGATCTGCCCCGCTTGGTCCTAGGGTGCAGACATGGCGCGAGTGCTGAGCATCGTTATGGCCGGTGGCGAGGGCAAGCGGCTGATGCCGCTGACAGTGGACCGCGCCAAACCCGCGGTCCCGTTCGGCGGCTCCTACCGCCTCATCGACTTCGCCCTGTCCAACATCGTCAACGCCGGCTACCTCAACTGCGCCGTGCTGACGCAGTACAAGTCGCACTCCCTGGACCGGCACATCTCGCTGACCTGGCGGCTGAACTCCATGCTGGGCAACTACGTCGCCCCGGTGCCGGCCCAGCAGCGCCGGGGACCGAAGTGGTACCAAGGCAGCGCGGACGCGATCTACCAGTCGATGAACCTGATCAACGACGAGCGGCCCGACATCATCGTCGTCTTCGGCGCCGACCACGTCTATCGCATGGACGCCTCGCAGATGGTGCAGGCGCACATCGACAGCGGCGCCGGCGTGACCGTGGCCGGCATCCGCGTCCCGCGGCACGAGGCGTGGCAGTTCGGCGTCATCAAGACCGGGCCCGACGGCGAGACCATCGAGGAGTTCCTCGAGAAGCCCGAGAATCCCCCGGGTCTGCTGGACTCCCCCGACGAGTCGTTCGCCTCGATGGGCAACTACGTGTTCAGCGCCGACGTGCTGGTCGAGGCGCTCGAGAAGGACTCCGCGAACCCCAAGTCCCGCCACGACATGGGTGGCGACATCATCCCGATGCTGGTCGACCAGAAGCGCGCCTGCGTCTACGACTTCAAGCGCAACCAGGTCCCGGGCTCCACCGACCGGGACAAGGACTACTGGCGTGACGTGGGGACTCTCGACAGCTACCACGAGGCGCACCTCGACCTGGTGTCCGCGCTGCCGGTGTTCAACCTCTACAACACCGACTGGCCGATCTTCACCTCGAACTCCCAGCTGCCCGGGGCCAAGTTCACCTCGGGCGCCAGCGTCCGGGACTCCATCGTCTGCGCCGGCTCGATCGTCTCCGCGGCCACCGTGGACAGCTCCGTGATCGGCGTGCACGACCACGTCGCGGACGGTGCCTACGTCCAGCGCAGCGTGCTGCTGGACAACGTCACGATCGGCCGCGGCGCAGTGGTGCGCAACGCGATCATCGACAAGAACGTGGTGGTCCCCGACGGCTGCCTGATCGGGGTGGACCACGAGGAGGACCGCCGCCGCGGCTTCACCGTGAGCGAGGGTGGCATCACGGTGCTCGGCAAGGGTCAGGTCGTCCTTCCCTGAGCGGGTCGTCCGACGTTTCCGGACCGCACCGCTGGGGACAATGAAGGCTTCTGGGACAGCTGGGACGTCGACGGGTCGGAGGCACATCGTGGGAGCCGGAATCGCTCTGGTGGTGCTGGGCGCGATCTTGACCTTCGCGGTCCGGGGCGAGGCGCCCGGGATCGACATCCAGACGGTCGGGGTGATCCTCATCGTCGCGGGCGCGGCGGTCATCGCCTACGCCCGCCGCGACCGCGTCCACGAGGAGGAGGTCGTCCGGGTCGAGGAGCAGACCGACCCCGCGACCTCGACGCACACCGTCCGGGAGACGACGACCGAGCGCGACGCGTTCTGAGCGACGGCCCCGCCGCCGCGAACGGTCAGCCGGTCGTCGTGGTGCCGGCCGCACTCGGCGAGGCCGCGGCCGGGCGCACGAAGCCGCCGTCGGCGTTGCGGTAGCCCTTGTCGTTGATCAGGTAGACCACCGCCGGGCTCGTCCCGGCGCCGACCTGCAGGGTGACGTCCTTCCCGGCCAGGCCGGCGAGCTCCTCGCTGTTGGCCTCGACGGCGCCGTCACCGTCGAAGTCGTACGCCGCGCCCGCGGACAGCTGCCCGGCCGGCCCGAGGTCGAGCGGGGTCCCGCCGACGAACCAGCCGCCGGACGCGGGCTGCGTCAGGGTCCCGGCCAGGGTGACCATCTGCGGAACGCTCGGTGACGGCGAGGGCGTCGGGGTCGGCGTCGGGGTCGGCGTCGGACTCGGTGACGGCTTGGGCGACGGCTTCGGTGCCGGCTGGGGGGCCGGCTTGGGGCCGGCCGCGGAGCCACCGCCCGAGCCACCGGAGCCGGACCCTCCCGAGCCGCCCGCGCTCGCGCTCGGCCCCGGGCCGTCCGACGTGCCGTGACGGCCGCCGTGCGCCGACCGGGCGCCGTCGGCGCGGTGCTGGTGTCGGTGCCGGGCTGCGGGGCCCTGCTCGGCGGCGGGCGGGGTGGGCGACGGGATGATGAAGACGCCGGTGCGGTAGCCGCGCTCGAAGGCCATGACGAGGGCGACGTAGTAGTCCGAGGGGTTGTAGCGCAGGATCGCGGCGGCCATCGCGGCCGGGTCGAGCAGGCTGCCCGAGCCGGAGCAGAGGTAGCCGGCCGCGGCCAGCGCCGCGTCGTCGAGGTCGTTGGGGTCGGCCTTGCCGTCGCCGTCCCCGTCGCGTCCCGCCCCGGTCCAGGTGGACGGGATGAACTGCATCGGCCCGACGGCGCGGTCCCAGACCTTGTCGCCGTCCCAGCGGCCACCGTCGGTGTCGCGGATGGCGGCCACCGGGCCGGCACCGTTGAGCGCCACGCCGATGATCGCCGGCCGCGAGATCCCGTCGGTGCTGAGCACGGAGCCGCCGTACCGGCCGTGGTCGGACTCCACGCGACCGATCCCGGCGAGCAGGGTCCAGGGCAGCTGGCAGGAGGGATCGGTGCGCGCCATCGTCGCCGCCGCGTCCTGGTAGGCCCGCATGGCCGCCTGGGGGAGATCGTGCGACGCGAGCGCGCTGACCGTCCACACCCGGGAGCCCTTGGCGCTGTCCACGCGCACCTTGCGGTTCCGGTCCGCCCGCCAGACCAAGGTGGTCTGCGGCTCGACGAGCCACGGGTGGTCGTCGAGCAGCGTCTCCCGGTGCCCGCCGAGCACCGGGCCGTCGGCCGCCGCCACCACCTGCTCCGTGGGCAGGTCCACCACCGCGGCCAGCGCGGCCGGGATCAGCGGGCCCAACGTCAGCGACGCGGCGAGCGCGCCGACGAGCGCAGCCAGCCTGGACGGTCGACGGAACCGCTTGCCCATCAGATGTGCCTTCCCCTCGGTGCGAGCCGGCCCGTCGGCGAGGTCGAGGGACCGTCCGGGTGCCGACGCTAGCCGGGCGGAGGCCCGCACAGGTGGGTTCGCCGGAAGTGGTCCCCCGGGGAGCGCCAAATGGCTCTGCCGGGTGGTGCCGCAACCGTCAGGACGGGCGGTCCGGGACCACCCGGAACACCATCCCGGCGCGCTGCAGACGTTCGAGGAGGTTCTGCCCCATGGCCACCGCGGTGGTCACCTGGCCCCTGGTCGCCGGGTTCTCGTCGAAGGCCAGGCAGAGCGCCGACTCGGCGAGCATCTTGGCAGTCTCGGTGTAGCCCGGGTCGCCGCCGGCCACCTCGGTGTGCACCCGCTGACCGCCTCCCTCGGCGATGAAGTGCACGGTGAACCAGGACTTCGCGCGGCGCTCCGCGTCGGGTCCCTGCCCGGCCGGCACCCGCTTGAGCAGCTGCTGCCGCAGCGGCGCGAGCTGGGCGGTGACGGCGAGCATCCCGGCCCCGGCGATGCCGCCGAGCGCGACCGGCAGCCGGCGTACGGCGGCGTAGTGGCCATAGCTGAAGTCGGGGCCGTACCGGTCCAGCGCGGCGGCCGACCGCCCGACGACGAGCGGGTCGATCGTCGGCAGCGGCACCAGCCAGAAGCCGGTGTCCCCGTCGTGGTGCGGGCGCCCGGCGGAGACCCGCACCCGGCGGTCCACGGGCCGGCCCTCGCGGCGGCGGCGCTCGGCGGCCGCGGCGTACATCTGCCGGACCCGGGAGAACGCCGTCATCGCCGAGGCGAAGGTGCCGCCGGAGAAGGTGGCGTTGCTGCGCACCATCCCGCGGATCCGCAACGGCACTCCCTCCGGCAGCTGCTGCACGGTGAACAGCACGCCGAGGTCGTGCGGCACCGAGTCGAACCCGCAGGCGTGCACCAGTCGGGCACCGGTCTGCACGGCACGTTCGTGGTGGGCGAGGTACATCCGGTCCACGAACTCCGCCTCCCCGGTGAGGTCGACGTAGTCGGTCCCGGCCTCCGCACACGCGGCCACGACGCCCTCGCCGTAGGTCAGGTAGGGACCCACCGTGGTGATCACGACCCGGGACGACCCGGCGAGCCGGCGCAGCGACGCGGCATCCTCCACGTCCGCGGCCAGCAGCGGCAGGTGGGTCCAGCGCTCGTCGATCCGGGCCAGCCCGGCACGGACCTCCTCCAGCTTCGCGGTGTTGCGACCGGCCAGCGCCCAGCGGCAGTCCGCGGGCACGTGCTCGGCGAGGTACTCCGCGGTCAGCCGGCCGGTGAACCCGGTGGCACCGAGGAGCACCAGGTCGTAGGCGCGGTCCCCCGAACCGGTGTCGGGCCCGGCCTGCGCACCGGGGGTCGCGGCGGGTTCCAGGTGAGGGGTCATGCTCGGTCTCGTCTCGTGCTCGGGATGCGATGGTGCTCTCCGACCCACTGTGCCAGTGTCCTGCGAGCCGCTGACCGGGCGGCCCGGGCGGCGTACGGTTCTGGCATGTGCCGCAACATCCGCCAGCTCCACAACTTCGCGCCTCCGGCGACCCGGGAGGAGGTGCAGGCCGCGGCCCTGCAGTACGTCCGCAAGGTCAGCGGCAGCACCCGGCCCTCCCAGGCCAACCAGGAGGCGTTCGATGCGGCCGTCGCCGAGGTCGCGGCGGCCACCCAGAGGCTCCTCGACGGCTTGACCACCTCCGCGCCGCACAAGGACCGCGAGGTCGAGGCCGCCAAGGCGCGGGCCCGGGCCGCGGTGCGCTACGGCTGAGCGGGCGCTCGCCCGTGGCGGCTCGGCTCAGTAGGCGTGGCTGCGCGCCGGGGAGGTGACGACCTTCTCCTGGCTCTGCTGGACGGCGGCGATCGCGATGGCGGTGAAGGAGACCGCCAGCAGCATCACCTGCACGACCGAGCCGACCTTGCCCAGCGCCGACCCGAGCGGCAGCCCGAGCACGAACGCGAACAGCAGCAGCGACGACCAGCGGGGGGTACGCCGGGCGACCAGCAGAGCGATCCCGAGCAGCAGCACGCCGAGGTAGAAGCTGCCGACCCAGCCGTTGAGGAAGACGGACAGGCCGAGGTCGCCGATCGCCCGGTCCAGCGAGGACTCGCTGATGCTCGCCGACTCGACGAGGGCGCGGTAGAAGACCAGCAGCATCGCGAAGCCGGTGGTGCCCAGGACGCCCACCGAGAAGACCGCCACGGCCAGCGCGCCCAGGCGGCGGCCGCGGTCCACGAACACCGACAGCAGCGCCGGCAGGCCCAGGGTCAGCGCCACCGAGGCGCAGAAGTACATCACCGCCATCGCCAGCCAACGGCCTCCCTGCTCCTGGACGGCGCGGATCGTGTCGGCGGTGCCGCCTCCGTCGATCGGGCTGAGCGCGGAGCCGAGCACCAGGCACATCGCGCCGACCACGAGGGCGGACGCGGAGAGGGGGATCAGGTCCTGTCGCACCCGCACACCGTAGACGTTCTGTTGCGGACTGGTCGATGAACTGCAATACCGGGACAGGACCTGGTCATCGACCGCGTCGTACGCTTTTCGACGTGAGCCTGGCCCAGCGCGTCCCGTCGTACGCCGACGCACCCGCCCCACCGGGCGCCGCGCCCGCCGTGACTCCGGACCGGGTGCACGAGGTGCTCGCGGACCGGCCGCTGGTGGCGCTCACCGGCGCCGGGCTGAGCACCGACTCCGGGATCCCCGACTACCGCGGTCCGGGCGCGCCGACCCGGGCCCCGATGACCTACCAGGAGTTCGTCTCCGGGCCGGAGCCGCAGCGCCGCTACTGGGCCCGCTCCCACGTCGGCTGGTCCCGGATGGGGCAAGCGCAGCCGAACGCCGGACACCTCGCGCTGGCCCGGCTGGAGGCGCGCGGCCGGGTCCGGATGACCATCACCCAGAACGTCGACGGCCTGCACGAGTCCGCCGGCTCACGGCAGCTGTGCGCGCTGCACGGCCGGATCGCCGAGGTGGTCTGCCTCGGCTGCCGGGAGGTGACCAGCCGGCTGCGGCTGGCCGCGCGGATGACCGAGCTGAACCCGGACTGGCTGGCCCGGCACGGCGAGGCCGCCGCCCGCCCCGACGGCGACGTGGACCTCGACGGCACGCACGACTTCGTCGTCCCCGGCTGCGAGAGCTGCGGCGGCGTGCTGAAGCCGGACGTCGTCTTCTTCGGCGAGAACGTGCCCAAGACCCGGGTGCAGCGCTGCTACGACGCCGTCGAGGAGGCCGCCGGCCTCGGCGGGGCGCTGCTGGTCCTCGGCTCCTCGCTCACCGTCATGTCCGGACTGCGGTTCGTCCGCAGGGCCGCCAAGCTCGCCGTCCCGGTGGTCATCGTCAACCGCGGCGGCACCCGCGGCGACGACCTGGCCACCGCCAAGCTCGAGGCCGGCACCTCGGAGTTCCTCGCCGCGCTGGCCGGCCCCGGCGCCTGAGCTCAGGTGCGCAGGTAGGACGCGCCGTTGACGTCGACGATCGCCCCGGTCATCGCCTCCGCGCCGGGCGCGGCGAGGAACACGACCACCCGGGCCACCTCCTGGGCCGTCGCGGTGCGCCCCATCGGGCTCTGGGCCCGGATCGCGTCGCCCCTGGGTCCGTCGAGGTGCGAGGTGGTCATGTCGGTCTCGACGAAGCCCGGCGCGACCGTGGTCACGTAGACGCCGTGCGGCGCGAGCTCCTGGGCCAGTGACTGGCCGAGGCTGTTCAGGCCCGCCTTGCTGGCGCCGTACGCCGTGTGCTCGGGCTCGCCGCGGAAGGCTCCCCGGGAGGAGACGTTGACGATCCGGCCGCCGCCGCGGGCCACCATCTGCGGCACCACCTCGTGGATGAGGTTCGCCGGTCCGACGAGGTTGGTGTCGAGGGTGCGCCGCCAGCTCTCGCGCCACTGCCGGTAGTCGGTGCCCAGCACCGGGTGCTCCTCGAAGATGCCGGCGTTGTTGACCAGCACGTCGACGCGTCCGTGCGTGCCGACGACATCGGCCACCAGCCGCTCGACCGCGTCGGGGTCGGCGAGGTCCGCGGCCGCCGTGCGGTGCCCCTCGCCGGGCAGGGCGGCCAGCGTCGCCTCGGCGGCGGCGTGGTCGGAGGCGTAGTGCACGACCACCGTGCCGCCCTGCTCGGCGAACCGGAGCGCCACGGCGCGACCGATCCCGCGCGAGGCCCCGGTCACCAGGATCACTTGATCGTCGAAGTCCATGGCGCACACCCTGCCCCGGTGCGTCCGACGCCCCGCACCCGGGGCTCAGGTGATGTCGCGGCGGACCGAGAGGAGCATCCCCAGGCCGGCCAGCAGAGCCGCGTAGCCGAGCAGCACGATCCCGCCCACCCACCAGTCCAGGTAGTCCAGGATCGTGCTCGCCGGCGAGGTCAGCGCGGCGGAGGCGTTGGTGGGCAGCCACTTCACGACCGCGTCGAGGTCCGCTGCGCTGAGGAAGTACGTCGCCAGCGGCTCGACGAGGAACGTCACGAACACCGCGATCAGGATGGCCGCGACCTGGTTCCGGATCAGCGTGCCGATGCCGATCCCGAGCAGCGTCCACAGCGCGATCGCCAGCGCGGCGAGGGCCACGCTGGACCAGAGCCGGTCCGCGCCGAGCCCGAGCGCCTCGCCGCGGATCGTGATGGTGAGGGCACCGAAGGCCAGCGCGGAGAGCAGCGCCGCGGCGGCGTACCCGAGGCCGACCAGCAGGTTCGCCACCATCTTGGCCGCGACCACCCGGGACCGGCGCGGCGTCACCAGGAAGGTCGGCGTGATCGTCTGGTAGCGGTACTCCCCCGTCATGCCGGTGATCCCGAGGATCATCGCGAAGATGTAGGCGCCGCCGAACATGCTGGAGGCGTAGACGCCGCGGTAGGCGGCCGCGGTGCCCAGCGGCGGGCTGGCCGCCTGGCCGGCGCCGGGCTCCATCCCGGCGGTCGCCGCGGCGGCCACCGCGGAGAGGCCGGTGTAGACGACAGCGCCGAGCAGCAGCCCCCACCACAGCCGGGTGGAGAAGATCTTGTGCAGCTCCGAGCGCACCAGGGCGAGCGTCACGGCGCGGCTCCTTCACCGGTCATGTCCAGGAACAGCCGTTCGAGGTCGTCCGGCTCGGGGGTCAGCTCGTGCAGCTCGACCCCGGAGGCGAAGGCCGCGTGGCCGACCTCCGCGGTACTCCGGTCGGAGACCCGGAGCGCTCCCCCGGGCAGCGCCTCGACGGCGGCCCCCGCCAGCGCCTGCCGGAGCAGGTCCGGGGTCGGGGTGCGCACCAGCACCGCCGACGGGCCGGTGTCGAGGTCCTCGAGCCGGCCCTGGCGGACCAGCCGGCCCCGGCTGATCACCACGACCTCGTCCACGGTCTGCTGCACCTCGCTCAGCACGTGGCTGGAGACCAGCACGGTGCGCCCCTCGGCGGCCAGCGCGCGCAGGAAGCCGCGCAGCCACGCGATCCCGGCCGGGTCCAGCCCGTTGGCCGGTTCGTCGAGGATCAGCACGCGCGGGTCGCCGAGCAGAGCAGCCGCCAGGGCGAGCCGTTGGCGCATACCGAGCGAGAAGCCGCCGACCCGGCGTCGCGCGGAGTCGGTGAGCCCGACCTGGGCGAGCATCGCGTCGACCCGGCCGGTGTCGAGACCGGCGCCGAGCGCCATCACCAGCAGGTGGTCGCGGGCGGTGCGGCCGGGGTGGAAGTCCGACGCCTCCAGGGCTGCGCCCACCGTCCGGATCGGGTCGTCGAGGTCGCGGTAGGCCCGACCGTCGACGGTCGCGGTGCCGCTGTCCGGCGCCACCAGGCCGAGCAGGCAGCGCAGCGTGGTGGTCTTGCCGGCACCGTTGGGCCCGAGGAAGCCGGTGACGGTGCCGGGCGTGACCGAGAAGGTCAGGTCGTCGAGGGCCTTGGTGGTGCCGAACGTCTTGGTGAGACCGACCACGTCGATCCGATGCCCCTCCAGCCCCATGCCGAGAATCGAACCATCCGGACCCGGCGGTCCGCAAACCGCCACGCTCGCGCTCGAGCACGCGGCAGGGACCGCCACGTATCAGAGGCGGCGCACGAACAGGTGGCTGGCGAGGTCGAGCTCGATCTCGGCGGTCTCCCCGCCGCTGCCGATCAGGACGCCCTCGGCGCCGCGGGCGACGGTGATCACCTTGTCCGGCAACGCGCCCACCCGGCGCAGCGCCCCCATCACCGGCTCGTCCTTCTGGACCTCCTCGCTGATCCGCCGGATCATCACCCGCGTCTCGGCGCCGTCGATCCCGTCGCCGTCGAGCACCACCCGGTCCAGCGGCTCGACGTCGGTCATGAACTCCTCGCCCTCCGCGACCTCGCCGAGCTCGTCGAGGCCGGGGATCGGGTTGCCGTAGGGCGACTCGGTGGGATGCCCGAGCAGCTCCACCAGCCGGCGCTCGACGGTCTCTGACATCACGTGCTCCCAGCGGCAGGCCTCGGCGTGCACCAGCTCCCAGTCCAGGCCGATCACGTCGGTGAGCAGCCGCTCGGCCAGCCGGTGCTTGCGCATCACCCGGGTCGCGAGCCGGTTGCCCTCGACGGTGAGCTCGAGGTGCCGGTCGCCCTGGACGGTGAGCAAGCCGTCGCGCTCCATCCGGGCGACGGTCTGGCTGACGGTGGGTCCGCTCTGGTGCAGCCGCTCGGCGATCCGGGCACGCAGCGGGACGATCCCCTCCTCGACGAGCTCGTAGATCGTGCGGAGGTACATCTCGGTGGTGTCGATCAGGTCGCTCACCTGGCCATTCTGCCGTACCCCCGGTCGTTCACCGGCCGCCTGGCAAGGTGGACCCGTGGCTCCCGCACCGACCGGCTCCCGGCTGCACACCGTCATGTGGTTCCGGCGCGACCTCCGGCTCGCCGACAACCCCGCCCTGCTCGAGGCCTGCGCGGCCGAGGGGGTGCTGCCGCTCTTCGTCCTCGACGACCGCCTCTGGGGGCCGGCGGGCCCGAGCCGCCGGGCCTACCTCGCCGCCAGCCTCCGCTCGCTCGACGCGTCGTTGCGCCGGCACCGCGGCCGCCTCGCCGTGCTCCACGGGGATCCGGCGCGGGAGGTCGTCCGGGCCGCGCGCGAGGTCGGCGCGAGCCGGGTGCACGTGGCGGCCGACTACGGCCCCTACGGACACGCCCGCGACGCGGAGGTCGAGGCGGCCCTGGCCGGGCACGGCATCGAGCTGGCGCGCACCGGGTCGCCGTACGCCGTCGCGCCGGGCCGGGTCCGCAACGGCTCGGGGCAGCCGTTCAAGGTCTACACCCCGTTCTCGAAGGCGTGGGCCGAGCACGGCTGGCGGCAGCCGGTCGACCCGCCGGACGCCGCTCACTGGCTCACGTTCGAGGAGCCCGTGAAGGTCCCCGAGGTGGACCTGCCGGAGGGGCTGGAGCTCCCCGACGCGGGCGAGGAGGCCGCCCGGCGCCGCTGGGCTGCGTTCCTCGACGACGGGCTGGCCCACTACGGCGACCGGGACCGGCCCGACCGCGACGCCACCAGCCGGATGTCGGTGCACCTCAAGTGGGGCGAGGTGCACCCCCGCACGCTGCTGGCCGACCTGGCCGCCCACCGCAGCGAGGCCGCGACGACGTACCGCAAGGAGCTGGCCTGGCGCGAGTTCTACGCCGACGTGCTGTTCGCCCGGCCCGACAGCGCCCGGGACTACCTGCGTCCCGAGTTCGCCCGGATGCGGTACGACGAGCCCGCCGACCGGTTGAGCGCCTGGCAGGAGGGCCGCACCGGCTACCCGGTCGTCGACGCCGGGATGCGCCAGCTGCGCTCGATCGGCTGGATGCACAACCGGGTGCGGATGATCGTCGCGAGCTTCCTGGTCAAGGACCTGCACATCGAGTGGCAGCACGGCGCGAGGCACTTCATGCACTGGCTGGTCGACGGCGACCTCGCCTCCAACCAGCACGGCTGGCAGTGGGTCGCCGGGTCGGGCACCGACGCGTCGCCGTACTTCCGGGTCTTCAACCCGGTGACGCAGGGCAAGAAGTTCGACCCGGACGGCGCCTACGTGCGACGGTGGGTGCCAGCGCTGCGTGACGTCGACCCCCGCTACGTCCACGAGCCGTGGGAGGACCCCGCCGGGCTGCCGGAGGGCTATCCCGGGCGGATCGTGGACCATGCCGAGGAACGTCGCGAGGCGCTCGACCGGCTCGAAGAGATCAAGAAGTGAGCAGACCCGCATGAGCGTGCCCCCTCCCGACCAGCCTCTCCCTCCCGAGTCTCGCGACCGGCCCGACCCCGCCGACCTGTCCGCGCACGACGCGGTCCTGGTGGTCCCCCACCGGTTCCGGGGCCCGGCCCGGTCCGGCAACGGCGGCTGGACCGCCGGGACGCTGGCGGAGCGGGTGCCGGTCGACACCAGCCCCGCCACCGTCGAGGTGACGCTCCGGATGCCGCCGCCGCTGGAGGTGACGCTGACCGTCGACCACCTCGCGGCCACCGGCGACCACGCGGCGGTGACCGTGCTGTGCCACCAGGGCGAACGGGTCGCCGAGGCCCGCGCGGTCGGCACGGCGCTGACCCCGGTCGAGGCCGTCGGGCCCGACGAGGCCGCCGCCGCCATGACGACGTACCCCGGGCTGCGCTCGCACCCGTTCCCCGGCTGCTTCGCCTGCGGGCCGGACCGTGCCGCAGGCGACGGGCTGCACATCTTCCCGGGGCCGGTCGGCCCGGACACGGTGGCCTCGCTGTGGGTGCCGCACGCCTCGCTCGCCGAGTCCGGCGACGTCGTCGACCCGGGAGTGGAGCGGGTCGGCTCGGGCACCACGTGGGCGGCGCTGGACTGCGTGGGCGGCTGGTCGGAGGACCTCGAGGGCCGGCCGATGGTGCTGGGACGGATGACCGCCCGCGTCGACGCCCGCCCCGTGGTGGGTGAGCCGCACGTGGTGGTCGGTCGCCGGCTGCGCAGCGAGGGCCGCAAGACGTTCACCGCGAGCACCCTCTACGACGCCGACGGCCGGGTCGTGGCGACCGCCGAGCACGTGTGGCTGGCCGTGGACCCCGCGGTCTTCAACTGACCCGGCCTCGCCCGGACCGCCCGCCCACGCCGCCCCGCGTGCGGCAGATACGAGACGTTGCGGGTGCGGGTGACTACGGTTGCGGCATGAGTGACGAGAAGATCCGCGTGTTCCTGCTCGACGACCACGAGGTGGTCCGGCGCGGGCTGCGTGACCTGCTGGAGGCCGAGGACGACATCGAGGTGGTCGGCGAGTCCGGCCTGGCCCACGAGGCGGCGGCGCGGATCCCGGCGCTGCGGCCGCACGTGGCCGTCCTCGACGCCCGGCTCCCCGACGGCTCCGGCATCGACGTGTGCCGCGAGATCCGCTCCGTCGACCCCGAGATCAAGGCCCTCATCCTCACCAGCTACGACGACGACGAGGCGCTGTTCGCGGCGATCCTCGCCGGGGCGGCGGGCTACGTGCTCAAGCAGATCGGCGGCAACGACCTCGTCGACGGCGTCCGCCGGGTCGCCGGCGGCCAGTCGCTGATCGACCCGTCGCTGACCGCCAAGGTGCTCGAGCGGGTCCGCAACGGCCCGGAGGAGCCCGAGGAGCTGACCCGGCTGACCGACCAGGAGCGCAAGATCCTGGCGCTGATCGCCGAGGGGCTCACCAACCGGCAGATCGGCGAGCGGATGTTCCTCGCCGAGAAGACCGTGAAGAACTACGTCTCCAGCATCCTCTCGAAGCTCGGCCTCGAGCGCCGGACCCAGGCGGCCGTGCTCGCCTCCAAGCTGCTCGGCTGACCGGCCCGCGCGGGGTCCCGTCGCCGGGGGACCAACGACCCCGCGAAGTCATGCCCAGCGGCCCTGAACCGGGACATCCCTCCTGCCGCAGTCTGGACTCGTCAGAACAGACGGGAACCGACCAGGAGGGTCATCATGAACGTCACCCGGCACCAGAACAGCGATACGACCCAGCGGGGTGAGACGGCCCCGATGCTCGTCGAGACCGACATCGTCACCACCACCGCAGCACGGAACGGGCTCGGCGTCCTTCGCCTCGCCTACGGCCTCACCTTCCTCTGGGCCTTCTTCGACAAGCTGCTCGCCCTGGGCTTCCACACCGGCGTCGCCGAGGACGGCACCGTCGACCGGTTCGGGGACGCAGCCTGGATCAACGGCGGCAGCCCCACCGAGGGCTTCTTGAAGTTCGGTGTCCCCGCGGACAACCCCTTCAAGGACTTCTTCAACGGCCTGGCCGGCAACGCCTGGGTGGACTGGCTGTTCATGCTCGGCCTGCTCGGCATCGGCCTCGCCCTCACCCTCGGCATCACGATGCGCATCGCCGCCGCTGCCGGCGCACTGCTCTACGCGATGATGTGGGCCGCCTCGCTGCCCCTCGAGAACAACCCGGTCATCGATGACCACCTCATCGGCGCGATCGTCGTGATCGTCCTCGCGCTGACCCTGGCCGGCGACACGCTCGGTGCCGGACGTGTCTGGGCTCGTACCCACCTGGTCCGTCGGTTCCCGGTCCTGAGGTGATCGAGCACCAGGCATCACCGGCCGCCGGTGAGTGGGAAGACCACTCACCGGTGGTCGTCGGTGTGGACGGCTCCGAGCGCAACCGCGCCGCGATCGCCTGGGCCGCGCAGGAGGCCGGCCGGTCCGGCTGCGACCTCCGCCTCGTCGGCGTCTCGGAGCTCACCCTGATCCCGCACCTGTCCCACCCGGCTCCCCGCTCCGCCGCCCGGCACGCCGTCGACGACGCGCTCGAGACGGCGAAGCAGTACGTCGGGCCCGAGCACCTGGCCTCCGAGGTGGCCAGCGGTCCCGTCGAGGAGGCGTTGCTCGAACGCTCCGCCGGGGCCCGCCTGCTCGTGGTCGGCAAGCGCGGCCGGCACGCGATCCCCCGGATGCTGGTCGGCTCCACCTCGCTCGCCGTCGCCGGGCGCAGCCCCGTGCCGGTGGCGGTCGTCCCCGACAGCTGGGACCAGCGGGCCCACGAGCACGGAGCCGTCGTCGTCGGTGTGCACCCGGACCAGCCGGCGTCGCGGCTGCTGCACCTCGCCTTCCACCGGGCGCACCGGCTGAAGACGCCTCTGGTCGTCGTCCACGGGCGCGAGCAGCACGACGACGTACCGGTGGGCACCGAGGCCGAGCCCGCCGCGCTGGAGGGGTTCCTGGAGGCGTGGCGCCACCGGTTCCCCGAGGTCGAGGTGAGCGCGCACGACCGTGCCGGGCACCCCGCGGTCGTGGTGCTCGACGCCGCAGCGGACGCCCAGCTCGTCATCCTCGGCCGGCGCAACAGCAGCCGGTTCAGCGGCTTCGGGTTCGGCTCGGTGACCCGCGCCGTCCTGCACTACGCCGAGTGCCCGGTCCTCGTGGTCCCCACCGACGCGGACTGAGCCTCATCCCCTGAGGAGTCATCATGCAGATCGAGTACCTCCACGCCTCCAAGTTCGGCAACGGCGAGGCCGTGGCCGAGGAGTTCCGGCGGCTGGTGGAGGCCCGCGGCAACCGGGTGGACGTCCACCACATCCACGACGCGGACCCCCGGCGGCTGCCCCCCGCGGACCTCTACGTCTTCAGCTCGCCGGGACGGATGGGCAAGCCGATCGGCGGGATGCGCCGGTTCCTGAAGAAGGCCGAGCTGCCGCCGCACGCGCGGTACGCCCTCCTCACCACCGAGGCCGCGCCGCGACCGGACAAGAAGACCGGCGAGCTGCCGTCTGCCGAGGAGCAGGACAAGTGGCAGCGGGTCAGGCCGGTGATGGACGAGCTGCTCGCACCCAAGCACCTCGAGAAGGT
Organism: Nocardioides mesophilus; assembly: GCF_014395785.1. Taxonomy (GTDB): domain Bacteria; phylum Actinomycetota; class Actinomycetes; order Propionibacteriales; family Nocardioidaceae; genus Nocardioides_B; species Nocardioides_B mesophilus. The sequence continues at coordinate 2,723,376 of NZ_CP060713.1, read as the reverse complement.
GGCGGAGGGCACGGTCCTCGTCACCGGGCTGAAGGGGCCCCTGGAGGACGGCTGGCAGGGCAAGGTCGAGCAGTTCGCGGCCGAGGTGCTGCCCGACGACTCGAGCAGCTAGCCCTCGCCGAACGGCACGCGCCACTCCAGCCGGGTGCCGTGCGGCTCCTCGGGCAGCAGCCGGACCTCACCGCCGAGGTCGCGGGCACGGCGCCGTACGTTGCGCAGCCCGCTCTCGTGCCGCTCGCCCGGCAGGCCCCGTCCGTTGTCGGTGACCCGCAGCCAGACCGAGTCCTCGGTCGCCTCCACCTCCACCACCGCGGCGTTGGCCTCCGCGTGCCGGGCGACGTTGGACAGCGACTCGCGCAGCACGGCCAGCAGCTGCTCGGCCACCGACTGCGGCACCGCGGTGTCGACGGGACCGGAGCTGCGGACCAGCGGAGAGAAGCCGAGCACCGGGACGTACTCCTTCACCACACCGCGCACGTCGGCGCGCAGCGAGGACTCGAAGGCGTGCTGCAGCTCGAAGATCGTGGAGCGGATGTCGCGGATCGTCACGTCGAGGTCGGCGACCGCGTGGTCGATGCGGGAGCGGACGTCGCCGTCCCCCACCCGCCGGCGCAACCCCTGCAGCTGCAGGCCGGTCGCGAAGAGCCGCTGGATCACCAGGTCGTGCAGGTCGCGCGCGATCCGGTCCCGGTCGGCGACCAGCATCAGCTCCTCGCGGTCCGCCATCGCCTGGGCCCGGTCCAGGGCGAGGCCGGCCTGGTCGGCGAAGGAGAGCAGCAGCTCGGACTCGTCGCGTTCGAGGGCGCCGCGCTCACGGTCGAGGTAGACCAGCAGCACACCACCGGCTGCCAGGTGCGAGCGGAGCGGCACGATCATGCAGTGCCCGCCGCCGGGCACGGACCGGGTCACCACCGGGTGGCTCGGGTTCGTCTCGACCTCGTCGATCTGCTCCTGCAGGCTCTCGACCAGCTCGGCGACCGCGGTGACCTGCGGCCCGTCCGCCGCCACGACGCTGTGCCGGCCGTCGGACCGCTGCACGACCGCGGCCACCGCGGCGGTGGTCACCCGCCGGGCCACGATCGCGACCTGGCTGAGCGCCTCCTCCAGGTCGACGGGTGGCTGCAGTGCCGCCAGGATCTGCTCCGAGGCCGCGAGCCACTGCCGGCGACGCTCGTTGCGGGCGTAGTTGCGGGCGTTGTCGATGACCGAGCCGGCCGCCGTCGCCAGCGCCTCGACGAGCATCTCGTCGGAGTCGGTGAACTCGTCGGCTCCCTGCTTGTCGGTCAGGTAGAGGTTGCCGAACACGGTGCCGCGGACCCGGACCGGGACGCCGAGGAAGCTGGTCATCACCGGGTGGTGCTGCGGGAACCCGGCCGACTGCGGATGGTCCTTCAGCACCCGCAGCCGGAGCGGCTCGGGGTGGTCGATGATGTGGCCCAGCAGCCCGAGGCCGCGCGGCAGCGGACCGATGGCACGGTGCTCGGCCTCGGTGAGTCCGTGGGTGATGAAGTCCGAGAGCCCGCCCTCGCTGGCCACCACCCCGAGCGCGCCGTAACGGGCCCCGGTGATCTGGCACGCGGCGGCGACGATCCGGTCGAGCACGGAGTGCGGGTCCAGGTCGGTGCTGATCGCGACGACGGCGTCCAGCAACGCGTGCACGTTCGCCGGGAGGTCGGGACGCGTCATGCTCCGAACCCTACCGAGCGCAACGCCTCCGGGAGGCAGACCGGCGCCGCGGGTGACGAGTCCCGGCTCACACCGTCCGGGTCACCGGGCTCATCCCCGCGGTGCCCCAGTCGGTGCCCAGCCGGCGCCCGGAGATGTCGCGCCAGGTCAGCTTGATGTAGAGGTTGCGCTGTCCCGCGGCCCATGGACGGGGGTCCCAGGTGCGCCGGATGTCGGCGACGTCGTCCGGGTCCTCCACGAGCTCGGAGCGACCGATCGCGATGACGCTCCATCCCTGGTGGCGCTCGTAGTCGATGTGGTCGATCTCGAAGGCCAGCTCGCTGTTCCAGCCGTAGGTGCCGAGCTCGCTGTAGGGAGAGGTGCGGAAGACGATGGCGTCGCCGTACATCGCGTAGTTGACCGGCAGGATCCGCGGACCGACCGGCGTGGACATCGCCACCCGTCCGATCACACCGGCATGCAGCTGCTCGAGGCACTCGTCCACGGTCATCTCGAACGGCGTGTTGTTCATCAGGCCCTCCCACCTCCCCGTCTGACCTCAAGGGTCCCGGCTGGCGACTGCGGGGGGATGGGTCGATGGTCCCCTCTGGCCCGGGCCATGTGGAGCGTCCTCGACGGCGGCCGCAGCGACCCGTCCCCGCCCGGCGAGGCACGCCGAGTTGACACAGAACCCAGCAGGGCTTCGAATTGGAACGTGCAAATCACTCCGTCGCCCTGGTGGCGCGACTCCGTCTGCTACCAGATCTACGTCCGCAGCTTCGCCGACGGCGACGGCGACGGGGTCGGCGACCTCGTCGGGATCCGCGAGCGGCTGCCCTACCTGGCCCGGCTCGGGGTCGACTCGGTGTGGATCACGCCGTTCTACACCTCGCCCCAGCTCGACCACGGCTACGACGTGGCGGACTACCGCGACGTCGACCCGATGTTCGGCACCCTGGCCGACTTCGACACGATGCTGGCCACGGCGCACGACCTCGGGATCCGGGTGATCGTCGACGTCGTCCCGAACCACACCTCGAGCCGGCACCCCTGGTTCCAGGAGGCGCTGGCCGCCCCGCCCGGCTCACCGGCGCGTGACCGCTACGTCTTCCGTGACGGCAGCGGACCGGACGGCGCGGAGCCGCCGAACAACTGGGTCTCGATGTTCGGTGGCTGCGCCTGGAGCCGCCTCGAGGACGGCCAGTGGTACCTGCACCTCTTCGACTCCAGCCAGCCGGACCTCAACTGGTGGAACGACGAGGTCGGCGACGAGTTCGAGTCGGTGCTGCGGTTCTGGCTCGACCGGGGCGTCGACGGTTTCCGGATCGACGTCGCGCACGGTCTCTACAAGCCGCTCGACCTGACCCCGCGCGAGCCCGACGACAAGCCCCCGCACCCGATGTGGGACCAGCCGGAGGTGCACGAGGTCTACCGGCGCTGGCACAAGGTGCTCGGGGAGTACGACGGCGAGCGGATGGCGGTCGCGGAGGCGTGGGTCGACTCCGCCGAGTCGATGTCGCGCTACATCCGGCCCGACGAGCTCCAGCAGAGCTTCAACTTCCAGTGGCTGGAGGCGGAGTGGTCGGCCGAGGCGTTCGGCCGGGTGATCACCGAGACCCTCGACGCCGTCGGCCTGGTGGGCGCGTCCCCCACCTGGGTGCTCTCGAACCACGACGTGGAGCGGCACACCACCCGGTACGGCGGCGGCGCGGTCGGCCTGGACCGGGCTCGCGCGGCCGTGCTGACGATGATGGCGCTGCCGGGATCGGCCTACGTCTACCAGGGCGAGGAACTGGGCCTGGAGCAGGTGGACCTCGAGCCGCAGCACCGGCAGGACCCCAGCTTCCACCGCACCGGCGGGGAGGAGCCGGGGCGGGACGGATGCCGGGTGCCGATCCCGTGGTCGGGCAGCACCGCGCCCTTCGGCTTCGGCCCCGGCGCCGGCCAGCCGTGGCTGCCGATGCCGGAGGTGTTCGCCTCGCAGAGCGTGGAGGTCCAGGAGGACGACCCGGCCTCGACGCTGAGCTTCTACAAGGCGCTGCTCGCGATGCGTCGCGAGCTGGCCGCGGGGCTGGACCACCGCGTCGCGCTCGTGGACTCCCCCTCCGGGAGCCTGGCGTTCCGGCGCGGGGGCGACGACGAGGCGCAGCTGGTCTGCGTGGTCAACTGCGGCACCGCCGCGGTCGCCGTCCCCGACCGGGCCGGCGAGCTCTTGATGAGCAGCGGGGCCGGGGTGTCCGGGGACGGCTCCGAGCGGCTGCTGCCGCCGGACACCGCCGCCTGGTTCCGCCACGCCTGACCCGGGCCGGCCGCTCGCCCGGGCCGGGGGTCACCGGCCGAGGGTGTGGTTGTAGCGGCTGAGCTGCTCGACGAGGTCGCCGAGCTCCTCGGTCGTCCAGGTGTCGAAGCGCGCGACGTACGCCGCCCGCCGGCTCCGCTCGAGCTGGGCGATCCGCTGCTCGCCCTCGTCGGAGAGCCGCACCACCAGGGCCCGCCGGTCGGTGGGGTCCTCGGTGCGGCCGACCAGGCCGAGCTCGCAGAGCACCTGCACCTGGCGGCTCACCGTCCCCTTGTCCATGCCGAGGGCGTCGCCGATCTGGGTCTGCGAGCCGCCACCGTGCTCACGCAGGTGCGCGAGCACCTGGAAGCCGGCGGCGGTCAGCGACGGGTCGATGACCCGGGCCCGCTCGTCGGTGGCGCGCCGGGCCCGGCGCAGCAGCGCCACCACCTCGCCCTCGAGCGAACGGATCACCTCGGCCTTGGCGGCGAGCACGCTGGTGCGACTCACCGGACGCCCGCCACCTCGGCGCCCTCGGGCGCCTCGGGCGCCGGAGCCGTCAGCTCGTCCTCGCGGGCGAGCGTGGTGCGCAGCGGGGTCTCCCGGATCGCCACGATGCAGGCCAGCGCGATCAGGCAGAACGGCACCGCGAGCAGGAAGATGTGGCCGATGGCGTCGCCGTAGGCGGTCACCACCACCTCGCGCACCGCGGGCGGCAGGGCGTCGAGGTCCGGGATCGAGCTGCCACCGCCCTTTGCCGGGCTGATGCCGAGGCCGGCCAGCCCGGTCGAGACCTGCTGGGCGACCCGGTGCCCGAGCACCGCGCCGAGCGCGGAGACGCCGATGGAGCCGCCCATGGTCCGGAAGAACGCCGCAAGCGAGCTGGCCACGCCCATGTCGCGCTGGGCCGCGGAGTTCTGCACCGCCAGCACGAGGTTCTGGTTGACGGCGCCCAGGCCGATGCCGAGCACGGTCATGTAGGCGCCCGCGGCCACCAGCGGGGTCTGGTGGTCCAGGCGGCTGAGCAGCAGCAGTCCGAGGGTCATCAGGGTGCCGCCGGCGACGAGGTAGACCTTCCAGCGGCCGTAGCGGGCGATCAGTCGACCCGTGGCGATGCTCGACGCGAGCAGGCCGAGCACCATCGGCAGGGTCATCAGGCCGGCCCGGGTGGGCGACATGCCGCGCGAGAGCTGGAAGTACTGCGCCAGGAAGACCGTGGACCCGAACATCGCGACACCGACCATGAGGCTGGCGGCGGAGGCGAGGCTGATCGTGCGGTTGCGGAACAGGTGCAGCGGGATCACCGGCTCCGCGGCCCGGGCCTCGACCAGAACGGCGAGAGCCAGCAGCAGCAGCCCGCCGAGGATCATCAGCACCGTGATCGCCGAGACCCACTCGAACTGGTGACCGGCGAGCGAGACCCAGATCAGCAGCACCGAGACGCCCGAGGCGATCAGGGTGGCGCCGAGGTAGTCGATGGAGACGTCACGACGCACGGTGGGCAGGTGCAGCGTCTTCTGCAGCACCACGACCGCGACGGCGGCGACCGGCACCCCGACGAAGAAGCACCAGCGCCAGCCCAGCCAGGAGGTGTCCACGATCAGTCCGCCGATGAGCGGTCCGCTGACGGTGGCGACCGCGAAGACGGCACCGAGGTAGCCGAAGTAGCGGCCGCGCTCCCGCGGGGAGACCATCGAGGCGATCACGATCTGCACCAGCGCGGTGAGGCCGCCCACGCCCACCCCCTGCAGGGCCCGGGCTCCGATCAGCACGCCCATCGACGGGGCGAAGCCGGCGATGAACGAGCCGATCACGTAGATCAGCAGCGCCAGCTGCACGAGCAGCTTCTTGCTGAACAGGTCGGCCAGCTTGCCCCAGATCGGGGTGGTGGCGGTCAGCGTCAGCAGGGTGGCGACGACCACCCAGGTGTAGCCGGACTCGGTGCCCTCCAGGTCGGCCACGATGATCGGCAGGGCGTTGGAGACGACGGTCGAGGACAGCATCGCGACGAACATCGCGAGCAGCAGGCCGGAGAGCGCCTCGAGCACCTGGCGGTGCGACATCTGCGGGACGTCGGTCGTCCCGGGAGCAGTGAGCGTTGACATCTGGTGCGGAACCTCGAGAGAGCTGGGGGATTGGTTGCAAAAGACAACTATACGCCAATGGTTGCGCATGACAACCATCCCTGCTCAGGGAGTGGGGTGTTCTGCGTCATAGCGCAGGAACCGCCGCTGCACGGCCACCACCAGCAGCACCGCCAGCACGCAGGCGGCTCCCCCGACCACCATCGCGGTCCGCTCGCCCACCTGGCTGGCCACGGAGCCGGACACGAAGTCTCCGGCCCGCGGGCCGCCGGCGACCACGACGATGAAGACGCCCTGCAACCGGCCGCGCAGGTGGTCCGGGGCCGCGACCTGGAGGATCGTGTTGCGGTAGGCCGAGCTCACCATGTCGGCCGCTCCCGAGACCGCCAGGAAGATCACCGCTCCCCACAGGGCGGTCGAGAGCCCCGCGCCGCCCACCGCGACGCCGTACGCCAGCACCGAGAGCGCCACCGCGAGGCCCTGCAGCCGCACCTTGCTCACCCAGCCGGAGAACAGGAAGGCCGCGAGCGCGCCGATCGCGGGCGCTGCCTGGAGGATGCCGACGGCAGCCGCCCCGGCGCCGTAGACCTTGTAGGCGAGGGCCGGGAACAGCGCGCGGGGCTGGGCGAGCACCATCGCGCAGAGGTCGAGGACGAACGTCATCCGCAGGTTCGGCGAGCGGCGCAGGAACGCCAGCCCGTCGAGCACCGACCGCACGCCGGCACGCGGGCTGTGCTCCAGGGGCGGCATCGCCGGGAGCCTCAGCAGCGCGTAGTAGCTGGCGGTGAAGGTCAGCACGTCCAGCGTGTACGCCGCCTCGAAGCCGTGCCAGCTGATCAGCAGGGCGCCGAGCACCGGGCCGGCGGTGAAGCCGAGGTTGAACGACGCCATGTTCAGCGCGCTCGCCGCCGGCAGCAGCTCGGGGCCAGCAGCCGCGGCAGCATCGCCGACCGGGCCGGGTTGTTCACCGCGTAGAAGCCCGACTGCACCGCGACCAGGACCAGCAGCAGCCAGACCGAGGTGCTCCCGGCGAAGGCCTGGGCGGCGAAGGCCACCGAGACCGCCCACAGCCCGGCGGAGGCGGCCAGGGCGAGCCGGCGCCGGTCGACGGCGTCGGCGATCGCGCCGCCGTAGAGGCCGAGCACCACCAGCGGGCCGAGCCCGAAGACCCCGACCAGGCCGACGTAGAACGAGGACCCGGTGAGCGTGTAGACCTGGATCGCGACCGCCACGTTGGTCATCTGCTGACCAAGCTGCGAGACCGTGGAGCCGATGAAGAGCCGGCGGTAGGCGGGCGACGCCTGGAGCGGCCGGACGTCGGTCAGCAGCCCCCGCACCCGTCCCTGCACGTCGCAAGAGTGCCAAACGGTGAAAACTCCCTTGTCGGTGCCCCGGAGTCGTCGTAGCGTTGGAGCACACGGGAAAGGAGGTGGTCCAGAAGTGAATTCTTTGCGGACTCGTGAGGTGGCTGCTCCCTAGCAGCGCACCGTCCGGCCCGGCGATCCGCCACGGTGGCGGTCAGCGCGCTGGAATACCGAGCAGTCACCCGGCCCGTGGGCGCTCCGGAAGTCCGACCGGAGACGCGGGCCTCTGTCTGAGAGGTCGTACCGCCCACGGGCCGTCTGCGTCTCCCGGCCCCCTGCCGGCCGCTGCTCGAACCCTCCCGGCCGCTCAGCCGACCGGCTGGCCCGCCGGCGCCGCCGCGGCCTCGGCCGGCTCCTCGGCGGCCGGCGCCGCGAACTGCGCCTGGTAGAGCGCGGCGTACGCGCCGTGCGCGGCGAGCAGCTCGTCGTGGCTGCCCTGCTCCACGATCCGGCCGTCCTCCATCATCAGGATCAGGTCGGCGTCGCGGACCGTCGAGAGCCGGTGGGCGATCACGAAGCTGGTCCGGTCGCTGCGCAGCGCGGCCATCGCCTTCTGCACCAGCAGCTCGGTGCGGGTGTCCACCGAGCTGGTCGCCTCGTCGAGGATCAGCAGCGCCGGGTCGGCCAGGAAGGCCCGCGCGATCGTGACCAGCTGCCGCTCGCCGGCGCTCAGCGAGCCGCCCTCCTCGTCCAGCACGGTGTCGTAGCCGTCGGGCAGGTTGTGCACGAAGCGGTCCACGAAGGTGGCCCGGGCGGCCTGGTGGATCTCCTCCTCGGTCGCCGTCGGCCGGCCGTAGGCGATGTTGTCGCGGATCGTGCCCTCGAACAGCCAGGTGTCCTGGAGCACCATCCCGGTGCGGCCGCGCAGGTCCGAGCGGCGCATGGTGGCGACGTCCACGCCGTCCAGGGTGATCCGGCCGGCGTCCACGTCGTAGAACCGCATCACCAGGTTGACCAGCGTGGTCTTGCCGGCGCCGGTGGGCCCGACGATCGCGACGGTGCGGCCGGGGCGGGCCACCAGCGAGAGGTCCTCGATCAACGGCCGGTCCGCCTCGTAGCGGAACGAGACGTGGTCGAAGACGACCTCGCCGCGGCCGCCGACGGCCAGCGGCTCGGCCTGCTCGACCGGCTCCTCCTCGGCGTCGAGCAGCTCGAAGACGCGCTCGGCCGAGGCCACCCCGGACTGCAGCAGGTTCACCATCGAGGCGAGCTGGGTGAGCGGCTGGGTGAACTGCCGGGAGTACTGGATGAACGCCTGCACGTCGCCGAGGCTCATCGACCCGTTGGCGACCCGGAGCCCGCCGAGCACCGCGATCACGACGTAGTTGAGGTTCCCCAGGAACATCATGATCGGCATGATCAGCCCGGAGACGAACTGCGCCCCGAAGCCGGCCCGGAACAGCTCGTCGTTCTCCCGGGCGAACACCTCCTCGACCTCGTGCTGACGGCCGAACACCTTCACCAGCGCGTGCCCGGTGAACGTCTCCTCGATGTGGGCGTTGAGGGTGCCGGTACGCCGCCACTGGTCGATGAACATCCCCTGCGAGCGCTTCATGATCTGCCCGGTGAGCAACATGCCGACCGGGACGGTGACCAACGCGATCAGCGCCAGCGTCGGGGAGATCGAGAACATCATCGCCAGCACGCCGACCACCGTGAGCAGCGAGACCAGCAGCTGGCTCATGGTCTGCTGCAGGGTCTGGCTGACGTTGTCGATGTCGTTGGTGACGCGCGACAGCAGCTCCCCGCGGGGCTGCCGGTCGAAGTAGCTCAGCGGCAGCCGGTTGATCTTCTCCTCGACGTCGCGGCGCATCCGCCGGACCGCGGACTGCACGACGTCATTGAGGATGTAGCCCTGCAGCCACATCAGCACCGCGGCGCCGACGTACACCGCGAGCGCCAGCATCAGCACCTGGGCGACGGCCTCGAAGTCCACGCCCTGGCCGGGGCGGACGTTCATGCCGGCGAGCATGTCGGCGAGCCCGTCCTCGCCGCGGGCCCGCAGCCCGGCGACGGCGTCGGCCTGGGTCGTGCCCTCGAGCCGGCGGCCGAAGACGCCGGAGAAGATCAGGTCCGTCGCCCGGCCGAGGATCTTGGGCCCGACGACGCTGAGCGCGACCCCGCCGACGGCGAGCAGCAGCACGGCGGCGACCTTGAGGCGCTCGGGACGCAGCCGGGCCACCAGCCGCCGGGCGGACGGTCCGAAGTCCATCGACTTCTGGCCGACCATGCCGCCGCCCATGGGCCCGCGCCCGGGCCCGTGCCCGAGCTGGACCCGCTCGGTCTCCTTGAGCCGCGCCGGCGGCTTCTTCTCGTTCATGCCGCCTCCTCCGGGGTCAGCTGCGAGGCGACGATCTCCTGGTAGGTCGCGCACGTGGCCAGCAGCTCCTCATGGGTGCCGCGGCCGACCACCGCGCCGTCCTCGAGGACCAGGATCTGCTCGGCGGAGATGATCGTGGAGACCCGCTGCGCGACGATCACGACCGTCGAGGCCCTGGTCACCGGACGCAGCGCCGCCCGCAGCCGCGCGTCGGTGGCCAGGTCGAGGGCGGAGAACGCGTCGTCGAAGAGGTAGATCTCCGGGCGCCGGATCACCGCGCGCGCGATCGCGAGCCGCTGCCGCTGGCCTCCCGAGACGTTGCCGCCGCCCTGGCTGATCGGCGCGTCCAGCCCGCCCGGCATCCGCTCGACGAAGTCGCGGGCCTGGGCGATCTCGAGCGCCTCCCACATCTCCGCCTCGGTGGCGTCGGACTTGCCGTAGCGGAGGTTGTCGGCCACCGTCCCGGAGAACAGGAACGCCCGCTGCGGCACCAGCCCGATCCGGCTCCACAGCTCGTCGGGGTCCAGGTCGCGCACGTCGACGCCGTCGACGCTGACCGTCCCGGAGCTGACGTCGAAGAGCCGCGGCACGAGGTTGAGCAGGGTGCTCTTGCCGGCCCCGGTGGAGCCGATCACGGCCAGGGTGCGCCCGGCGGTGGCGTCGAGGTCGATGCCGCGCAGGACCGGCTCCTCGGCGCCCGGGTAGGTGAAGGTGACCCCGCGCATCGCGAGCGCCCCGCGGCCGGCCGACGGGTCGGGGCGGACCGGCGCGAGGGGCGGCACCACGGAGGAGTCGGTGTCGAGCACCTCGACGATCCGGTCGGCGCAGACCGCCGCCCGCGGGATCATCATCAGCATGAAGCTGGCCATCATCACCGCCATCAGGATCTGCACGAGGTAGGCCAGGAACGCGGTCAGCGAGCCGACCTGCATCTCCCCCGCGTCCACCCGGTGCGCGCCGAACCAGAGCACCGCGACGCTGGAGACGTTGAGGATCAGCATCACCGTGGGGAACATGGTGGCCATCCAGCGGCCGACCCGGACCGCGACGTCGCTGAGGTCCTCGTTGGCGCGCTGGAACCGGGCCTCCTCGACCGGCTCGCGGACGAAGGCGCGCACCACCCGGATGCCGGTGATCTGCTCGCGCAGGATCCGGTTGACCCCGTCGATGCGGACCTGCATCAGCCGGAAGCCGGGCACCATCCGCGAGGCGATCAGGCCGACGGCGGCGAACAGCAGCGGCACCGCGACGGCGACCAGCCAGGAGAGCCCGACGTCCTCACGGACCGCCATCAGCACGCCGCCCACCATCATGATCGGCGCGGTCACCATCATGGTGGCGCCCATCAGCACCAACATGCCGACCTGCTGCACGTCGTTGGTGTTCCGGGTGATCAGCGAGGGTGCTCCGAAGGCGGCGAGCTCGCGCGAGGAGAACGCCCCGACCCGGTGGAAGATCCCGGCGCGGAGGTCGCGGGCGAACGCCATGGCGGTGCGGGCGCCGACGTACACCGCGCCGACGCTGCAGACGATCTGGACCAGCGACACCGTCAGCATCACCCCGCCGGTGCGGATGATGTAGCCGGTGTCCCCGCGGGCGACGCCGTTGTCGATGATGTTGGCGTTGAGGCTGGGCAGGTAGAGCGCGGCCATCGTGGCGACGAACTGCAGCACCACGATGACCACGAGGTCGCGACGGTACGGCGCGAGCCGTTCACGGAGCAGACGCAACAGCATCAGCGACCTCCCTCGCGGCGGATCCCGTGCAGCAGCACCTCGGCCACCTCGTCGGCGGAGAGTCGGTCCTCGGCCTGCATGCCGGGGTGCCGGGAGCCGAGCACCAGCGTGCGGAGCAGCAGCGCGGCCCGCTCCGGGGGTACCGTGAGCTGGTCCCGGAACGGCTCGAAGACCTCGGTCAGCCGCTCGAGCAGCGCACGGTGGGCCTCGACCACGAAGCCTGGCGGCCCGTGCGATCCGGCCCGGCCGTGGTCGTGGTCGGCCCGGGCCGCCGTGGCCATCATGGTGCGCAGCGCCATCAGCACGGCCATCACCTGCTCGGAGCGGACGAACATCTGCTCGGTGACCACGCGGACCACCTCGTGCAGGTCGTCGAGGCCGGCCACCGCGGCGGCGAGACCCTCGCGGCCGTCGGAGGGGTTGAGGGTCTCCTCGGCGGCGGCCATCAGCAGCGCGGACTTGTCGGGGAAGACCCGGAAGATCGTGCCTTCGGCGATGCCGGCCGCCCGGGCGATCTGCCGGGTGCTGACCGACTCGCCGTGCTCGATGAGCAACGGGACGACGGCGTCGACGATCGCCTTGCGGCGGTCCTCGGCGCTCAGCGGGGCGGCACGGCGCGGGCTGCGCGTCGGAGCGGTGACCATCACCCCAGGCTAAATGAGTGAGCGCTCACTCACAACCATTTTCGTTCGGTCAGGGAGCCAGCCGCTCCACGACCCAGCCGGCGTCGCCGTCCCGGGCCCCGGCCCGGCGGTAGCGGAGCCGGTCGTGCATGCGACCGCGCCGGCCCTGCCAGAACTCCACCGCCTCGGGGGCCACCCGGAACCCGCCCCAGCTCGGCGGCAGCGGGATCTCCTCCACCTCCGCGAACCGCTCCTCGGTGGCGGCGTACCCGGCGTCGAGCTCCTCGCGCGAGGCGACCACGCTGGACTGCGGCGAGGCCCAGGCGCCGATCTGCGAGGCCCGCGGCCGGCTGCGGAAGTAGGCGATGTTCTCCTCCTCACCGAGCGGGGCGGCCCGACCGTCGACGCGGACCTGCCGCTCGAGGTCGTGCCAGGGGAACAGCAGCGCGCAGGCCGGGTGCGCGGACAGCTCCGTGCCCTTGCGGGAGCGGTAGTTGGTGAAGAAGACGAAGCCGCGCTCGTCGAGGCCCTTGAGCAGCACCAGACGAGCCGACGGGGTCCCCTCGGCGTCAGCGGTGGCGACCACCATGGCGTTGGGCTCGTGCAGGCCGGCGTCGGTGGCCTCGCGGAGCCAGCGGCGGAACATCGGCACCGGTTCCGGCTCCAGGTCCGCCTCGGCCAGGCCGCCCGCGGCGTAGTCGCGTCTCAGCTCTGCCAGCTCTCGTCCGTCCTCGGCCACGCCCCGAATCTAGCCCGCCCCGCGCCGGCGGACCCGGCGCGGGGCCACCGCCCCCGGCCCGGGTGACGGCGGCGGACGGCGGGAGGCATGATGTGGACGTTTCACCGCCGCGGGCGGTGCCACGACGAAGGAGTCGCGCATGACGGAGATCCACCACGGCCTCGAGGGCGTGATCGCGTTCGAGACCGAGATCGCCGAGCCCGACAAGGAGGGGTCGGCGCTGCGCTACCGCGGCGTGGACATCGAGGAGATCGTCGGCCGGATCCCGTTCGAGAAGGTCTGGGGCCTGCTCGTCGACGGCGCCTACGAACCGGGGCTGCCGCCGGCCGAGCCGCTGCCGATCCCGGTGCACTCGGGCGACATCCGCGTCGACGTGCAGAGCGCGATCGCGATGCTGGCGCCGATGTGGGGCCTGCAGGCCACCTACGACGTGGAGGCCGAGCAGGTCCGTGGCGACCTGGGCCGCGCCGCGGTGATGGTGCTCTCGTACGTCGCCCAGGCCGCCCGGGCATCGGCCAGCCGATGGTTCCGCAGCGCGAGGTGGACAAGGCCTCGACGCTGGCCGAGCGCTTCATGATCCGCTGGAAGGGCGAGCCGGACCCGGCACACGTGCGCGCCGTCGACGCCTACTGGGCCTCCGCCGCCGAGCACGGCATGAACGCCTCCACGTTCACCGCCCGGGTGGTCACCTCGACCGGCGCCGACGTCGGGGCGGCGCTCTCCGCGGCCGTCGGCGCGATGAGCGGGCCGCTGCACGGCGGGGCGCCGTCACGGGTGCTGGGGATGATCGACGAGGTCGAGAAGCGGGGCGACGCCCGCGCCTACGTCAAGGAGCTGCTCGACAACAAGGAGCGGCTGATGGGCTTCGGCCACCGGGTCTACCGCGCCGAGGACCCCCGGGCCCGGGTGCTGCGTCGCACCGCCCGCGAGCTCGGCGCCCCGCGCTACGAGGTCGCCGAGGAGCTGGAGAAGGCCGCGCTGGCCGAGCTCCGCGAGCGGCGCCCCGACCGGGTCCTCGAGACCAACGTGGAGTTCTGGGCCGCGATCGTCCTGGACTTCGCCGAGGTGCCGCCGCACATGTTCACCTCGATGTTCACCTGCGCGCGCACCGCCGGCTGGTCGGCGCACATCCTGGAGCAGAAGCGGACCGGGCGGCTGATCCGCCCCTCGGCGATCTACACCGGTCCGGCGGCGCGACCCGCCGACGACGTACCCGGGTTCAACGCGGCCTGGACGACCGGGAGCTGACCCGGGGGGTCACGGGCCGAGCGGGTTGAGCAGCTTCGCCTTGCCCTGGAAGGCGAACAGCAGCAGGTCGGTCATCCGGAACGTGCTGTCGTCCGGCCCGAGGGTGGGCCGGAACGCGGTGTCGCGCACGATCGAGGAGGAGCTGCCCTCCATCGCCCGGTGGAAGGTCTCCGCGACGATGCGGGCCCCGACCCCGTCGAGCTTGCCCCGGTTCAGCTCGGCCTCGCGCAGGACGTAGAACCACAGCGGCGTCCGGGTGGCCAGCGCGTCCTTCTCCGCAGAGGTGAGCGCGCCGAGCTCGGCGCCCTTGCGGCCGTCGAGGATCTGCGCGCGGGTCAGCGGGGTGACGCCGACCCCGCGGGCCTGCATTAGGGCGGCCATCTGCTGCCCGGTCGCGAGCCTGAGCATCGCGGCGCGGGTGAGGTTGCGGAAGGCCAGGTTCGCGCGGGGGTCGTCGAAGGGCACCTCCGGTCCGCCGAAGGAGCCGGTGGGCAGGTTGCGGAGCGGGTCGACGAGCAGCGTGTCGATGCGCATCGCCCGGTTCTCCTGACCCGCCGGTGCGGCCAGGTCGGGGCGGCCGGCCTCGGCGAAGGGGTACAGCCGCCGGAAGTCGCAGATCCAGTTGCTGGGCAGGCGCACGTCGCCGCCGAGGTCGCCGCTGGTGCCGGAGAACAGGAACAGCAGGTCGAGGCTGCCGGCACCGTCGGGGAAGCGACGGTTCCAGCTGTACGCCGACCGCACCATGCTGTGCCCGAGCCGGAAGGCCGCCACGGAGAACTCGACCGGCATCGTCGGGACGTCCGTCACGGAGGCACCGACCTCGAAGACCTTGCGGCCCGAGGTGAACACGTCCTCGACGACCGAGCCCTTGCAGATCCTCGGCAGGTAGTCGTGGCGGACCATCCACTGGTAGTGCTTGACGACCTTGGCGCGGGCGCGGACGAACCGCTGCGCCGCCGGCACCGAGGCCGGCAGCGTGTCCACCACCCGGTTGTGGAAGCGGATCATGGCGGTGTGCGTCTGCGCGACGGCGAGGTTCTCGTCGTTGCGGGGATCGGGGATGATCGCGCGGCGCTTCGCGGCGCTGCTGCGTCCGGCGCCGCGCGGCAGGTCGAAGCCGTCGCGGGCGGCGTCCGGGCCGATGGCCACGGTGCGCCCGAGGGCGAGGTGGCGGTCGTCGGTGTAGAACCGGGCGGACTCCGGGTCGAGCGGCCCGGCGCCGTACAACGAGTCGAGGTCGAGGCTCGGCGAGCGGCCCTGGAGCAGCTCGGCCGGGGTGATCGCCGTGCCGAGCATGACCTGGGTCCTGTCGAAGGTGAGGTCGTGGTCGAGGAACTGGCCGAGGTAGGTGTAGCCGGCCGGCACCCCGGTGGAGCCGCCGCGTCCGCTGATCATCGCGACCGCGATCTTGGTGTTGCTCCGGGTGCTGAGCGGCTTGCCCTTCGGTCCGATCCGGGAGAACCGGAACGGCGCCGCCGGTGCGAGCCGCGAAGCGGAGCCGGCGGCGGAGGTGGCCCGGGCGGCGGCGGGCCCGCCGGCCGGCTCGTCGTTCTCACCGATGATGACGTAGGTCTCGGAACCGTGAGCGTGCATCTCGTGCCCTCCTGAGCAGCTGTCTCGCAACATAGACCTGTGGCCGTTCCGTGTCACCGGCGATCCGAAGTGTCGGCGCGCTCACCTAGGTTGTCGGTCATGGGAATCGAGGAGACCAGGGCCGCGTGGGACGCCGAAGCAGTCACGTTCGACGAGGAGCCGGACCACGGGCTGCGTGATACCTCCGTGCGCGAGGTGTGGCGAGAGCTTCTGTCCCGTCACCTGCCGGCGGCGCCGGCGCGGGTCGCCGACCTCGGCTGCGGCACCGGCACGCTGTCGGTCCTGCTCGCCGAGCAGGGGTACGTCGTCGACGGGATCGACCTCTCCCCCGAGATGGTCGCGCGGGCGCGGGCGAAGGCCGCCGAGCACCCCGACGAGCTGCTCGTGAGCTTCGCCGAGGGCGACGCGTCGGCGCCACGGCTGGAGGCAGGTTGCTACGACGTCGTGCTGTGCCGGCACGTGCTGTGGGCGCTGCCGGACCCGGTCTCCGCGCTGCGCCGCTGGGCCGGGCTGCTCGTCCCGGGCGGCGCGATGCTCCTGGTCGAGGGGCACTGGTTCAACGGCGCGGGGCTGTCGGCCGCCGAGTGCCGGCGGCTGCTCGCGGCGGCGGGTCGCGACTGCGAGGTCGTGCCGCTGGCCGAGCCGGCGTACTGGGGCCGGGAGATCAGCGACGAGCGCTACCTCGCGCTCAGTCAGGCCTGAGCCGCTTCGGCGTACTGCTCCAGGATCAGCGCCCAGTCCCCGAACTTCTCCCGGAACGCGGCGTTGCCGTCGTGCCAGCCGTCGTGACGGAGCGTCACCTCGGTGCCCTCCCCGGTGGGCGTGAACGTGACCGTGATCGACGAGGGCTGAGCGGGATCCTGGGCGAGGACCCACGACTGCCCGTAGATCTCGCCCGGCGACCACGAGGTCACCTCGCCGATGGCGTGCTCGGCGCCGTCGGACATCCGCAGGTAGACCCGGCCCCCGACGTGCGGCTCGAGGACCACCGTGTCGAGGGTGTCGGGGTCCGGGCTGTACGCCGGCGGCCACCACTCGTCGATCCGGTCGGTGAAGGCGGCGAACGCCTCCCCGCACGTGCACGTGACAGTCACCGTCTCGGTGATCGGCTCCATGCCGCGAGTCTCGCACGCCGGAGCGATCCGAGGGCTTCTCGGATCGCGCGGTGCCACCATGTCGTCGGCCGGGGCGTCGACCGACCGGCGACCCCGTGCACGACGAGTCGGAGCTCAGGCCGACGTGGCACTGGCAGGGCCCTACTCGGACGGCGTTCCTCGGCTCACGGCCGAGCTACGGCGTCCTCGGGGCGCCACTCAGGGGCCAACAGGCTGTACACATCGGAGTCTCGCCAACCGTCACGGATGAGGACGGTCTCGCGAAGACGACCCTCGTAGGTCATCCCCACGCGTTGAAGCACGCTGGCCGACCCGACGTTGCGTGGGTCGCAGGTCGCGAAGATCCGGTGCACCCCGTGCGAGACGAAGCCGAGCTCGAGCAGCTTCCGCACGGCCGACGTGGCGTGGCCATGGCCCCAGTGGTCAGGGTGGAGGCCGTAGCCGATCTCGGCCTGGGCGTGGCCGCGAAGATTGAGCTCGCAGTTGCCGATGACTGCACCGCCAGAGGTGATGACGTAGACGAACCTCGTCCGCGGCTGCTCACTCCAGGCCGAGACCGCATCCGCCACGAAGGTCCGGGTCTGGTTCTCGTCATTGGGTCCCCACGCCTGATACCGGCAGACCTGGTCCAGGGCCGCCCACGAGTGGATGGCGCGCCAGTCCGCGGCCAGGACGGGTCTGATGTCGGTCCGGCTCAGCTCCGTGGTGCCTGTCATGGAACGCACTGTGCCACGGCCCACCCGGGTGTCAGCCGTCCCCCGCATGGTGTGCGGGGCCGTCGTGGCAACCACCCCAGCGCTCTGGTACGTGAACCCGCAGGCTCCCTCCCTCCGACGGAAGAGGAAGGCCCCCGGGATCACTCCCGGGGGCCTTCGCACGTCTCGACCTGCTCAGAGGTTCTGCAGGATCTCCCGCATCAGCTGCGCGGTCGCCGACGGCGTCTTGCCGACCTTGACCCCGACCGCCTCGAGCGCCTCCTGCTTGGCCTGCGCGGTGCCGGAGGAGCCCGACACGATCGCACCGGCGTGGCCCATCGTCTTGCCCTCGGGGGCGGTGAAGCCCGCGACGTAACCGACGACCGGCTTGGTGACGTGGTCCTTGATGTACGCCGCCGCCCGCTCCTCGGCGTCGCCGCCGATCTCGCCGATCATCACGATCGCGTCGGTGTCCGGGTCCTCCTCGAACGCCTTGAGGCAGTCGATGTGGGTGGTCCCGATGATCGGGTCCCCGCCGATCCCGACCGCGGAGGAGAAGCCGAAGTCACGCAGCTCGTACATCATCTGGTAGGTCAGGGTGCCGGACTTCGACACCAGACCGACGCGGCCGCCCTTGGTGATGTCGGCGGGGATGATGCCGGCGTTCGACTTCCCGGGGCTGATCAGGCCCGGGCAGTTCGGCCCGATGATCCGGGTGGTGCCCTTGGCCTGCGCGTAGGAGAAGAACTCCGCCGTGTCGTGCACGGGGACGCCCTCGGTGATCACCACGACCAGCGGCATGCCCGCGTCGACGGCCTCGATGACCGCACCCTTGGTGCCGGCCGGGGGACGAAGACGACGGAGACGTCGGCACCGGTGGCGTCCATGGCCTCCTTGACCGAGCCGAACACCGGCACCGAGGTGCCGCCGTCGAAGTCGACGCTCTGGCCGGCCTTCTTCGGGTTCACGCCGCCGACGATGTTCGTCCCGGAGGCGAGCATCCGCTGCGTGTGCTTCTTGCCCTCCGAGCCGGTCATGCCCTGGACGACGACCTTGCTGTTCTCATTCAGGAAAATCGACATGTTCTCTCGTCCTCTACTTCGCAGCCAGCTCGGCAGCGCGGTCCGCAGCGCCGTCCATCGTGTCCACCAGGGTGACCAGCGGGTGGTTGGCCTCGTTCAGGATCCGACGGCCCTCCTCCACGTTGTTGCCGTCCAGACGCACCACGAGCGGCTTGTTGGCCTCGTCGCCGAGCAGCTCGAGAGCGTGCACGATGCCGTTGGCCACCGCGTCGCAGGAGGTGATGCCGCCGAAGACGTTCACGAACACGCTCTTGACCTGGGGGTCGCCCAGGATGACGTGCAGACCGTTGGCCATCACCTCCGCGGAGGCACCGCCGCCGATGTCGAGGAAGTTGGCGGGCTCCACGTTGTCGTGCGCCTCGCCGGCGTAGGCCACCACGTCGAGCGTGGACATCACCAGTCCGGCACCGTTGCCGATGATCCCGACCGCGCCGTCGAGCTTGACGTAGTTCAGGCCCTTCTCCTTGGCCTGCGCCTCCAGCTGCGAGCCGGCGCCGGAGTCGGCGACGTCGAAGTCGGCGTGGTCGGGGTGCCGGAAGGCGGCGTTCTCGTCGAGGGTGACCTTGCCGTCGAGCGCCTCGAGGTGTCCGTCACCGAGACGGACCAGCGGGTTCACCTCGACCAGCGAGGCGTCCTCGGCGATGAAGACGTCCCAGAGCTTCTTGACGACGGCCTTCGCCTCCTCGGCGACCTCCGCCGGGAACCGGGTGGTGGCCACGATCTCGGCGGCCTTGGCGTCGTCCACGCCGGTCTGCGGGTCGATGGAGACCTTCGCGACCGCGTCGGGGTTGGTGCGCGCGACCTCCTCGATCTCGACACCGCCCTCGATGCTCGCGATGCAGAGGTAGTTGCGGTGCGCCCGGTCGACGAGGAACGAGAAGTAGTACTCCTCCGCGATGTCGGCGGCGGGCGCCAGCAGGACGCGGTGGACCGTGTGGCCCTTGATGTCCATGCCGAGGATCTCGCGGGCCAGCTCGACGGCCTCCTGCGGGTCCTTGGCGAGCTTGACGCCACCGGCCTTGCCGCGACCACCGACCTTGACCTGTGCCTTGACGACCACCCGGCCGCCCAGCGCCTCCGCGGCAGCGGCGGCGTCCTCGGCCTTCTCGACGACGGTGCCGAGCGTGACCGGCACGTCATGCTTGGCGAAGAGCTGCTTCGCCTGGTACTCCATCAGATCCACAGGTATACCCGTCCTTGTCCGTTTGGGTCCTCATCGGCGGTCGGCGCGCACGAGCCCGGGAAGGTCCGGGCCGTGACCGGCACGCTGGTCCTGGGCTGACCCTAGTCCTGTGCGCCGCGTCACTACCACGTCGGTCCCGTCACACCATCGCGACACGTCTACCCGCACCAAGAGGAGCGCAACCGTGGCCCCCACCCGGCTGATCCCGTCCACCGGCCTCTCGATCGCCGTCCGCGAGCACACCCCGCCCGGGCCGGACCGGGCCACCGTCGTCCTGGTCCACGGCTACCCGGACCAGCAGGAGATGTGGGACCCGCTGGTCGACCGGCTGGAGCGGGCGTCGGGCGGCAGCCTGCACCTGGTGACCTACGACGTCCGCGGCGCCGGAGCGTCCGGGGTGCCGGAAGCCACCCGCGACTACCGCACCGAGCTGCTCGTCGACGACCTGTGCGCGGTCCTCGACGCGGTGCTGCCGGCCGGTGGCCGGGCGCACCTGGTCGGGCACGACTGGGGCTCGGTGCAGCTCTGGGACGCCGTGACCACCGAGGCCACGGATCCGCGGCTGCATGGCCGGATCGCCTCGTTCACCTCGATCAGCGGGCCCTCGCTGGACCACACCGCCTGGTTGGCCCGGCACCCCCGGGGTCGGCGGCTCCGGCTGCTCCGGCAGGCCCTGCACTCGACGTACGTCGCCGCCTTCCAGGTCCCGGTGCTGCCCGATCTGGCCTGGCGGCACCTGCACCCGGCCATCGGCCGGCTGGTCGCCGCCCAGGAGCGGCTCGGCGGCGGCCACTGGGGGCCCGAGCTCGGCCGCAACGCCGCCCACGGCCTGGGGCTCTACCGCGCCAACGTGCCGATCCGGCCGACGGCGACCGAGGCGAGGAAGCGCGGACGCGAGCTGCCGCACACCGACGTCCCGGTGCTGGTGATCCGGCCGGTGCACGACCACTACCTCACCGCGCTGATCCTCGAGGACCTCGACCTGATCTGCGGCGAGGTCCGCGTCCAGGAGGTGGACGGCGGCCACTGGGTGGCCCGGACCGATCCCGACACCGTCGCCGCCCACGTCCTCGAGCACGTCCGGGCCCACCCCTGAGCGCCGGGTGAGCCGGCCGGCGTACCCAAAGTCGCGGCGGCTCGTTGTTCCCCGAGAACAGCACCCGGCGCCGGACCGGGTCGAGTCATCGGGAGCATCCATGGGCAGAGCACGACGAGCAGGCCTGGCAGCGGCGGCGGGGATCCTGGGCAGCGCGGGGCTGGGTGTCACCGGCCCCGGTCCGCAGGCGGCGGCGGCCGCGGACGACACCCCGGGCTACTCGCTGCGGCACATCTTCGTCGACACGCTGGTCGGGCCCGCCGGCGACCAGCCGTGCCGGATCAGCGCCGACCTGTACACCCCCGACGGCGCCGGGCGCCGGCACCGCAAGCCGGCGATCCTCACCACCCACGGCTTCGGCGGCGACAAGGCCGACGGCAACCAGACCGCGACCGCCCGGGGCTTCGTGCGCGAGGGCTACGTGGTGCTCTCCTACTCCGGCCTCGGCTTCGGTGGCTCGGAGTGCAAGATCCGCCTCGACGACCCGGCCTGGGACGGGAAGGCCGGCAAGCAGCTGGTCGACGTGCTGGCCGGCGAGCGACCCTACGTCGACGAGGCCACCGGCACGCGCGGCCGGGTCCGCACCGTGGCCCGCGAGCGGGCCGGGGACCCGAGGGTCGGCATGATCGGCGGCTCCTACGGCGGTCAGGTCCAGTACGCCGTCGCGATGCAGGACAAGCGGATCGACGCGCTGATCCCGATCATCACCTGGAACGACCTGGCCTACTCGCTGGCGCCGAACAACACCGACTTCACCGGTGACCGGGCCGGCGTCTCCTCCGCCACCCCGGGAGTGGCGAAGAAGGAGTGGGTCGACCTCTTCTTCGGCGCCGGCATCCTCGACGGCATCGACGACGCCCAGGTGGACCCGGCACGCAACGTCGGCTGCCCGAACTTCGCCGACGACGTGTGCCCGGCCGCGGTCGTCCTCAACACCGCCGGCTACCCCGACCAGACCGTGCAGGACATCGCCCGGCGCGCCTCGGTGGCGCACTACCTGCGCCGCATCTCAGCCCCCACCCTGCTCGTCCAGGGCCAGAAGGACACGCTGTTTAACCTGCAGGAGGCGGCCGCGACCTACCGCGGCCTGCGCCGCCAGGGCACCGAGGTCGCGATGGTCTGGCAGTCCTGGGGCCACTCGGGCAGCACCCCCGCCCCCGGCGAGCTGGACCTGTCGGCCGGCTCCCTGCGCGACTCCTACCTCGGGCGCCGGTTCCTGGCGTGGATGGACCGCAACGTGCGCGGCGACCGTTCGGTGCCGGCCGGCCCGGCGTTCTCCTACTTCCGCGACTGGGTCCGTTACAACACCTCGCCGCGGGCGGCCGGACGGGCGGTGGCCAAGGCGTACGCCGAGCGTTCGTCGTTCTCCGCCGGGCAGACCGGGACGCTGTACCTCTCCGGCTCGGACCGGCTGGTCCGCCGCTCCGGGGCCGTGCGCAGCGGCGCGGCGTCCTACGCCAACGCCGGGCCGGCGCCCACGTCGTACTCCGAGACCTCGGGCCTCGAGGGCAACCAGGTGAACCAGCCGGTCTCCGACGCCCCCGGGACGTTCGTCGCCTTCACCAGTCGACCGCTGGCACGCGGTGTGGCCGTCGTCGGCTCGCCGCGGCTGACCCTGCACCTCGACGCCCCGGTCGCCGCGCAGTCGCAGGCCGCCGGCCCGGCCGGCCAGCTGGTGCTGTTCGTGAAGCTGTACGACGTTGCCCCCGACGGCACCCCGACGTTGAAGAACCGGCTGATCTCCCCCGTGCGGGTCGGCGACGTCACCGCACCGGTCCGGGTCACGCTGCCCGCGATCGTGCACAGGCTGCGGGCCGGCCACCGGCTCCAGGTCGTGGTCGCCGCCAGCGACGCGGCCTACGCCGGCAACGCGACGGCGCAGCCGGTCACGGTGACGACCAGCCCGGCGGCGCCGAGCGTCCTCCGGCTGCCGCTCACCGGGGAGCTGCGGTTCTGACCGCCGGGGCCTGACCGACGACCGGACCCGCGACCGGACGAGCGGTCGGCGGTCAGGCGTCCGCCGGCGAGCTCGACTCGTCCTGCACGTTCTCGCGCACCCAGTCGACGATCGAGGTGGTGGTGGCACCCGGGGTGAACACCTGGGCCACCCCCATCTCCTTCAGCAGCGGGATGTCGCCCTCGGGGATGATCCCGCCACCGATCACGACGATGTCGCGCGCATCGCGCTCGTCGAGCAGGTCGAGCAGCTTCTTGAACAAGGTCATGTGCGCGCCGGAGAGCACGGACAGCCCGATGACGTCGGCGTCCTCCTGGATGGCGGTCTCGACGATCTGCTCGGGCGTCTGGTGCAGGCCGGTGTAGATCACCTCGTGACCGGCGTCGCGCAGCGCACGCGCGATGACCTTGGCGCCGCGGTCGTGCCCGTCGAGCCCGGGCTTGGCCACCACGATCCGGATCGGAGCCACCATGGTCCTCACACCTGCCTTCTCACCAGTCGGACGCTCGCACCCTAACCGACTCCCGTCGCGGACCGGCAGGCGCGCAGAGGTTTGCCGCGGCGTGACATCGGGCACCCACCCGCTCGAGTGCGTCGTACGACCAGGCGCACGGCACCCCCTGGTGTGACCCACGGCACCCCCAGGGGCAGGACCCGTTGTGCGCTTAGCGTGACTATTCCGTTATGGTTTCCTCTTGCGTGTCCCCGACGTAAGGATCCCTATCCGTGGCTGACCACCGTGCTGAGAGGCAATCGTCCTCTCGCCGGTCCGTGACCATCTCGAACGGGGCGACTGGTTCGCGGGCTTCCGCACCTGGCAAGCGCAAGGCCGTGAAGAGCGACCGGCCGGCGCGGGCGACTGCTTCCGTCGCTGCATGCGAGGCCGACCTCGGCGTGCACACCGGCGGCCGCAAGAAGCTGATCAAGGGCCTGCCGTCGGCGCCCGCACTGCTCGGCGCAGCCGCCCTCGCGCTGGCCGCCGTGGGCGCCGTCTCCAGCCAGCCGGGCACCCCCGCCTCGGCCAGTGACTACTCCAAGTTCGACAGCCAGGCCAGCGTGCTCAGTGCCGCCAGCAGCACCGGCTCGAGCGACCCGCTGGCCGGGCGAGCCCGGGCGATCAGCCGTGACAGCCAGCGCGAGGCGCAGGCCGACGCCGCGGACGCGAAGCTCCAGGCCGCCGCCGAAAGCCAGGCCAAGGAGCGCAACGCCGCCCTCGCAGCGCTCGCCGAGAGCGCCGAGCGGCACGCCGACGACCTCGCGGCCAATGCCTGGCAGCTGCCGGTGAGCGCCGGCGTCTACCACCTGACCTCCCGCTTCGGTGAGTGCTCCTACCTCTGGTCGAGATGCCACACCGGTCTGGACTTCGCCGCTCCGACCGGCACCACGATCAGCGCGGTCGCGGCCGGCACCGTCACCGAGGCCGGCTACGCGGGCGCCTACGGCAACCGGACGATCGTCACCCTCGAGGACGGCACCGAGCTGTGGTACTGCCACCAGAACAGCTTCGGCGTCTCGGTCGGCGACACCGTCCGCCCGGGGGACCTGATCGGGTACGTCGGTTCCACCGGCAACGTCACCGGACCGCACCTGCACCTCGAGGTGCGTCCCGGCGCCGGTGACCCGGTGGACCCGTTCCAGGCGCTCCTGGTCCACGGCATCCAGCCCTGACGTCCGCGACGTCCGCCTCGCCGCGGGTCAGAGCTTCTCGACCGGGGCGTAGCGCAGCAGCAGCCGCTTGACGCCCTGGGAGCCGAAGTCGATCGAGGCGACCGCCTTGTCGGCGACCCCCTCCACCGTCACCACGCTGCCCATCCCGAAGGTGTCGTGCAGGACCCGGTCCCCCGGGGCCAGCGAAGGCACCTCGCGGGTGCGGGCCTTGGCGTCCGCGTCGGCGCGGACGGCGGCGCTGCCGAAGCGCCGGGTCGGCGGGCCCGCCGTGCGGCTGGGCAGCGACGACTGCACCGGCCGGTTCCAGGAGGTCTGCGCGGCCTCGGTGCGCCGCCAGTCGACGAGGTCGACCGGAAGCTCGTCGAGGAACCGGGAGGCGGGGTTGTGCGCCGGCGCGCCCCAGGCGGAGCGCACCACCGCGCGGGAGAGGTAGAGCCGTCGCTGCGCTCGGGTGAGGCCGACGTAGGCGAGCCGGCGCTCCTCCTCGAGCTCGTGCTGGTCGCCGAGGGCCCGCTGGTGCGGGAAGATGCCGTCCTCCAGACCGGTCAGGAAGACCACCGGGAACTCCAGTCCCTTCGCGGTGTGCAGGGTCATCAGCGTGACGACGCCCCCGTCGTCCACGCCGTCCTCGGGCTGGTCGGGGATCTGGTCGGAGTCGGCCACCAGGGCGACCCGCTCGAGGAAGTCGCCGAGACCGGGCGTGGCCGGGTCGGGGTCGGCGGGATCGGCCGAGGGGCCGAGCTGCGGCTCGTCGGCGAACTCCCGGGCGACGGCGACCAGCTCGGCGAGGTTCTCCACCCGGGTCTCGTCCTGCGGGTCCTCGCTGGCCTCCAGCTCGGCGAGGTAGCCGCTGCGGGTCAGCACCTGCTCCAGGATCACGTCGGCGCGCTCGTCGGCGGCGACCATCGACTGCAGCTCCTCGACCATCTCCACGAAGCCGCGGATGCAGGTCAACGACCGGGTGGCGATGCCGGGCGCCTCCTCGGCACGCCGCAGCGCCTCCCAGAAGCTCAACCGCTCGCGCTGCGCCAGCGCCTCGACGCAGGCCTCGGCCCGCTCGCCGATACCACGCTTGGGGGTGTTGAGGATCCGGCGCAACGAGATCTCGTCTGCCGGGTTGGCCAGCATCCGGAGGTAGGCCAGCGCGTCGCGGACCTCGCGCCGCTCGTAGAAGCGCACCCCGCCGACCACCTTGTAGGGCATGCCGACCCGGATGAACACCTCCTCGAACACCCGGGACTGGGCGTTGGTGCGGTAGAAGATCGCCACGTCGCGCGGCTTCGCGCTTCCGGCGTCGCTGAGCTTGTCGATCTCCTCGGAGACGAACCTCGCCTCGTCGTGCTCGTCGTCGGCCACGTAGCCGACCATCCGCTCGCCGTCGCCGGCGTCGGACCAGAGGTTCTTGGCCTTGCGGCCCTTGTTGCGGCTGATCACCGCGTTGGCCGCGGTGAGGATGGTCTGGGTGGAGCGGTAGTTCTGCTCGAGCAGCACCGTCCGCGCCGAGGGGAAGTCCTCCTCGAACTGCAGGATGTTGCGGATGTTCGCGCCGCGGAAGGCGTAGATCGACTGGTCCGCGTCGCCGACCACCATCAGCTCGGACGGCTCGACGCCCTTCTCCGCGGCCCCGGCGCCCGCGGGGCTGTCGGGGCCGGCCCCGGTGACCGGGCCGCAGAGCTCACGGATCAGGGCGTACTGCGCGTGGTTGGTGTCTTGGTACTCGTCGACGAGCACGTGGCGGAACCGGCGGCGGTAGTTCTCGCGGACGTCGGGGAAGGCCTGGAACAGGTGCACCGTCGTCATGATCAGGTCGTCGAAGTCGAGGGCGTTGGCCTCGCGCAGCCGACGCTGGTAGTGGGTGTAGGCCTCGGCGTAGGTCTCCTCCAGGTGGTTCTTGGCGTTCTTGACCGCGTCCTCGTGGTCGACCAGCTCGTTCTTCTGGTTGGAGACCCAGTTGAGCATCGCCCGCGGCTGGTAGCGCTTGGGGTCGAGGTCGAGGTCGCGCGCCACCAGGGTCATCAGCCGCTTGGAGTCGGCGGCGTCATAGATCGAGAACGACGACTTGTAGCCGAACCGGTCGATCTCCTTGCGCAGGATCCGCACGCAGGCGGAGTGGAAGGTGGAGACCCACATGATCCGCGCGCGTCGCCCCACCAGCTCCTCGACCCGCTCGCGCATCTCGGCGGCGGCCTTGTTGGTGAAGGTGATCGCCAGGATCGACCCCGGGTGCGCGTCGCGCTCCGCGATGAGCCAGGCGATCCGGCGGGTCAGCACGCGGGTCTTGCCGGACCCGGCGCCGGCGACGACGAGCAGCGGGGTGCCGGCGTGCACGACCGCCTGGCGCTGCGGCTCGTTGAGGCCCTCCAGCAGCTGCTCCGGCGTGACGCCGCGACGCCCGCGTCGCTCACCGCTCGCCCCGGGCTCGGCCTCCCGGTCGGAGGGCCGCGCGGCCTCGTGGTCGGAGGGGGCCTGGGGGATCGGGAACAACGCGCTCATGTCCCGCCCAGCCTACGTCCCGGGACCGACCGGAACCGCCCCGGCGCCGGGCTCAGCCGCGCTTGCGGGTCGCGAGACGACGCTTGCGCTGCGGCGGCCGCACCACCAGCACCGGGCACGGCGCGTAGTGCTGGACCCGCTGGGCGGTGCTGCCGACCCGGACCGTGTCGGTGATCCCGCGGCCGCCGGCCGCGACGACCAGCAGACCTGCGTCGAGCTGCTTGGCGGCCTTGATGATCTCGTTGGCCGGCGAGCCGCTCCGCAACCGCTTGTGGACCCGGGGCCCCCAGCCGTCGAACTCACCGGCGACCACGTCGAGGGCCCGCTGCGCGGACTCGCGGAACGACCCCATCTCGGAGTCGACGCTGCGCTGCTCGGTCCCGGACAGCTCGTCGGCGAAGGCGACCGCGGCCAGCGGCCGGATCACCGCGACGATCGAGACGTCGGTGACCTTGGTCGGGTCCGCGAACGACTTCAGCTTCCTGGCGGCGGCCAGGGACTGGCGGGAGCCGTCGGTGGCGATCAGCACGTGCATGCTCAGGCTCCCGTCTCGACCGGGCGGTCCCGGCGGCCGAAGAAGTGCTCGATGGCGAACAGCGCGAGCCCGAGCGCCAGCAGGACGGCGCAGTAGATCAGGGAGCGCGGGTCGGTGTAGAGGACGTAGCCGAGCAGCACCGCGTTGCCGACCAGGCCGATCACCAGCAACGGCACCGGCGGCCGGAAGGTGTGCTCGTCCTCGTCGTGGCCGCGCAGCTTCATCGCGGCGACGATGACCAGCCCGTAGATGAAGAGGGTGAAGACCACGGTGACCGCCACGAGACGCTCCAGGTCGGCCGGGGAGAGCAGCAGGCCGGCCACCACGACGGCGGAGAAGATCAGCGCCACCCACGGACTCCGACGGGAGCGGTGGATCCTGGCGAAGGCACCCGGGACGACGTCCTCGCGGGCCATGCCGTAGAGGATCCGCGACTCGGTCACGAGGGCGACCAGGGTGGTGTTGGTGATGGCGATCATCGCGATGATCGCGAAGGCGATCGTCATGATCCCGACCGGGACGGGCAGCAGGTCAGCCTTGATCACCTCGAGGAGCGCGGCGTCGGAGTCGGCCAGGGTGCCGATCGGCACCGTCAGTGCCGCGGTGATGGCGACCAGCACGTAGAGCACCCCGGCGACCACCATGCCGCCGACGAGCGCCCGCGGGAAGGTGCGGTGCGGCTCCACGGTCTCCTCGGCGACGTTGGCGGCGTTCTCGAAGCCGGTCATGGCGAAGAACGCCAGCGCGACGCCGGCGACCACCGCGAACAGCGGGCTCTTGCCGGCCGCGTCGAAAGAGGTCAGCGTGCCGAGGTCGGCCTTGCCCTGGACGACGTACATCACGCCGATGCCCATGATGATCACCAGGCCACCGACCTCGACGATCGTCATCACCAGGTTGGCCACCACCGACTCGGTGATGCCGATGAAGTTCACCACTGCGAGCACCACGATGAAGGCGAGCCCGAGAAGCAGCGCCGGCGGCAGCGCCCACACCTGCTGGAAGTAGGCCGCGAACCCGGTCGCGAGCGACCCGGCCGCCGCGAAGCTCGCCGACAGCATGCAGACCGTGATCAGGAAGGTGAGGAACCGGTTGCGGAACGCCAGGTTCACGAAGAGGGCGGCACCGGCCGCCCTCGGGTACTTCGTCACCAGCTCCGCATAGGCGAGGCCGGTGATGGTGGCCACCGTGACGCCGACGGCGAAGGCGATCCAGAACGCGCCTCCCACCGCACCGGCGACGCTGCCGATCAGGACGTAGATGCCCGAGCCGAGCACGTCACCGAGGACGTAGAAGAAGAGCAGCCGGCCGGTGATCGAGCGCTTGAGGCCGGTCTCCTCGTCGGGGACCCCTCTCGCGTCGGTGACCTGGGTCTCGGACATGGGGTGCCTCGCTCTCGACGGGGCAGCCCGTCACCACCCTGTGGGGACCCCGTCTACCCAGCGCGCCTTGCCTGAAACGCCGGAGTCGTTCCCAGGGACCGCAGCGTCGACGCCCGCCGGGGTCCGGTCAGTGCCAGAACACCGCGACGGCGATGTTGGCCGCGGTCAGCCCCATCAGCCCGAAGAACAGCCCGTCGGGGATCGAGGGCTTCTTGCGGTTGACCCAGATCAGCGCCCCGATCACCAGCGCCACCACGAGCTTCACGCCGAACTTGGCGTGGTTGACCTCGTCGTCCCCGGCCTCGAGGACCCCGAGCAGCAGGACGCCGGTGACGAGCTGAGTGAGGATGCCGTGCCACATGGCGTTGTTGACGACCCGCGGGTGCGTGGACACCTGGACGAAGAGCCCGCCGAAGAGAGCGGCGAGCCCGATGAAGTGAAGGAACAGGAGAAGGTCCTGCAGGAAGTCCATGCCCTCAACCTAGAGGGCCGCTCACTCCGCGGTCGCGTTGGGCCGACGCCAGACCCGCTCGAAGGGCAGCCGCCAGGCATGCGGCGCGATCAGCTGGTGGATGGCGTTCGGACCCCAGGTGCCGGGCTGGTAGATCCGCACCGGCGGCGGGTCGGCGAGCAGCGGACGCGACAGGTCCCACAGCGACTCGATGCCCTCCGCCTTGGTGAAGAGCGTGTGGTCCCCGCGCATCGCGTCGTGGATGAGCCGCTCGTACGCCTCGAGCCCGGCGCCGGCGTACCCGGACTCGTGCAGGGCGAACTGCATCGACAGCTTGTCCAGCTTCATGCCCGGTCCGGGCCGCTTGCCGTAGAACGACAGCGACATCTTCGAGGAGTCCGCGAGGTCGAAGGTGAGGTGGTCCGGGCCGTGCGCGCCCACCCCGGAACCGGACGGGAACATCGTGCGCGGCGGCTCCTTGAAGGCGATCGAGATGATCCTCGCCCCCTCGGCCATCTTCTTGCCGGTGCGCAGGAAGAACGGCACCCCGGCCCACCGCCAGTTGTCGATGTAGGCCTTGAGCGCGACGAACGTCTCGGTGTCGGAGTCCGGCGAGATCCCCTCACGCTCGCGGTAGCCGGCGAACTGGCCGCGGACCACGTGGTGCGGCTCGATCGCGCACATCGAGCGGAAGACCTTGTTCTTCTCCTCGCCGATCGGGCCCGGGTCCAGCGCCGTCGGCGGCTCCATCGCCATGAAGGCCAGCACCTGGAACAGGTGGGTCACCACCATGTCCTTGTAGGCGCCGGTGGCCTCGTAGAACTTCTCCCGGCCCTCGAGGCCGAGCGTCTCCGGCACGTCGATCTGCACGTGGTCGATGTGGTTGCGGTTCCAGATCGGCTCGAACAGTCCGTTGGCGAAGCGGAACGCCAGGATGTTCTGCGCCGCCTCCTTCCCCAGGAAGTGGTCGATGCGGAAGATCTGGTCCTCGGAGAAGACCTCGTGCAGCTGCCGGTTCAGCTCGCGTGCCGAGCCCAGGTCGGTCCCGAACGGCTTCTCCATGATGATCCGGGCCCGCTGCACCAGCCCGGCCTCGGCGAGCCCGTGCACCGCCGGCAGCGCCGCGCTCGGCGGGACGCTCAGGTAGTGCAGGTAGTGCACCGGCTGCCCGCCGGTCTCCTCGACCAGCCCCGCCTCGGCCTCGGCGACCGCGTCGGCGAGCGCCTGCGGTCCCTTGCCGGAGGGCACGTAGCTCAACCTCGGGGCGAACTCAGCCCACTGCTCCTCGTCGAACTGCCGGCCGTTGCGCTGCAGGCAGGCGTCGCGGGCCAGCTCCCGGAAGTCGTCGGTGCTGATCTCGTCCAACGACGTACCGACGACCCGGGTCCGCGACGCCAGCCCGGCCTGGAAAAGGTGCAGCAGGCCGGGGATCAGCTTGCGCTTGGCCAGGTCACCGGTGGCTCCGACCAGCACGATCACGTGCGGGTCGGCCTGGACCTCGGCGTTGACTGAGTTCATGGCGCAGACGGTACGCCGCCGCGTCCGGCGCGCCCAGTACCGCGACGCCGGCTGGAACACGTTCCATACACTCGGGGGACACGAGGTCGGCAGGGCCACCGGAGGCCACCAGATCGCCGTCTCGAGTGCGAGGAGGAGTTGGATGAGGCTCGAGCTGTCCCCCGAGGACGCCGCGTTCCGCGAGGAGATGCGCACGTTCTTCACCACCCGGGTCCCCCAGGAGATCCGGGACACCGTGGCCGCCGGCCGGGAGCTGACCAAGGACCAGATCGTGGAGAGCCAGCGCACGCTGAACGCTGCCGGCCTCGCGGTGCCCGGCTGGCCGGTCGAGTGGGGCGGCCAGGACTGGACGCCGCTGCAGCGCCACATCTGGCACGAGGAGATGCAGCGCGCCTGCGTCCCGCTGCCGCTGGCGTTCAACGCCTCGATGGTCGGACCGGTGATCGCGACCTTCGGCTCCCAGGAGCAGAAGGAGCGCTTCCTGCCGGCCACCGCCAACCTCGACATCTGGTGGTCCCAGGGCTTCTCCGAGCCCGACGCCGGCTCCGACCTGGCCTCGCTGCGCACCACCGCGGTCCGTGACGGCGACGAGTGGGTGGTCAACGGCCAGAAGACCTGGACCACGCTCGGGCAGTACGGCGACTGGATCTTCAACCTGGTCCGCACCGACCCCGACGCCCCCAAGCGGCAGCAGGGGATCTCCTTCCTCCTCATCGACATGAGCACGCCCGGGGTCACGGTGCGCCCGATCGAGCTGATCGACGGCGGCCACGAGGTCAACGAGGTCTTCTTCGAGGATGTCCGGGTGCCGGCCGAGAACCTGGTCGGCGAGGAGAACAAGGGCTGGGACTACGCGAAGTTCCTGCTCGGCAACGAGCGGGTCGGCGTCGCCCCGGTCGGCGCGACGAAGCGCATGCTCGCCGCGGCCAAGGCGCACGCCGCCACCGCCGGTCCCGGGGGCACCTCGCTGCTCGAGGACCCGCTGGTGGCCGCCCAGGTCGCCGAGCTGGAGAACGAGCTGCTCGCGCTCGAGCTCACCGCGCTGCGGGTGGTCGCCCACTCCACCGACGGCAAGCCCCACCCGGCCTCGTCGGTGCTCAAGCTCAAGGGGACCGAGCTGCAGCAGGCCGTCAGCGAGCTGGTGGTGGACCTGGCCGGGCCGGCCTCGCTGGCCTCCGGTGCCGGAGCCGGCAGCGACCTGCCGGAGTGGACCCGGCTGGCCACCCCGACGTACCTCAACCTGCGCAAGGCCTCCATCTACGGCGGCTCGAACGAGGTGCAGCGACAGATCATCGCCGGCACCATCCTCGGGCTGTAGAAGACACCGAAAGGACCACGACGTGGACTTCACCTATGACGACGAGCAGGAGGCCCTGCGCGATGCAGTGCGCGGGCTGCTGGGCCGTGCCTACGGCGACTTCGAGCAGCGCCGCAAGACCGTGGCGAGCGAGCCGGGCTTCGACGAGTCGCTGTGGCAGCGGCTGGCCGAGATGGGCGTCCTCGGGCTGCCCTTCGCGGAGGAGGACGGCGGCATGGGGGCCGGGCCGGTCGAGGTCGCCCTGGTCAGCGAGGAGCTCGGCCGGGTGCTCGCCCCCGAGCCGTTCCTGACCTCGGTGGTCCTGGCCGGCGGCCTGGTGGCCGCCGTGGGCGAGCCGGAGCAAAGGGCGGCCGTGCTGCCGGCGCTGGCCGAGGGCTCCCTGCTGCCGACGTTCGCGCACCTCGAGCCGGGCAGCCGGTGGTCGGCCACCGCGACGGCGGTCACCGCGACCCGCGACGACGACGGCGACGGCTGGCGGCTGGCCGGCGTCAAGGAGCCGGTCCCGCACGGCGCCCGCGCCGACCTGCTGGTGGTGAGCGCCGCGCTGCCGGACGGCGGCACCGGCCTCTTCCTGGTCGAGACCTCCGCCGAGGGCCTCACCCGTGAGGGCTACGCCACCCACGACGGCGGCCGGGCCGCGCGCGTCACGTTCGCCGGTACGGCGGCCAGGCCGCTGGGCGAGCCCGGGACCGACCGCACCGCGGCGATCGAGCTGACCTGGGACACCGCCCGGATCGCCGCCTGCCACGAGGCCCTCGGCGCGATGTCGTTCGCGCTGGACACGACCACCGACTACCTCAAGAGCCGCAAGCAGTTCGGGGTCACCCTCAACAAGTTCCAGGCGCTGACGTTCCGGGCCGCGGACCTCTACGTCTCCCTCGAGCTGGCGCGCAGCGTCGCTGCCTGGGCGACACTGGTGCTGCTCGACGGCGCGGAGTCGCAGGTGGGCGAGGCCGCGGCCCGCGCGTCGCTGCAGGTGAGCCGGGCGGGCCGGCACATCGGCCAGGAGGCGATCCAGCTGCACGGCGGCATCGGGATGACCGCGGAGTACTCCGTGGGCCACTACACCAGCCACCTGACCGCGCTCGAGCACCTCCTCGGCGACGGCCGGCTCCACCTGGCCCGGCTCGCCGCCGGCGTCGGCGACCACGACGAGGTCGATCCCCTCCCCTGACCCGGGCCGCTTGCGACGAGCGTGCGCGCAGGCCCGGGCCGGAGCCCGGCGCACGTCCGCTCAGGGCGAACACCCGAGCGGAACAGCCGCCGGGCGGGCGTCGTTCCATCCGGTGCGGGGGGTGAGGGAAGCCGATGGAACCGACCGACCACGACGCGCTCGACGCCTACTCCCGGGTCGTCTCCGGGGTCGCCGAGCTGCTGCTGCCGCGCGTCGCCGCGATCCGCGTGCGGCGCCGCGGCCGGCCCGGGGAGGCCTCCGGCTCCGCGGTGGTGCTCACCGCCGAGGGGCACCTGCTGACCAACGCCCACGTGGTCGGGGACGCCGACACCGGGGAGGCCACCTTCGCCGACGGCAGCACCGCGCGGCTCGAGATCGTCGGTCGGGACCCGCTCGCGGACCTCGCCGTGGTCCGCGTGGACCGGGCCGTCGCCGAGCCACCGGTCTACCGCGACGTCGACGACCTGCGGATCGGCTCGCTCGTGGTGGCCGTCGGCAACCCGCTCGGCATGGCCGGCAGCATCACCGCCGGCGTGGTCAGCGGCCTCGGCCGTGCGCTCCCGGTCCGGGTGCGCAACGCGACCCGCATCGTCGAGGACGTCATCCAGACCGACGCGGCGCTGAACCCGGGCAGCTCCGGCGGCGCGCTGGCCGACTCGCACGGTCGGGTGATCGGCATCAACACGGCGGTCGCCGGCGTGGGGCTCGGGCTCGCCGTACCCGTCAACGCCACGTCGCGCCGGATCATCTCCGCGCTGATGCACGACGGCCGGGTCCGCCGCGGCTACCTGGGTCTGGTCACCTCGCCGGCGCCGCTGCCGCCGCTGTGGGCCGACCGCACCGGGCAGCGCACCGCGCTGCGCGTCGTCGAGGTGGTCGCCGGGTCCCCCGCCGCGTCGAGCGGCCTGCGGGCCGGCGACCTGATCATCGCCGTGGCCGGGAACCCGCTCGGCGACGCCCAGTCGCTGCAGCGGCTGCTGTTCGAGGAGTCCATCGGCCGTCGGCTGGAGATCACCGTGATGCGCAACGGCGCCCTGGTGGACGCGGTCACCGTGCCGTCCGAGCTCAGCGACTGACTCCGCGCCGCCGGGCCGGGTCTTCGGGCTGCTCCCGCGGCTGCGGGCCGGCCGGCCCCGGTCGCCACGGCCCGGTGGCCCACCACAGCACCAGCACGCCAGCGCCCAGCAGCGCGCCCCCGGCGACGTCGGTGAGCCAGTGCACGCCGAGGTAGAGCCGGCTCAGCCCCACCAGCGAGACCACGGCGAGCGCCGCCACCGTGGCGAGCGTGCGGGCGCCGCGGCCGGCCGGCCGGTAGCAGGCGAGCAGCAGGCCCAGCGCGACCACGATCTGCAGCGTGTGCCCCGAGGGGAAGCTCGACCCCGGCCCGTCCGCGAGGATCCCGTCGGTCGGTGGCCGGGGCCGGCCCAGCGCGGGCTGCAGCACGCTCCGGGTGAGCACGGCCAGCCCGAAGAACCCGAGCACCCAGCCGGCGTGCAGGACCGGGCGGCTGGTCCGCGGCCGCACCAGGAGCACCAGCACCAGCAGCGGGACCAGGGTGCGGATCGAGCCGACCCAGGTCACCAGGCCGGCCAGCCGGGTCCAGGCGGGGTCGCGGTGCGCCCACAGCAGGTCGTGCACGGCGACGTCGGCCCGCGGCGGCTGATCGAGCGTCGTGACCCAGGAGAGGAGCAGGGCCGCCGAGCCGAGCACCACGAGGACCGCCACCAGCCGGAGCCGGGCGGAGCTCACAGCAGGCGGCGGTCGGTCGCCCACCGGGTCAGCTCGTGCCGGGACGAGAGCTGCAGCTTGCGCAGCACGCTGGAGACGTGGGTCTCGACGGTCTTCACCGAGATGAACAGCTCGCTGGCCACCTCCTTGTAGGCGTAGCCGCGCGCGATCAGCCGCATCACCTCCCGCTCCCGCTCGCTGAGCCGGTCCAGGTCCTCGTCGACCTGGGCGACCGCGATCGAGCCGGCGAACGCGTCGAGGACGAAGCCGGCCAGCCGCGGCGAGAACACCGCGTCGCCCTCCGCGACCCGGCCGATCGCATCGACGAGCTCGGGACCGGTGATCGTCTTGGTGACGTAGCCGCGGGCGCCGGCCCGGATCGTGCCGATCACGTCCTCCGCGGCGTCCGAGACGCTCAACGCCAGGAACCGGGTCTCCGGGACGCGGCTCGCGATCCGGCGCATCACCTCGCCGCCGCCGCCGCCCGGCAGGTGCACGTCGAGCAGGACCACCTCCGGGCGCAGCCGCTGCACCGCCTCGACGGCCTCGTCGACGTCGGCCGCCTCGCCGAGAACCCTCACCCGGCCCTCGATCTCGGCCCGGACACCGGTGCGGAACATCGCGTGGTCGTCGACGATGACCACGCTCACCGGCCGGGTCGGGTCCGGCCGGGTGGTGCCGCCGGCGGTGGCCGGGATGCCGTGCTGCGCCATCAGGCGTCCTCCTCGCTGTCGGGGTCCAGCATGCCCAGCCGGATCTCGGTGCCCTCGCCCGGCCTGGTCCGCACCTGCGCCGTACCGCCGTGGCGCTGCATCCGGTCCAGGATGCTGTGCCGCACGCCGAGCCGGTCCGCGGGCACGGCCTCCTGGTCGAAGCCGACGCCGCGGTCACGGACGAACACCTCGCTGCGCCCGGCGGCGTGCTCGGCGTAGACGTCGACCTGGTCGGCGCCGGAGTGCTTGGCGGCGTTGACCATCGACTCGCGGGCGGCCAGCACCAGCGGGCGCAGCCGCTCGGTCAGGGCCGTGTCGCCGACGGTGACCACCTCGACCGGCACCCCGAAGGCGTCCTCGACCTCGGCGGCCGCGGTCTTCAACGCTCCCGCCAACGTGGTCGGGCTCTGCGACTCGTCGCCGTAGAGCCAGGCCCGCAGGTCGCGCTCCTGGGCCCGCGCCAGCGTGGAGACCGCCCGGCCGTCGTCGGCGTGCTTCTGGATGAGCGCCAGCGTCTGCAGGACGGAGTCGTGCAGGTGCGCGGCCATGTCGGCGCGCTCCTCGGTGCGGATCCGCGCGGCCCGCTCCTCTCCCAGGTCGCCGGCGAGCCGGAACAGCCACGGCCCGACGGTCAGTGCCAGCCCCGCGACGCCGAGCGCCCCGGCGATCAGCACGTCGCGGGCGACGCCGGCCTGGCCGGTCTGCACCGCGAACAGCGCCAGCGCCCCCACCAGGCAGACCACCCCGACGGCCAGCCGGGTGTACGCCGCGACGCCGCCGCGGCCGACCACGGCCCGCACCACGTTGATCCGGCCGCTGCTGTCGACCCACCGCTCCCGCTGGGCCTCGTCGGCCTGCCGCCAGAGCACCGCGATGCCGACCACGCCGAGCAGCACCGGCCAGAACAGGAACGAGTTGCCCAGCCAGCCGTTGGCGAGGACTGCGACGCCGAGCACGATCGCGGCGATCGCGACCAGCGGGCCGACGTCCTCCAGCCGCGACGTCGTGCGGCGCGGCCGCCTGCCCTGCCGGCGGGCCGCTTCCAGCCCCGGCGCGGCCTGCTCGAGGTGGGAGCCCGCAGGCAGCACCAGCCACAGGCCGGCGTACAGCGCCAGGCCCAGCCCCCCGAACACCGAGGTGACCAGGAAGAAGCCGCGCACCAGCGTGACGTCGAGGCCGAGGTGCTCGGCGAGCCCGGCCGCCACCCCGCCGAGGAGCCGGTCGTCGACGGACCGGAAGGCGCGCGGCGGCCCGGGGCGGGTGCCGGGGGGTACGGCGGTGTCGGTGCTGCTCATCGTGGTCCCATCGTCACACGTGCGAACCCTCCCGGACATGAGTTGGCACCCTGACCCGACCCTGACCCCGAGAGCCACTGCCCCGGTGGATCTCAGGGTCGTCCCCGATGGTGGCGGACGCCGCGAGGGCACAGGATCGAGCCATGACCGAGACCCACACCCCCCAGGACGCCCCGTCCGGCCCGCAGGGGACCCCCCACCAGGCAATGGAGGCGCCCCGGGCCGGCGTCGCCACCGAGAACCTCCGCGACTACACCCGGCTGCGCCGCTCGGTCATCGACCGCAAGATCGCGGGCGTCGCCGGTGGCCTGGGCCGGCACCTGAACATCGACCCGACCGTGCTGCGGGTGCTGTTCGTGGTGCTGTGCTTCTTCGGTGGCGCCGGGATCGTGCTGTACGCCGCGGCCTGGCTGCTGGTCCCCGAGGAGCAGAGCGACGACGCGGTGATCAGCGCCAGCCCGAGCACCCGCAACACGCTGCTGATCATCGCCGGCGTGCTGGGCGCGGTGCTGGTGGTCGGCGACTTCGTCGGCAACCTCAACGGCGGCTTCGGCGGGGTCTTCCTCCCCGGTCCGATCGCGCTGGCCGCCCTGGTGGTGCTGATCGTGCTGCTCACCCGGGACAAGTCGGGCCACCACGCGGACGTCCCGGCCCCGACCGGCCCGGCGTCCGCCCCGGCCGCCCCGGCCTCGGCCGGGACCACCGCCGGCTCGGGCAGCTTCAGCTACCCCGGTGCTCCCGGTGCTGCCGGTGAGGTGCCTGTCGCTCCGGCGGCGTACCAGGAGGCTCCTGCTCCCGCGTCCTCGCCGGGCTGGCCGGCCTCCGGCGCGACGGCGTACGCCCCGACGGCGCCCCCCGCGGGCGCGACTGCGTACCCCCCGACGCCGCCCGCCGGCCCGGCGGCGTACGCCCCGACGACGTACCCGAGCCCGCCGCGGCGCGACCGCGGCCCGGTGCTCTTCGGCTTCACGCTCGCGTTCGTGGCGGTGGCGCTCGGGACGCTCGGGCTCTACGACGCCGCCGGCAACACCGTCGTCGACGCCGCCTACCCGGCGCTGGCGCTGGCCGTGATCGGCGTGATGCTCGTGGTCGGCTCGTTCGCCGGCCGGCCCGGTGGCCTGGTGGCGCTCGGCGTCCTCGCCTGCATCGCGCTGGCGGTCACGTCGGTGGCCGACCGCTACGACTACGGGCGTCCGCAGCGGCTCGACGCGGTGCCGGCCAGCAGCGCGCAGGTGCACGACCGCTACTCCGTGCTCGCCGGCACCGTCGGACTCGACCTCACCTCGGTCCGCGACCTGGAGAACCTCGACGGCCGCTCCGTCGAGCTGCGGGCCGAGGCCGGCGAGATCATCGTCTACGTGCCCGAGGGGCTCGACGTGGCCGTGGACGCCGAGATCGGCATCGCCGGGGACGTCAACGTGGACGGCACCCTCGATGAGGGCCGCAGCCCCCGCGTCGTCCGGGTCGTCGACGGCGGCAAGGACGTCCCCACGCTCACCCTCGAGGCCGACCTCTCGGTCGGCTCCATCGAGGTCCGACAGCTCCAGAAGGCAGGCCAGTGATGAAGACCCATCCGCTCAACGTCAGCTACCTCGTCGTCGGTCTGGCCTTCCTCGGCATCGCCGGCTCGTGGGCCCTGCACGCCGCAGCCGCCGACATCATCGACGCCGGGGACGTCGGCTGGCTGGTGCCGCTGAGCCTGGTGGTCGCCGGGGTGATCGGCCTGGTCGCCTTCGCGGCCAAGGGCGTCTCCCGCGGCCGGTCCCGCGCGGCCGGGGCGACGGCGTACGACGCAGAGGCTCGTCCCGAGGACGAGCCGGCGTACGACGTCGGCACCGATCCGGGCATCCCCGCCCCGACCGACGCCGATCCGACCGACACTGGTGCGACCAGCTATCGGACCGACACCGAGCACACGACCGTGCTTCCGACCTCCGAGGAGAACCGATGACCACGCCGTACAACGCGCCGCCGCCGCCCCAGCCCGCCCCGAAGCGCCTGGTCCGCAGCCGCGACGACCGCTGGGTGGCCGGGGTCTGCGGCGGGATCGGCGCCTACGCCGGCATCGACCCCAACGTGGTCCGGCTGCTGGCGGTCCTGGCCGCCCTGCTCAGCTGCGGCACCGCGGTGATCGCCTACATCGTCGCCTGGGTGCTGATGCCCGAGCAGTGAGCACGCCAAGCACCGGCAGACCCCACCCCACCCCGCCGAGTCGGCGCATCTGCAGCCCCCACCCTGCCGAGTCGGCGCATCCGCAGCCCTCCACCCTGCCGAGTCGGCGCATCTGCACACGATCTGCACACGTCGTCGGCACCTCCTGCGCAGCCGGACTCCTAGGCTCAGGGACGTGAACAACGGGGAGCGCAGCCGACTGCTGATCGTCGAGGACGAGCCGCTGATCAACCAGGCGGTGGCCGACCGCCTGCGGGCGGAGGGCTTCGAGGTCGAGCAGGTGTACGACGGGCCGACCGCCGTCGCCACCGCCACCGCCTGGCAGCCCGACCTGCTGGTGCTGGACGTGATGCTGCCGGGCTTCGACGGCCACGAGGTGTGCCGCCGGGTCCAGGCCGAGCGACCGGTGCCGGTGCTGATGCTCACGGCGCGCGACGACGAGACCGACGTCCTGGTCGGCCTCGGGGTCGGCGCGGACGACTACCTGACCAAGCCGTTCAGCATGCGCGAGCTGGTCGCCCGGGTGCGCGTGCTGCTGCGCCGCGTGGAGCGGGCCGTCGAGCTGGCCGCGCGGCCGGGCGCCGAGCTGGTGCTCGGCACGCTGCGCATCGACCGTGCGGCCCGTCGCGTGCACGTCGACCACGACGCCGTACACCTCACCCCGACCGAGTTCGACCTCCTCGTCTGCCTGGCCGAGCGGCCCGGCACGGTGCTCACCCGCGAACAGCTGATGGGCGAGGTCTGGGACTGGCCCGACGCCACGGGCACCCGCACCGTCGACAGCCACGTCCGGTCGCTGCGCGCCAAGATCGGCCCCGACCGGGTCCGCACCGTGCACGGCGTCGGCTACGCGCTCGAGGCGCAGGCATGAGGCCGCTGGACCCGCTGCGCTCGATCAAGACCAAGCTCGGGGTGCTGGTGGCGGTGACGGTGGCCGTCGCGGCCGCGCTCGCCTCGGCCGGCACCGATGCCGGCCTGTCGCCGCTGCTGACCGTGCCGGTCGCGGTCGCCGCGGCGCTCGCCGTCACCCAGCTGCTCGCCCGCGGGATGACCTCCCCGCTGCGCGAGATGACCGCCGCCGCCAAGGAGATGGCCGGCGGCCAGCACGGCCACCGGGTCACCGCCACCTCCCGCGACGAGGTCGGCGAGCTGGCCCGCGCCTTCAACACGATGGCCGCCGAGCTCGAGGCGGTCGACCGGCAGCGCCGCGAGCTGGTCGCAAACGTCTCTCACGAGCTGCGGACGCCGGTCTCGGCGCTGCGGGCCGTGCTGGAGAACCTCGTGGACGGCGTCGCGGCACCCGACCCGGCCACCCTGCGCGCGGCGCTCGCCCAGACCGAGCGGCTCTCGGGGCTGGTGGGGGACCTGCTCGACCTCTCCCGGGTCGACGCCGGGATCGCGCCACTGCGGCCGGAGCCGCTGCCGGTGCGCCCGCTGCTCGAGGAGGCGGTCGCGGAGGCGGAGCTCCTGGAGCGTGCCGTGCGGTACGTCGTCGCAGCGCCCGACGACCTGGTGGTGACCGCCGACCGCGCACGGCTGCAGCAGCTGCTGGCCAACTTGCTCGACAACGCGGGCC
Organism: Nocardioides mesophilus; assembly: GCF_014395785.1. Lineage (GTDB taxonomy): Bacteria > Actinomycetota > Actinomycetes > Propionibacteriales > Nocardioidaceae > Nocardioides_B > Nocardioides_B mesophilus. Next base: position 2,682,575 of record NZ_CP060713.1, on the reverse strand, counting down.
GGCACAGCCCGCCCCAGGGCACGGTCCGGGTGAGCGGGACGCGCTGCGGCACCGCCACCCTGATCGAGGTGGCCGACGACGGGCCCGGCATCGCCCCCGCCGACCGGGCCCGCGTGTTCGAGCGGTTCGACACCGCCGGGCCCGACGACACCGGCGGCACCGGCCTGGGCCTGGCGATCGCCCGATGGGTGACCCAGCTGCACGGTGGCTCCATCGCGGTCGCCGACGGGCCCGCCCCACCGGCCGGCGGCTGCCGGATCCGCGCGACCTTCCCCGACGTCCCCCACACCACCTGACCCCGAGACCACCTGACCCCCGCCGGCGCCTCACCGCCGATCCGGCCCGCCCCACCCGACCCCTCCCTCACAGCCCGGCCGTCTCGCCGTCGGGTGTGACCGACCTGCCCGGAGGAACCCGTGACCGACCCCACCCCGCCACCCGGCCGACCCACGCACGTGCCCCACACCAGGACCGACTCCCCGCCCAGCGACGGCACCCCGGCCGCCCCGACCGGCGCCCTGCTCGGCCCGCTCCGGCCCCGGCGCGACGTCCCGGCCAGTCTCCCCGCGGTCCTCACCGCGGTGGCCGTGGGGCTGCTGGCCGCGCTGGTGCTCCCCGACCGGGACCTCGGCCTCGGCACAGCGCTGGTGCTGCTGGCCGCCGGGGCGGCCGCCGTCGCCGCCGCGGTGCGGACCCGGCGGACGCCGTACCTCCTCGGCAGCGTCGGCCTCGCCGTCGCGCTGGTGAGCACCGTGGCGGTGCGGGACGCCGCCTGGATCTCGGCGCTCTGCGTGCTGGCCGCGGCCGCCGTGACGGTCGTCGCGCTGCTGGACGCGCGGTCGGTGGTGGGCGTGGCGGCCGCGGCCCTCGCGGTCCCGCTGGCCGCGGTGCGTGGCTGGCCGTGGCTGGGCCGCTCGCTGCGGACGGCGGGCCGGACCGGCGGCTGGCTGCCGGCGCTGCGCACCGGCGTGCTGTCGGCTGTCCTGGTCGCGGTCTTCGTGGCGCTGTTCGCCTCCGCCGACGCGCTGTTCGCCACCTGGGTGGACGCCGTCGTCCCGGACCTGAGCCTGGGCTCGTTGCGGGTCCGGCTGCTGGTGCTGGTGCTCGTGGCCGGCACCACCCTCGCGGCGACGTACGTCTCGCTGGACCCGCCCGCCGTGGACCTCCTCGCGCAGCGGCCGGTGCGGCCGCTGGCACGGCGCTTCGAGTGGCTGGTCCCGGCCGGGCTGGTGCTCGCCGTGTCCGGGCTGTTCGTCGCCGCCCAGCTGACGGTGATGTTCGGCGGCCATGCCTACCTCCGGGCGACCACCGGCCTCACCTACGCCGAGCACGTGCACCAGGGGTTCGGCCAGCTCACGGTGGCCACCGTGCTCACCCTCGGCGTCGTCGGCGTCACCGCCCGCCGGGCCCCGCGCGGGTCGGCGCCCGACCGGCTGCTGCTGCGGGTGCTGCTCGGCGCCCTGTGCGGCGTGACCCTGGTGGTGGTCGCCTCGGCGCTGTGGCGGATGCACCTCTACGAGCAGGCCTACGGCTTCACCGGGCTGCGGCTGCTGGTCTCGGTGTTCGAGGGCTGGCTCGGCCTGCTGCTGGTGCTGGTGCTGGTCGCCGGCGTACGGCTGCGCGGCTGGTGGCTGCCGCGCGCGACCGTGCTCACCGGTGCCGGCGCCCTGCTCGGCCTGGCACTGCTCAACCCCGACGGGTACGTCGCCGCCCAGAACGTGCAGCGGTACGCCGAGACGGGGCGGGCCGACTGGTACTACCTGGCCGGCCTGTCCGACGACGCCGTGCCCGCGCTGCGGCGGCTCCCCCCGGACGCCCAGGACTGTGTCTTCGGGCCGCCGCGGCCCCGCCACGACGACTGGCTGGAGTGGAACCTCGGCCGGGCGCGGGCCGGGACCGCCTCGCTCGAGGCGACGGGCGGCTGCATCGCGCGCTGAGCTCAGGCCGGCAGCACCGCGACCGCCTCGACCTCGACGAGCTGCTCGGGGTAGCCGAGCATCGCCACGCCGAGCAGCGTGCTGGGCGCGTCGTGGTCGCCGAACGCCTCGCGGACGACGTCCCAGACGGCCACCAGGTCCTGGCGGTCGGCCGCGGCGACGTACACCGTGGACTTCGCGACGTCGGAGAGCCGCGCCCCGGAGGCGGCCAGCGCGGTCACCAGGTTCGCCATCACCTGCCGGGCCTGGGCGGCGTGGTCGCCGGGCGCCACCACCTCCCCGGCGTCGTCGAGCGGGCAGGCGCCGGCGGTGAACACCAGCGAGCCGGGGGCGGTGACCGCCGCGTAGGCGTAGGGGACGGAGCCGGCGAGGGCGGGGGCACGGACCAGGGACACCGGGGACATGCGGCCCATCCAAGCAACGGCGGGCCCGGAGGTCACCCGAGTTTCGCGGTGCTGCCCGCCGCTCCGCCCGCGCTCACGTCCGCCGAGTCTTCGGGCCCGGCCTCGGCCGCGTGCGCGATCTGGCCGAACGAGCGCCACATCAGCACGGTGAGCAGCGCCGAGCCGACGAAGCCGACCCAGAACGGCGCGACCACGCCCCAGTGCTGGGCGACCACGCCGCCGAGCAGGGAGCCCAGCGCCAGGCCGCCGACCGCGCCGATCAGGTAGACGCTGGTCACCCGGCCCAGCAGGTGCTCGGGCACCGTCCGCTGCCGGACCGTCGTGCTGGTCGTCCCCCAGACCATCGCGTGCACGCCGAACACGGCCATCACCAGGCCGGCGACGACCGGGATCGAGGTCAGCGCCAGGGCGAGGTGGGTGAGCGTCTCGACGATCAGCCCCACCCGCATCAGGTCGGCGAGGCTGAAGCGCTGCTCGAGCCAGCGGTACGTCGCCGAGCCGAGCAGCCCGCCGACGGCGCCGGCCGTGATCAGGAGGCCGAAGCCGACCTCGCCGAGGCCGACCGCTCGCGGGCGTAGAGCACGTAGACCGCCATCGCGGACCCGAAGGTGACGTTGAACAGGGTGAGCGTGACCGCGAGGGTCCGCACCGGCGGGTGGTCCCACAGCCAGCGCATGCCCTCGGCCACCTCGCTGCGCATCGACCGGCCGTCGGGCCGGGGCGCCGCGACCGGCAGCCGCATCCGGCTCAGCAGAATGGCGGCCAGCAGGAACCCGGCCGCGGTGGCGCCGAACGGCACCGCGGACCCGACCGCGAACAGCAGCGCCCCCAGCGGGGGGCCGACGAGCTGGTTGCCGAGCACCGCGGAGCCGAAGAACCGGGAGTTCGCGGTGCCGAGGTGCTCCTGGGGCACCACCACGGCGAGCACCGTGCTGCCGGCGTTGTCGGCGAAGGTCTCCGCGGTGCCGAGCAGGAACATCGCGGCCAGCACCACGGTCACGTTCACGACCCCGGTCGCGACGGTGACGGTGAGCGCGAGCAGCACCGCGCCCCGGCAGACGTCGACGACCACCATCAGCCGCCGGCGGTCCAGGCGGTCGATGAGCGCGCCCGCGGTCACCCCGAACAGCAGCCAGGGCAGCTGCTGCAGGAAGACCGCCATCGCCACCGCCAACGGCTCCCGGGTCACCGAGGCGACCAGCAGCGGCCCGGCGGCGAGCATCACGCCGTCGGCGGCGTTGGACACGCTCGACGCCGCGAACAGCCACCGGAAGCCGCGGCCCAGCGCGGGCGGGGCGAGGAAGTCGAGCACGCCCGCGATTCTCCCCGCAGCCGGCGGCTCCCGGCCACCGGGTTGCCGCGGGTGGTGGCTCAGCGCGGCAGGCCGGAGATCGCCACCCCGGAGCGGGTCTTGTAGCGCTTGTTGATCGAGATCAGCACGGCGGTCAGCGGCTCGAGCTGGCGGGCCAGCCGGAGCCGGCCGGCGTCCACCCCGTCGCGGCCGACCACCGAGCGGGCCAGCTCGATCGCCACCGCCTTCGCCTCCGCGTCGTCGCCGCAGACCAGGACGTCCTCGTGGTCGAGGTAGTCCTCCTGCCCCCACAGCGACACCGCCGAGACGTGGTGGAAGGCGCCGACGACCCGGGCCTGCGGGGCGAGGGCGGCGGCGGACTCGGCGGCGCTGCGCTCCACGTCCAGGCCGTAGGGCCCCTGCTTGTCGAAGCCCAGCGGGTTCACGCAGGAGATCACCACCTTGCCCTCCAGCGCCCCGGCCAGCTCCGCGACCAGCTCGTCGTGCCCGTCGTACGGCACCGCCAGCACCACCACCGCGGCACCGGCCGCCGCGGCGGCGTTGTCGGCACCGCGGACGTCGGCGTCCGGGACCCGCTCGCGGATCTCGCCGGCCGCGGCCTCCGCGCGCTCGGCGGAGCGGGAGCCGAGCACCACCCGGTGCCCGTGCCGGGCCCACCGGTAGGCCAGACCCTTGCCCTGCGGCCCGGTCCCGCCGACCACGGCGATGTCGAAGCTGCTCACTCGCGTTCCTCCTGACAACTGGTGACTGACGACCGGCGCCGGCGTCTTGATCGATGACAGTGATGCTGTCACAGTGGCGTCAGTCCCCTGCTGCCGAGACCCGTGCCGGCGTCCGTCCGGCCGAGAGGACCTGCCACGTGAAGCTGTCCACCATGCTGATGTACGCCGGCAACCCCCGCGAGGCCGCCGACGAGGTGGTCGGCCTCGAGCGGGCCGGCCTCGACACCGTCTGGGTGGCCGAAGCCTACGGGTTCGACTCCCCCACGCTGATGGGCTACCTCGCCGCGCGGACCGAGCGCATCGAGATCGGCTCGGCGATCCTGAACGTCTACTCGCGCACCCCCGGCGCGCTGGCGCAGACCGCCGCGGGCCTCGACAACGTCAGCGGCGGGCGGGCCATCCTCGGCCTGGGCGCCTCGGGACCGCAGGTGATTGAGGGCTGGCACGGGATGCCCTACGACCGGCCGCTGACCCGCACCCGCGAGGTGGTCGAGATCGTCCGGGCCGCGCTGCGCCGGGAGACGCTGGACTACCACGGCAAGGTGTTCGACCTGCCGCTGCCGGCCGACCAGGGCACCGGCCTCGGCAAGCCGCTGAAGATGCTCACCAAGCCGGAGCGCTCCAGCATCCCGATCTACGTCGCCGCGCTCGGCGAGAAGAACGTCGCCGGCACCGCCGAGTACGCCGACGGCTGGCTGCCGTTCCTCTACGCCCCGGAGAAGGCCCCCTCGGTCTGGGGCGACGCGCTCGCCGCCGGGAAGGCCAAGCGGCAGGAGGGCCTGGGGCCGCTCGAGGTCGTCGCCGGCGGGCTGGTCGCGATCGGCGAGGACGTCAAGGGGGTGCTGGACCTAGCCCGGCCGATGGTCGCGCTCTACGTCGGCGGCATGGGGGCCAAGGGCAAGAACTTCTACAACACGCTGGCGCGGCAGTACGGCTACGAGCAGGAGGCCGAGCAGATCCAGGAGCTCTACCTCGGCGGCAACAAGCGCGACGCCGAGGCGCTGGTCCCGCAGGAGATGTTGGAGATGTGCAACCTGGTCGGGCCGGAGTCCTACGTCAAGGAGCGGATCGCCGCGTTCGAGGAGTCCGGGGTCACCAACCTGCAGGTCCGCCCGGTCGCCGAGGACCCGGCCGCCGTCGTACGCCAGATGAAGGAGTGGGTCTCGTGAGCCGGGCCACGCGGCTTCTGCTGGAGCCCGAGCACGAGTCGTTCCGGCAGACCGTCCGCTCGTTCGTGGAGAAGGAGATCGCCCCGCACCACGCGCAGTGGGAGCGCGACGGCATCGTGCCGCGCGAGCTCTGGACCAAGGCCGGGGCGCTCGGGCTGCTCTGCTTCGACGTGCCCGAGGAGTACGGCGGCGCCGGGGTGCGCGACTTCCGCTACCACATGGTGATGGCCGAGGAGCTCGCCCGGGGCGGCGCGACCGGCCCCGGTTTCCCGGTCCACACCGACATCATCGTCCCCTACCTCACCAGCCTCGGCACCGAGGAGCAGAAGCAGCGCTGGCTGCCCGGCTGCGTGAGCGGCGAGACGATCACCGCGATCGCGATGACCGAGCCCGGGGCCGGCAGCGACCTCCAGGGCATCCGGACCACCGCGGTCGACAAGGGCGACCACTACGTGCTCAACGGCTCCAAGACGTTCATCTCCAACGGGATCAACGCCGACCTGGTGATCGTGGTCGCCCGCACCGACCCCGAGGCCGGTCACAAGGGCATCAGCCTGCTGGTCGTCGAGCGCGGCATGCCCGGCTTCGAGCGGGGCCGCAACCTCGACAAGATCGGCCTCAAGGCCCAGGACACCGCGGAACTCTTCTTCGACGACGTCGAGGTGCCGAAGGCGAACCTGCTCGGCGCCGAGGGCTCCGGGTTCATCTCGCTGATGATGAACCTGCCCCAGGAGCGGCTCTCGATCGCGACGATCGCCGCGGCCGCCTGCGAGCAGGTGCTGGCGATGTGCCTGGACTACGCCAAGGAACGGGAGGCGTTCGGCCGGCCGATCGGCGCCTTCCAGCACAACCGGTTCCTGGTCGCCGAGATGGCCACCGAGACCCACATCGCCCGGGTCTTCGTCGACGACTGCGTCCGCCGGCACAACGAGGGCACCCTCGACACGTCGCTGGCGGCGATGGCGAAGTGGTGGACGACCGAGCTGCAGGCCAAGCTGGTCGACCGGGCGGTGCAGCTGCACGGCGGCTACGGCTACATGAGCGAGTACCCCGTGGCACGGGCCTTCGTGGACAGCCGGATCCAGACCATCTACGGCGGCACCACCGAGATCCAGAAGGAGATCATCGGCCGGTCGCTCGGGCTGTGACACCGCCCCGCGCCGGCGCGGTACGGCGGCGACGCGGCGCACCATCCGCGTCGCCGCCTGCCTCGATGCCCGCCCGGCCGCGCCGCCGCCCAGGGGCCGACCGCCCGGCCGGACGGGCCACCTCTCAGGTGGTGATCGCGCCCTGCTCCTGCGACGACCCGGTGCTCACCTCGATCTTGCGCGGCTTGGCCTTCTCGGCCACGGGCACCTGCAGCCGCAGCACACCGGCGTCGTAGTCGGCGCTGACGTGCTCGAGGTCGAGGTTGTCGCCGAGCACGAGCTGCCGGCTGAACAGGCCGGTGGGACGCTCGGAGGCCAACATCTCCCAGTCCCCGTTGGGCGCCGGCCGCTCGGCACGGATCGTCAGCACGTTGCGCTCGACGTCGACGTCGACGGTCTCCGGCCGCACGCCCGGGAGGTCGAACTCCAGGACGAACGTGTCACCCTCCCGCCACGCGTCCATCGGCATCACGGTGGGCCGCGACGTGGTGCCGGGGCCGAGCAGCTGCTGGGCCAGACGGTCGAAGTCACGGAACGGGTCGGTACGCATCAACATCGGCATCGGTCCACCTCCAGTGGCTCCTGAGGGCCGGACCGCAGCCAGGCCCTGTATTGACTGATACATATTTTGTATAGCACTATCGGGAAGCAGCGACAAGGGCCGGAGGAGGTGGATCCCCATGACCGGTCAGCAGCCGCGCGATCCGCGCCAGGGCCTCTACGCGATCTCCGTGGCCGCCGAGCTGGTGGGCACGGGCGTGCAGAACCTCCGCGTCTACGAGCGTCGCGGCCTGGTCGAGCCCGCGCGCACCGACGGCGGCACCCGGCTCTACAGCGACCACGACATCCGGCGCCTGCGCCGGATCGCCGCACTGCTCGCCGAGGGGCTCAACCTCGCGGGGATCGCGATGGTGCTCACCCTCGAGGAGGACAACGCCCGGCTCCGCCGCCACCTCGGCGGCGGCTGAGCCCGGCGGGTCAGAGCGGGTCGTCGTGCAGGATCCGCTCGTAGAGGTGGTGGTCCTGCCACGCGCCGCCGATGAACAGGAAGCGGCGGGCGGTCCCGTAGTGCACGAACCCGGCGCGCAGCAGCACCGCCTGGGAGGCCGCGTTGTGCAGCAGCGTCCCGGCCTCGACCCGGTGCAGCCCGAGCGCCCGCGCACCGTCGCAGGCATGCTCGACCGCGGCGAGCGCGAGCCCGCGACGCAGGTGGCCGGCGTCGACCCAGTAGCCGACGCTGCCGCTGCGCAGCACGCCCAGCACGATGTTGCTGAGGTTGACGCGGCCGACCACGTCGTCACCGTGCGCGAGCACCCAGGCGGCGCCTCGCAGCTGCTCGACCTGCTCGAGCTGCGAGGCGATCGCGGCCCGCTGTCCGTCGACGGAGTAGAACGACTCGGGCCGCACCGGGTCCCACGGCGCGAGGTGCTCGCGGTTGCGCTGGTACGCCGCAGCCAGGGCCGCCGCGTCCTCGAGGCGCAGCGGGCGGACGACGTACCCCTCGGCGAGCATCCCCGCAGGCTAGCGGCAGCGGCCGCAGCGGTCAGGACGCCCAGGGCACGGCCACCGGGTCGCCGTCGCCGACCTGGGCCTGCGAGCCGGGCAGCGCCGAGGTCAGCGTCACCACGTCGGCCCCGGGGCCGGCTGCCAGCCGGCGCGGACGACCGGCCGGCAGCACGATGCCGTCACCGGCCGGGAGCTCGCTGCGGACGCCGTCGACCTCGGCGACCAGTGTCCCCTGCACCACCACCACGACGTGGTCCACGTCGATCCGGTGCAGCGGGCCGGCGCTGCCGGCGGGCAGCTCGGTGCGCCACACCGCCAGGGGCAACCCGGGAGCGGTCGAGGGAGCGGCGTAGGTGCGCATGGTGGCGGCCGGGGTGGCGACGGCGCGGGTGTCGGCGAGCGGGACGTGCTGGGTCATGGCGATCTCCTAGATAGACAACTTGTTTGTCTAATCTAGAGATCGACCACCCGGTTGTCCATCAACCGGGGATGCCGGTCTGGACCTGCCTCACCAGCTCGGCCGCACCGGCGGCAGCTCGCCCTCGGCGCCGGCACGGACCGCCTTCTCCAGGGCCAGCCGGGCGGTGCGCAGCTGCCGCTGCCCGACCACATCCGCCCACTGCGCCTCCAGCTCGGCCTGGATCCGCACCGACGCCTCGATGGCGCTCCGCCCGCGCTCGGTCAGCACGTACGGCCGGCGCCGGGCGTCCCCCGCGGCCGGACCCGCGTCGACGTACCCCTCGTCGACGAGGGCCTGCAGCAGCTTGGCCGCGCCCTGCTTGGTCATGCCGAGCACCGGCGCGATCGCCGAGGCGGTGTCGTGGCCGTTCAGGATCGCGTTGAGCGCGTAGCCGTGGGCTGGCCGCAGCGTGGGGTGGCCGGCCTCGGCGAGCTGCTCGTGCAGCGACTCGAGCGCGACGGTGACGGCCATCGAGAGCAGCCGCACCCAGGGCACCTCGTCCACGGGCTCCTCCTCGGCGGATCGACGGACGACCGGGACGACCATACGGCCCCGGCGGCTCCGGCGCTCAGACCTCGACGGCGTACCAGACCGCCAGGCTGGTCGCCAGGCTCACCCAGACGGCGTACGGCGCCAGCAGCACGCCGGTCCACCCGACGACTCCGGCCGCGAGCACCAGCAGCACCCAGGTCAGGGCGGCCGCGATGCCCAGCGACACCGCGGAGGCGGCGAGGGCGTGCGGGACGTAGAACAGGTAGGCCCAGCCGAGTGCGAAGACCACCGCCACCGCGAGGACCGCCAGCACCGGTCCGGCACGGACCGGGTCGGCGCGGGCCAGCACCACGCCGGCGGCCAGCAGGGCCAGGAAGTTCAGCGGCCAGATCACCCCGAACACCCAGTCCGGCGGTTGCCACGGCGGCCTCGGGAGCGCGGCGTACCAGCCGGGCTCGGCGGAGACCCACACCTGCGAGAGCACCGCGTAGGCCACCACCACGACCACGAAGCCGGCACCGACCAGCAGCGTGCGGCTCATCGGGCGCGCGGGGGCAGCGGGAGCTCCATGCCTGCGACCGTAGCCGGACGCACCCCACCGGCCCGGCCCGGCACCGGCGCACCGGCACCGGCACCGCTCAGGCCGGCCGCGCCCCGCCGGCGGCCGGGGCGTCCTCGATCCCGGCACCCCCGGCGGCGTGCCGCTTCACGTCGTACATGACCGAGTCCGCCCGGGAGATGAGGTCGTCGGCACCGACCACCTCGTCCCGGCCGACGAACGCGACCCCGACGCTGGCGGAGACCGCGACCTCGCGGCCCTCGACCACCGTGGTCCCGGCGACGGCGTCCGCGAGGCGCTCCCCCAGCCGCAGCGCCGTCTCCGGGTCGTCGGCCGCACCGACCACGACGAACTCGTCGCCGCCGATCCGGGCCGCCACGTCACCCTGCCGGATGGTCTCCCGGAGGCGCTCGGCGACGTGCACCAGCACCTGGTCGCCGGCGCGGTGGCCCCAGCGGTCGTTGACCGACTTGAAGGCGTCGAGGTCGATGAACGCGACCGCGACCCCGGTCCGGTGGCGCTGGCCGAGCAGCAGCTCGAGCTGGTCGAACAAGAGCGCCCGGTTGGCCAGGCCGGTCAAGGTGTCGTGGGTGGCCCGGGCCTCCAGGGCGTGCAGCAGCGCGGCCTCCACACGCCTGCGCTCGGTGACGTCGGTGTTCACGGCGAGCGCGGCCCGGGGAGTGCCGTCGTCGTGGCGCAGCAGGTTCCACCGGCCCTCCATGACCACCTCGGCCCCGGCCTTGTCGACCACGGTGAGCTCGCCGCTCCACTCGCCCCGCTCGAGCAGCCGGTCCATCACGCTCGCGAGCTGGTCGCCGTCCGGGGCGATCAGCTGCACCAGGGACCGGCCGCGGACCTCCTCCGCCGACCAGCCCAGGATCCGCTCGGCGCCCTGGTTCCAGAGCACCACCCGGTGCTCCAGGTCCTGGACGAGGATCGCGTCCTGGGTCAGGTCGAGCAGCCGGGCCTGGTCGCCGATCCGCGCCTGCGCCTGCTTGAGCTCCTCGATGTCGGTGCAGGTGCCGAACCACTTCACGATCTCCCCCGAGTCCGACCGCAGGGGTATCGCCCGGCCCAGCATCCAGTGGTAGCTGCCGTCGAAGCGGCGCAGCCGGTACTCGATCTCGTAGCGCTCGCCGGTGCGGGTGGCCTGCTCCCAGGCGACGGCGGCAGCGCCCCGGTCCTCGGGGTGGAACGGCGGGTTCCAGCCGTCTCCGAGGCTCTCCTCCAGGGTGAGACCGGTGAAGTCCATCCAGTTCTGGTTGAAGTAGACGTGCCAGCCGTCCGGCCGCGCGATCCACACGATCTGCGGCATCGCATCCACCATCAGCCGGAGCTCGGCCTCGGCGACCCGCGAGGCCTCCGCTTCCCGGGCGCGTTCGGCGAGCTCACGCCGCAGCTCCGCGTTGCGTCGCTCCAGCTCCTGCACCTGCTGCTCCAGCTCGCGCACGAGCATGGCCCCCTCACCCCTCCGGCCGTCATCACGGCCCGATCACCGCGCGGGGTGGCGCCGGCGTACGTCGTCCGGGGGCCCCGCCCGTAGCGATCTTCGCCCCCGAATCCGCCGGACGCGCGCAGGAGCGGCCGGACGCGCCGACGCCGCTCCCCTCACACGGAGAAGTCCACACCCTGGGCGAGCGGCAGCTCGCCGGAGTAGTTGACGGTGTTGGTGGCCCGACGCATGTAGGCACGCCACGCGTCGGAGCCCGACTCGCGGCCGCCGCCGGTCTCCTTCTCGCCGCCGAAGGCACCGCCGATCTCGGCGCCGCTGGTGCCGATGTTGACGTTGACGATGCCGCAGTCGGACCCCTCCGCCGACAGGAACCGCTCGGCCTCCGCCTGGTCGTTGGTGAACACGCTCGAGGACAGCCCCTGCGGGACGGCGTTGTTGAGCGCGATCGCCTCGTCGAAGTCGTCGTAGGGCAGCACGTAGAGGATCGGCGCGAAGGTCTCCCGCTGCACCACCGCGGTCTGCTCCGGCAGCCGGACCAGCGCGGGCCGCGCGTAGTAGGCGTTCGGGGCAGCGTCCGCGAGCTCGCGGCCGCCCCCGGCGACGAGCTTGCCGCCCTCGGCGGCGGCGCGGCTCAGCGCGTCCTGCATCGCCTCGTAGGCGCCCCCGTGGATCAGCGGGCCGACGAGGGTGCCCTCGGCCATCGGGTCGCCGACCGGCAGCCGGCCGTACGCCGAGACCAGCCGGTCGGCCAGCTCCTCGACGACGCTGCTGTGCACGATGAGGCGGCGCATCGTGGTGCACCGCTGACCGGCGGTGCCGGCCGCCGAGAACACGATCCCGCGGGTGGCGAGGTCGAGGTCGGCGCTGGGGCCGACGACGGCGGCGTTGTTGCCGCCCAGCTCGAGCAGCGAGCGTCCGAACCTGTCCGCGACGCGCGGCCCCACGGCCCGACCCATCCGGGTCGACCCGGTGGCGCTGAGCAGGGCGACCCCGGAGTGGTCGACCAGTGCCTGCCCGACGTCGGCGCCGCCGACCACGACCTGGGAGAGGTCGCCCGGCGCGTCGCACTCGGCGATCGCCCGGGCCAGGATCGCCTGGCAGGCGAGGGCGGTGAGTGGGGCCAGCTCGGACGGCTTCCACACGACCGGGTCGCCGCAGACCAGCGCCACCGCGGTGTTCCAGGACCACACCGCGGCCGGGAAGTTGAACGCCGAGACCACCCCGACGACACCGAGCGGGTGCCAGGTCTCCATCAGCCGGTGGCCGGGTCGCTCCGAGGGCATCGTGCGGCCGTAGAGCTGCCGCGAGAGCCCGACGGCGAAGTCGCAGATGTCGATCATCTCCTGCACCTCGCCGCGGGCCTCGGAGGTGATCTTGCCGACCTCCAGGCTGATCAGCGTGGCCACGTCGTCCTTGTGGACGGCGAGCAGCTCGCCGAGCCGCTTCACCAGCGCGCCGCGGGCCGGGGCCGGCACCGTCCGCCAGACCCGGAAGGCCTCCTGGGCGCGAGCGACGGCCGCGTCCACGCCGTCCGCCGAGGTCCACGAGAGCGACGTCAGCTGCTCGCCGTTGACCGGGGAGCTGACGCCCCTGTCGCCGGCGTGCGCATCGAGGTCGACCCCGCAGCGTCGGGCCGTGGTCCGGGCCAGCTCGGCGAGGGCGCTCTGGCCGGGGATGTCGTGCGCGGTCATCGTGGTGCTCCTTGGTGCTCAGACAACGTTGAGCTCTGGTCGGGTGTCGCTGCGGTCGAACCGGTGCGCGTCGAGCCCGGTGACGTCCACCGGTGGCGGCGTACCGAGGAACAGGTCGCGCATGACCTCTCCCACGGCCGGTCCCATCAGGAAGCCGTGCCCGGAGAAGCCTGTCGCATAGAGGAAGCGGGAGACGTCCCGGGCCTCGCCGATGAGGGCGTTGTGGTCCGGGGTCATCTCGTAGAGCCCCGCCCAGCCGCCGGCGAGACCCACGGCGCCGAGGGCGGGCGCCCGGCGTTCGACGGCCTCGCCCAGCCGGGGAAGCCAGGAGTCGGACCGGCCCAGCTTGAAGCCGGGGGTCTCGTCGGGGTCGGACATGCCCAGCAGCAGGCCGGGCCCCTCGCCGTGGAAGTAGAGGCTGGTGGAGAAGTCGATCGTGAAGGGCGTCCGCGGGTCGAGGCCCGGCATCGGCTCGGTCAGCACGATCTGCCGCCGCAGCGGCAGCACCGGCAGGTCGACGTCCACCATCGCCGCGCACTCGCGCGACCAGGCGCCCGCGGTGCAGATGACCGCGTCGGTGGCCACCGGACCCCGCGTGGTCTGCACGCCGGTGATCCTCGAGCCGTCCCGGGTGATGCCGGTGACCTCGCAGTCGCGGACCAGCCGGGCCCCGGCGCGACGGGCGGCGCCGGCGTACCCCAGCACCACGGACTCGGGCGTGCAGTGGCCGTCGCGGGGCGAGTAGGCGGCGGCGAGCAGCCCGTCGGTCCCGATCAGCGGCGAGAGCCGCTTCGCCTCCGCCGGCTCCAGCATCCGGCTCGGCACGCCCAGCTCGTTCTGGAGCGCCACGTTGGCCTCGAACGCGTCCACGTCCTCGGGCCGGTCGAGCAGGAACAGGTAGCCGACCTGGTGCAGGTCGATCTCCTGGCCGAACGTCTCACCGAAGGTCTCGAAGGTCTCGAGGCTGCGGAGGCCGAGCTCGATGTTGACCGCGTCGGAGAACTGCGCGCGGACCCCGCCGGCCGCCTTGCAGGTGGAGCCGGAGCCGAGCTCGGAGCGCTCGAGCAGGACCACGTCCCGCACCCCCGCCTGCGCGAGGTGGTACGCCGTGCTCAGGCCCATCACGCCGCCGCCGATGATCACGACGGACGCGCTCGCCGGGAGCTCGGTGTGCGGCACGGTGCCTCGCAGTGGTCGACGTGGTGGGTGGTCGCCCCCATCCTGGGGCTCTCCCGACGGCACAGACAAGCACATCCGCCCCTGGGCGCGGCCGGAACGGCTACGACGTGCGCTGCCCGGGTCCCGGCCCCAGCAGGAGCAGCGCCTCGCGGACGATGTCGTCCTCGGACAGCAGCACGTGCGCGGCCGCCGGGCCGAGCGGGACGAACGAGTCGGCACTCGTGACCCGGGCGAGCCGCGGCGGGTCCCCCGCGTCCACCAGCGCCGCGAGCACCCCCTCCGAGACACCGCCGCCGGCCCGGGTCTCGTCGACGACGAGGATCCGCTCGAAGCGGCGTGCCTCGGCGAGGAGCTCCTCGACCGGGAGCGGCGCCAGCCAGCGCAGGTCGAGCAGGGTGCAGGCCACCTGCTCCGCCTCCAGGCGTCGGGCGGCGCGCAGCGCCATCGGGACCCCGTTGCCGAAGGTCACCATCAGCAGGTCGGTGCCGGTGCCGTGCCGGCGGACCGTGCCCAGCCGGCCGGCCCGGTCCGACGGGTCGCCCGGCGGCGGGTAGGTCGCGGTCCACCCACCGTCACCGGGCTCGTGCAGGTCCCGGGAGTGGTAGAGCGCGATCGGCTCGAGGTAGACGCACACCCGGCCGTCGCGCTCGGCCAGCGCGACGCACTCGCGGAGCAGGGCCGGGGCGTCCTGCGGGTGGCTCGGCACGCACAGCACGAGGCCGGGGATGTCGCGCAGGACCGCGACGGAGTTGTCGTTGTGGAAGTGGCCGCCGAACCCCTTCTGGTAGGCCAGGCCGGCGATCCGGACCACCATCGGGTTGCGGTAGGAACCGTCGGAGAAGAACGGCAGCGAGGCGGCCTCGCCGCGCAGCTGGTCCTCGGCGTTGTGCAGGTAGGCGAGGTACTGGATCTCCGGCAGCGGCAGCACCCCGGCCAGCGCGGCGCCGAGCGCGGTGCCCAGGATCGTCTGCTCGTCCAGGAGCGTGTCGAGGACCCGGGCGCCGCCGAACCGCTTGCGGAGCCCGCGGGTGACGCCGTAGACGCCGCCCTTCACCGCGACGTCCTCCCCGAGCACGACGGCGTGCGGGTGCGCGAGCATCACGTCGGTCAGCGCCGCGTTGACTGCCTGGGCCAGGGTGAGCGCCCCCTGCGCCTCCGGCAGCGCACCGGCCCAGGTCGTCACCCGGTCCGCCGCCACCACCTGCGACTGCGGGCGCGGCGCGGCGGGCGTGCGCAGCGGCCGGACGACCTCCGCCCGATCACGGAGCCGGCGCTCGCCGAGGACGGCCTCGGCCTCGGAACGCACCCGCTCCCCCACCGACTCGTAGCGCTCCAGCACCTGCTCCGGCGAGAGGATGCCGTGCCGGGCGAGGTAGCCGGCGGTGGCGAGCAGCGGGTCCCGCTCGTAGTCGGCGAGGATCTCGCCGCGCGAGCGGTAGCCGAGCTCGACGTCGGAGCCGGCGTGGCCCATGAAGCGGACCGTCCGCAGGTGCAGCACCGTCGGCCTGCGGGTCTCGCGGACCGTGTCGACGGCGCGGCGTACGTCGGCCAGCAGCCGGTCCGGCTCCGGGTCGGCCGCGTCGACGTACCCGAGGCCGGGCAGCCGGCGCAGGGCCTGCTCGGTCCAGCCCGTCGGGGTGCGGGTGCTGATCCCGATCCCGTTGTCCTCGCAGACCAGCAGCAGCGGCACGGCGAGCCCGCGGTGGGTCAGGTATGCCGCGGCGTTGAACGCCCCCTGCGCGGTGGAGTGGTTGAGCGAGGCGTCCCCGAACGAGCAGACGACGATCGCCTCCGGCGGCCACGGCATGTCCGGCTGCACCCCGCGCAGCGAGCCGAGGGTGTAGGCCAGCCCGACGGCGCGCGGCAGGTGCGAGCCGATGGTGGAGGTCTGCGGGACGATGTGCAGCACGGGGTGGCCGAAGACCTTGTGCCGGCCGCCCGACATCGGGTCCGCGACCGCGCTGGTCAGGCTCAGCAGCACGTCCCGGACCGGCTGGGTGGCGCTCTGCCCCGGCGAGAGACTGGCGGCGTGCCGGGCCGCCCGGGCGGCGTAGAAGCCGCCGGAGCGGTAGTGCAGCAGCGCCGGGTCGTCGACCCGGGTCAGCAGGCCCAGGGCCGCGTTGGCCTCGTGGCCGGCCGAGCCGATCGTGTAGAACCCCTCCGCACGGGACTGCAGCCAGCGCGCGGCGAAGTCCAGGTGGCGGCTCTGCGCCTGGGCGTCGAAGAGCGCGAGCACCGTCCCCGGACCGGTGCGGTCGGTCCGGCCGGCCTGGTCGGAAGGGTCCGACGGGTCGGCCACGACGGCGTCCCGCGGGCGCGCCGCCTCCGCGGCCAGGCTGCGCACGCGGTCGCGGAAGAAGTCGTCGATCGGCTCGCTCACACGTCTCCTTCCGTCGCGATCAGGACCCTCAGCGTCCGAGCTCCGCCGCCGGCGCCAGGTCCCCGGTGCGACGGCGCAGGTTGCGGTTCGGCGTCAGGACTGCGGTCCCGAGCCGCACCGCACCCGGCAGGTACTCCACCACTCCGGGGACCGCCCGCTTGGAGGAGGTCTGCCAGAGGCGCTCGCCGGAGTCGTCGACGCGGGCCTGGAAGCCGAAGGAGCTGATCTCCATCCGGTCGTCGAAGACGTGCACGCTCAGGTAGCGGGTCCTGCCGAACGACATCAGACCGCCGTGGCTGATCTGCACCGGACCCGCACGCCGGTCGATGGCGGTGTCCTGGTGCACCTCTCCGGCGAGGTACAGGTCGACGCCGTACCGATCCATCGCCTTCCACATCGCGGAGCCGGTGCCACCGGCCAGCATCAGCTTGCTCGACCCCTCGCTGCGGACGGGGCCCGCGATCGGGGTGTGCGCCTGGACGATCACCCACGGATAGCGGCTCGCCTTCCGGCGCAGCACGTCCTCGAACCAGCGCAGGTGCTTGCCGGAGAGCTCCGCCGTCACCGCCTTGGTCTGCGGGGAGACGTTCCGGTCGTGCCGGCGGAAGACGTCCACGGACACCAGCAGCACTTCGGGCGAGAGCGCGGTCCAGTAGGACGTGTCGCTGAACGCGGTCCCCTGCGGTCGGTGCGTGGCGCGGTAGCGGGACCCGATCAGGTGCCGGGCGAAGGTGTGCTTGAAGGTGCCGAAGGCGGCGTACTTGAAGGTGCCGCGCCCCCAGGCGTTGTCACCGATCTCGTGGTCGCCGACGGTGACGTGCGGGACCGGGAGCCCGTGGTCGCGGAACCGTTGCACCCACGCGCCGTAGTAGAGGTCACCGGCGTTGCGCACCGCCTGGAGCCGCTCCGCCGTCGTCCCGACGGGGCCGAAGATGCCGGTCCCGTCGACGTCGGTCCCCCAGTGCCCCTCCACCGTGTCCCCGGCAACCAGGACGTCGTCGGGCGCCTCGGCCGCGAGCTGGTCCAGGATCACGTCAAGGGAGGCCGCGTAGGAGCCGTTCCAGCTGTTGTGCACGCCGTCCCAGGTGGACAGGCCGGAGACGTCGGCCATATCGGCGTTCAAGAAGTCCGGCGCCGAGACGAAGGTGTACGCCGGCGCCTCCTGCACGACCGTGCCGGTCGTGCTGCCGCTGGTGGTGCTCACACCGGCACCGACCGGGTCCGCCAGTGCCGGACCCGACGCGACGGCACAGCCCGTCACCAGGACGGCGACGGCGCCCCACACCCATGACTTCACGACGACTCCCCCGAGAGACCGAGCTGATCCGCGTTCATGATGCCCCGGACCCACCTGCCGGCGCTGCCGATCCGGGCGATCAGGCGCCCGCTGGACTCACTCCCACTCGATGGTGCCGGGCGGCTTGCTGGTGATGTCGAGGGTGACCCGGTTGATCTCGCGGACCTCGTTGGTGATCCGCGTCGAGATCGTCTCGAGGACGTCGTAGGGCAGCCGGGCCCAGTCCGCGGTCATCGCGTCCTCGGAGGTCACCGGCCGCAGCACCACCGGGTGGCCGTAGGTGCGGCCGTCGCCCTGGACGCCGACGGAGCGTACGTCGCCGAGCAGCACGACCGGGAACTGCCAGATGTCGCGATCCAGACCCGCACGGGTGAGCTCCTCACGCGCTATCGCGTCGGCCTCCCGGAGGATGTCGAGCCGCTCCTGGGTGACCTCGCCGACGATCCGGATCGCGAGGCCGGGGCCGGGGAACGGGTGTCGCCAGACGATCTCCGCGGGCAGTCCGAGCTGCTCGCCGACCAGGCGGACCTCGTCCTTGAACAGCGTGCGCAGCGGCTCGACCAGTGAGAACTCGAGGTCCTCGGGCAGGCCGCCGACGTTGTGGTGGGACTTGATGTTCGAGGTCCCGGCGCCGCCGCCGGACTCGACCACGTCGGGGTAGAGCGTCCCCTGGACCAGGAACTCGACCTTCGCCCCGTGGCTGGCGGCGTCGCCGACGATCTCGGCCTCGGCCGCCTCGAAGACCCGGATGAACTCCCGGCCGATGATCTTGCGCTTCTCCTCGGGGTCGCTCACCCCGGCGAGCGCGTCGAGGAAGCGCTTCTGCGCGTCCACCACGTGCAGGGAGACGCCGGTGGCCGCGACGAAGTCGCGCTCCACCTGCTCGGCCTCGCCCTTGCGGAGCAGCCCGAGGTCGACGAAGACGCAGGTGAGCTGGTCGCCGATGGCGCGCTGGACCAGTGCCGCGGCGACCGCGGAGTCCACCCCGCCGGAGAGCCCGCAGATGGCCCGCTTGTCGCCGATCTGCTCGCGGATCTTCTCGACCTGCTCCTCGACGATGTTGACCATCGTCCAGGTCGGCCGGCAGCCGGCGATCTCGTGCAGGAAGTGCTCGAGGACCTGCTGGCCGTGCTCGGTGTGCAGCACCTCGGGGTGCCACTGCACGCCGGCCATCCGGCGGTCGAGGTCCTCGAAGGCGGCCACCGGCGTCGCCGCGGTGCTGGCCAGCACGTCGAAGCCCGCCGGGGCCGCGACCACGCTGTCCCCGTGGCTCATCCAGACCCGGTGCTCGGTCGGCACCTCGCGCAGCAGCGTGCCGGCGCTGGTCACCGTCACCGGGGTGCGGCCGTACTCCGAGCGCCCGGTCCGGGCGACCTCGCCACCCAGCGCCTGTGCCATCGCCTGGAAGCCGTAGCACATC
Organism: Nocardioides mesophilus; assembly: GCF_014395785.1. Lineage (GTDB taxonomy): Bacteria > Actinomycetota > Actinomycetes > Propionibacteriales > Nocardioidaceae > Nocardioides_B > Nocardioides_B mesophilus. Next base: position 2,663,446 of record NZ_CP060713.1, on the reverse strand, counting down.
CCGAACACCGGGACGTCGGAGCTGAAGATGTCCGCGTCGACGCGAGGCGCGCCGGGCTCGTAGACCGACGAGGGACCACCGGAGAGGATGATCGCCTTCGGCCGGCGCGCCAGCATCTCGGCCACCGGCGTCGTGTGCGGCACGATCTCGGAGTAGACCCGCGCCTCCCGCACGCGGCGGGCGATCAGCTGGGCGTACTGGGCGCCGAAGTCGACGACGAGGACCAGGTCGTGGTCCGGGGTCACTGCTCGCTCACGGGACAGAGTCACCTGGACTTTCGTGAGGCTCGGAAGGGGGCTGCCCGCCGGAGGCCCGGCGCTGCGGGCAGTCTATCGACCGGCCCGGTCCGGTGGGCCGCCAGGCAGCCGCCGGAAAAAACTTCGCGGCCCGGCGTAACCCCGGTCCGGCGGCGTCGTTGAGCAGCCGAGAGACCCGGCGGCTCCAGCTCCCTCCCAGGCCGGGTCTCGCCTCAGTCCGTGCAGCTGCGGACATGTTCAGGGCCCGGCCACCCTCCCTCCCCGGCCGGGCCCTGACCCCTTTCCAGGGCAGGCCCGGGCCGGCTCAGCCGACCGAGACGATCGGCAGGCGGAGCGCGCCGGGCGCCGCGGCCGGCACGACCGGCTGCCGCGGCGGCACCGGGTCCAGCCGGGTGTACGCCGCCCCGAGCTCCGGCCGGGGGTCGGGCTCGCCCTTGTTGGGCCAGAACGCCATCGCCCGCTCCGCCTGCGCGGTGATCGTCAGCGACGGGTTCACCCCGAGGTTCGCGGAGACCGCCGAGCCGTCCACGACGTGCAGCCCCGGGTGCCCGTAGAGGCGCTGGTAGGGGTCGATCACGCCGTGCTCCGGATCGGTGCCGATGGGGCAGCCGCCGATGAAGTGGGCGGTCAGCGGCCGGTTGAACGGCTCGCCGATCGAGCCACCGGCCTTCCCGCCGACGACCTTCGCCATCCGGCGTACGGCGTCGTTGCCCACCGGGATCCAGGTCGGGTTGGGCACGCCGTGTCCCTGCTTGGAGGTGAGGTACCGCCGACCGGTGAGCCGGTTGCGCTTGGTGTAGGTGGTGATCGAGTTGTCGAGGCTCTGCATGACGAGCGCGATCACGGTCCGCTCCGACCAGTGCTTCATGTCGTAGAGGTCGAGGACGTGGGACCTCTGCCGCCACAGCTCCCCCAGCCAGGTGCGCCACCGCGGCGCCGGACCGGCCCCGTCGGTGAGCACCGTCTGCATCAGCGACATCAGGTTGCTGCCCTTGCCGTAGCGGACCGGCTCGATGTGGGTGTCCTTGTCGGGGTGGAAGCTGGACGTGATCGCCACCCCGGTGCTGAAGTCCAGCCTCGTGTCGGGCGCGATCGCACCGAGGATCGACTCGGAGTTCGTGCGCGAGAGGTGGCCGAGCCGCTCCGAGACGCGGGGCAGGTGGCCCTCGTCGCGCAGCCGGTGCAGCATCCGCTGGGTGCCCAGCGCGGAGGCGGAGAAGATCACCTGATCGGCGGTCAGGGTCCGGGTCGCCGAGCGACGGCGCAGCTTCGCCTTGGTGAAGCGGACCGTGACGTCGAAGCCGCCGCCGGGCCGCTCGTCGACCTGCGTCACCGTGGTGAGCGGGAGGACGACCGCACCGTTGCGCTCGGCGAGGTACAGGTAGTTCTTCACCAGGGTGTTCTTGGCGTTGTGCCGGCAGCCGGTCATGCACTCGCCGCAGGCCGTGCAGGCGTTGCGCTCCGGTCCCACGCCGCCGAAGTACGGGTCCGGTGCCCGCTCGCCCCGCTGGCTGCCGGGGCCGCCGAAGAAGACGCCGACCGGGGCGGGGTGGAACGTCTCCCCCACCCCCATCTCGACGGCGACCTTCTCCATCACGTCGTCGGCGGGGTCCGGATCGGGTTCTCCACCACGCCGAGCATCCGCTTGGCCTGGTCGTAGAACGGCGCCAGCTCGCTGCGCCAGTCGGTGATGTCGCGCCACTGGGGATCGTCGTAGAAGGCGTCGAGCGGCTCGTAGAGCGTGTTCGCGTAGACCAGCGACCCGCCGCCGACCCCGGCCCCGGACACGATCAGGCAATCCTTGAGAGCGTCGATCCGCTGGATCCCGTAGCAGCCGACCTCGGGGCGGAACAGGAACTTCCTGGCCTCGAACGAGGTGCTCGCGAAGTCCTCGTCGTCGAAGCGCGCCCCCGCCTCGATCACCCCGACGCGGTAGCCCTTCTCGGTCAGCCGGAGAGCTGAGACCGACCCCCCGAAGCCGGAGCCGACCACCAGGACGTCGAAGTCGAGCGCGCCTGCCTCACGTGCCTGAGCTGTCATCGTCATTTCCTTCCCAGCCTCTTCATCAGTCGCAGGTACGCCGTCATCACCTTGGCGTAGGTCTCGTCGCTCATCCCGAGCACCGGCGCGAACCGGAGCAGCCGCTGGGTGGCGACCGCCTGGGTCTCGGTGTAGCGGTGGATCCCCTCGCCGCCCTGCCGGCGCCCGATGCCGGACTCGTGCATGCCGCCCATCGGGGCGTCGACGCTGGCGAAGGTGGCGGCGAACGCCTCGTTGACGTTGACGGTGCCGCACCTGATCGTCCGCGCCAGCTCGCGACCACGCCTGGCGTCGCGGGTGTAGACCGAGGCGTTCAGTCCGTAGTCACCGGCGTTCGCGCGGGCGACGGCGTCGCTCTCGTCCTGGAAGCGGTACACCGAGACCACGGGCCCGAAGGTCTCCTCGCCGAAGCAGGTCATCTCCGGGGTGACGCCCTCGAGGATGGTGGGCTCGAAGTAGTACGGGCCGAGGTCGGGACGGGCCCGGCCGCCGGTCAGGACGCGCGCCCCCTTGGCCCGGGCGTCCTCGACGTGGCGCACGACGGTGTCGAGCTGCGCCTGGGAGATCAGCGACCCCATGTCGCTGCCCCAGCCGAGCCCCACCTCCAGCCGCATCGCCTCGGTGCGTTCCACGAACTTCGCCAGGAACCGGTCGTAGACCTGGTCGGCCACGAACATCCGCTCCATCGACACGCACAGCTGGCCGGCGTTGGAGAAGCTGGCACGTACGGCGCCCTCGGCCGCTCGGTCCAGGTCGGCGTCGCGGAGCACCAGGAACGGGTTCTTGCCGCCGAGCTCGAGCGAGCAGCCGATCAGCCGCTGCGCGCACTGCTGCGCAACCAGCGCGCCGGTGGCGGTGGAGCCGGTGAAGCAGACGTGGTCGGCGTGCCTGATGATCTCGGGCCCGAGCACCCGGCCCGGACCGGCGACCACCTGCCACAGGTCGGGAGGGAAGCCGGCCTCCTCCAGCAGCTGCTTGGCGAGCAGCGCGCTGAGCATCGTCTGGGCGTCCGGCTTGGCGACGACCGCGTTGCCCGCCATCAGCGCGGGCAGCCCGTCGCAGAGCGCCATCGTGAACGGGTAGTTCCAGGGCGAGATGATCCCGACGACCCCCTTGGGGATCCGGTTCACCTCGACGTGGGTGAGCGCCGGGACGACGCCGGCCACCCGGTGGCTGTCCAGGTGCTCGTGCGCGGAACGGGCGTAGTAGCGGGCGGTCAGCGCGATGTGCAACGGCTCGTCGAAGGCGTGCTTGCGGGCCTTGCCCGACTCCCAGCAGATGAGGTCGATGATCTCGCTCTGCCGGTCGAGCACCAGGTCGTGCAGCCGCAGCATGGTCGCGGCGCGCTCGTCGAGCGACGTCCGGACCCAGGCCTGCTGCGCGCGCCGGGCCCGCCGGAACGCCTCGGCGACGTCGCCCGGCTCGGACTGCGGCACGTGCCCGAGTGGCTGGCCGTTGACGGGGCAGACGGACGGCTCCGTGCGTCGGCTGGTGGCGACCACCTGCTCGGTGAGGGCCCGCACGTAGCCGGGCTCCAGCGCGTAGCTGGCGGTCGGGTCCAGGGCAGGGTCGCGGAGCTCGTCGTGCCCCGCGGCGCCCGCCGGCGACCGGTCCGGCGGGGTCGGCTGATCACTCATATACCGAGAGTATGTGACGGCCGTCTCCGTCTCTACCCTTCGGTAACTTCTGGTCGCCGGTCTGGACACCCGGCTTTGCGCGGCCCGCCCCCGGCAGAGACGGAGGTCACCCCCACGTAAGCGGCAAAAGGGAATTCTGATCCCTACGCGTTGTTAGCATCAGTACACGAGGAAACTCCTTACATCCCGCGGGATGGAACGCACGTCGGAAGGAACCACCATGTCCACCGGTTCAGCCCCCCTGCTCATGCTCGACCTCGCTGCTTCGCAGATGCGCGACCGGCAGCGCTCGGCGCGTGACCGCGCCCAGACGAGCCTGGCCCAGCGGGCCCGCGCGGCCCGACGCGCCGCCCGCCGCTGATCCCTCCGGCCCGACCGGAGACGACGACGGGCGCCGGCGACCTCTCGGTCACCGACGCCCGCGCAACCGCTTGGCGACGTGCTCCTCAGCTGGTGCTGAGCACCACGTCGTCGATCAAGAAGCTGGTGCCCAGCGAGGCGTCCTCCACCCCGAGGAGCTTCACCGTCACCGTCCGCCCGGTGAAGGCCGACAGGTCGACGGTCCTCAGCACGTAGCCGCTGCCCTTGTCGAGGTTGGAGTAGGTCGCGAGGGTGCTCGTCGTACCGCCGCTGAGCACCTGCACCTTCAAGGTGTCGTACGCCGTGCCCGTCGTGGTCTCGTCCGAGGCCACCCAGAGGTAGAGGCTCAGCGTGGCGCGTGCCGCTGCGGGAACCGCGACCGACTGCTGCACGTAGTCGGTGTGCGCGGCGCCGTACCCGTCGAGCCACGCGTACCACGACCCCGACCGGGGCGAGCCGCCCGTCGCGTTCGTGATCGCCCCCGACGTCGCGCTCCATGAGACGGCCGCGGACTCGAAGCCGGGGTTGGCGAGCAGGTTCCCGCCGGTCGGCGGCGGGGTGCTGGTGCCGCAGGTCTCCGAGGTGCTGGTCGAGACGCCCTTCCAGGCGGCGAGCGTGGTGACGCACTGGGTCGACGAGGCGCCGTACAGGTCCTTGGCCGCCCGGACCAGGTAGCCGGCCGCCTGCGGGTAGGTCGTCGTCGAGGTCATGTAGGCGCTCAGCGCCCGGTACCAGATCTTCGCCGCCGCGTCGCGGCCGATCCCGGTGACCGAGGTGCCGTTGCAGGTGCTGCTCGTGTGGGTGCGACCGCCGATGGTCTTGGTGCCCGACCCCTCGGCCATCAGGTAGAACGCGTGGTTGCCGACCCCCGAGGAGTAGTGCGGGTCGAGGCCGGCCGTCGAGGTGGACCAGCAGTTCACCGACGCCCCGTCCGCGGCCGGGTTGTCCATGCGGCGCAGGTAGCCACCGGAGGTCCGGTAGATCTTCTCCCCGATGTAGTAGTCGCCGGGATCGCTGCTGTTCGCGGCCTTGAACTCCACCATCGTGCCCATCACGTCGGACGTCGCCTCGTTGAGGCCGCCCGCGTCGCCGGAGTAGACGAGCCCGGCGGTGGACGAGGTCAGGCCGTGCGACATCTCGTGCCCGGCGACGTCGAGCGAGGTCAGCGCGTTGAGCGTGGAACCGCCGTCGCCGTAGGTCATGCAGAAGCAGGGGTCGTACCAGAAGGCGTTCTCGTAGCTGCTGCCGTAGTGCACCTTGGAGTAGGCAGCCGCGCCGTCACCGCGGATCCCGGAGCGGCCGAACAGGTCGCGGTAGAGGTCCCAGGTCACCGCGGCGCCGTAGTGCGCGTCCACCGCCGCGGTCTGCCGGCTCGAGGTGCTGCCGTTGCCCCAGGTGTTGTCGGCGTCGGTGAAGAGCGTGCCGGTGGCGGTCTGGCTGGTGGAGCCGTTGGCGTCGTGGGTGCGGTGACCGCCTCGGGTCGCGTCGGTGAGCTGGTACGTCGACCCGCTCAGCGAGGTCTTCAACGTGACGGTGCCGGAGTACTGGGAGTAGCCGGTGCCGTCGGCGTGCTTGACGACCTCGTCGGTGCCGAGCAGCCGACCGGAGCGTGCGTCGGTGTAGACGAGGCTCTCCACCGGTCCGCCCTCCGCGTCGGTCCCGGTGACCGTGGTCTCCCAGGCGAGCACCGGCCGGTGCTGCACGGCGTACACGACCTTGCGCGGCGCGCCGGTGTCCCGCAGTCCGGTGGCGCGGGCGGACCGGGCGGCCGCGTCCGTAGGGGCGACGGTCGCCTCGGTGGAGGCGACGGCCACGGGTCGCTCGGTCGACCACTCCACCCCGGAGAGCCGGCGACCCGGACCCTCGTGGACGACGAGGTCACCCCCGATGACGGGCAGGCCGGCGAACGTGCGGTCGTAGCGGACGTGCCGGGTGCCGTCCGTGTCGGCGACGACGTCCTTGACGACGAGGTGGACCCGCTCACCGAGGCGCAGGGCCTGCTCGGTGCCGGGTCGCTCGGCGCGGGCCCGCGCCACGGCGGCCGCCCGCTCCCGGGGGTGAACGAGGGATCCGGCCGGTGCAGGGCCGATGAGCCGGAGAGGGTCTGGTCGACCGCCTCCGCCGGGGCGACGGTGGCCAGGACGGCCGTCGTGCTGAGCGCGACGGCTGCGGCCAGGGCGCCACTCCCGAGAGGTGCTCGCTTCACGCGCGTGCCTTTCTCTGTGACGGGGCGCCAGGATCTCCAGCGCCTCACGTCCGGCCCGGGACGAAGTCGTCCCGGGCCGGACTGTGAGGATCACCTGGCACGCAGCCGCTCACAAGACGGCAGTTTGCGCAGTTGCACAACTCCGCAAAAAGCGGGTGTGCCGGCCGCCGCTCAGCCGAGGTGGGGGCCAGCGGCGTCCGCGGCCTTCTTGCCGAGCACGACGCCCAGCGCGATCATGGCCACGCCCAGGACGAAGTGCAGCCAGTTGTCCGCGGTGTTCAGCGGCACGAAGTTGGCCGCCGAGTCGTGGTCCACGACGAGCCCGTAGACCCAGAGGACCAGGTAGACGGCGCCGCCGCCGATGAGGAAGTTGCGGGCGCTGGAGGCGGTGCGCGCCATCGCCAGGCCGGCGATGCCGAAGAGCAGGTGCACGATGTTGTGCAGCACCGAGACCTCGAAGAGGCCGATCAGCTTGGCGCCGGACTCGTGGCCGGCCACCTGCAGCGCGTCGTAGTTGGTGGTGATCCCGGGCACGAAGCCGAGGATGCCGACCAGCAGGAACACGGCGCCGACCGCGGCTGCGGCCTTCTGCACCAGGGTCTTGTCGGTCGTGCGGGTGGTGGTGTGGCTGTGCGTAGTCATATGCGTCCGTTCTGGTTGATCGTGCCGTAGCCGCACCGGTACCCGCCGGTTCCGGTTTGCAGGCACCCGGCGCTCCGTGATCCACGACTCACCCCCGAGCGCCGCGGAGCCGGCGAGTCGCTGCTCCGGGCCGCTGGAGCCGGGCTCCGGGCCCCTAGGCTGGGTCGATGGCGCTGGACCGGAGCCGCAGGGCGCGCAGCGCCCGCAAGCGCAAGCGTCGCCTCGCCGCCGTCGAGCACGACCTCAGCAGCGAGCAGTGGAGCGCCCTCCAGGCGGCCTGGGGAGGTTGTGCCTACTGCGGGGCGACCGGCAGGCCGCTGCAGCGCGACTGCGTCCTGCCGCTCTCCCGCGGTGGCCGCTACACGCTCGACAACATCGCGCCGGCCTGCGGCTCCTGCAACGCCAGCAAGTGCAACTCCGAGGTCACCGGCTGGCTGCGGCGCAAGCGCCTCGACGAGCGGGCGTTCCTGGTCCGGCACGCGGAGATCGGGGCGGCCCTGGTGCTCCGGTTCGGCGGCACACCGGCGGCCGGGTCCTGACCGCCGCGCGGCCCCACCCTGCGGCCCGCGGTCCAGCCGGCTAGGCGAGGGCGAGCAGGTGGCGTCGGGCGAGCTGGTCGACCCGGTCGCGCGCGACCGGGTGTGCCGCCTGGAAGCGGCGCACCTCGGCCGGGTCGAGGTCGGCGAAGGCCACCGCAGGTGACGCGTCGCCGACCCGGTCGAGCGGGCGGCCCTCGGGCTCGTAGACGGCGCTGCCGCCGTTGAACCTCCAGTCCCCGCACCGCCCGGTCAGGCCGGCGAAGACGACGTAGATGCCGTTGTCGATCGCGCGGGCGGCGTAGTAGAGGTCCCGCCGGTGCTCCGAGCCGACGAAGTACGCCGACGGGCAGAGGTACGCCGTCGCCCCCGCTGCGGCGGCGGCCGCCGCGTGCTCGGGAAGCAGCCGTCGTAGCAGACCCCGAGGCCGAGCTCCCAGCCGTCGAGGGTGATCGAGGCGCCGTGGTCGCCGGCGTCGAAGAACTCGCGCTCGTCGGCGAACAGGTGCTGCTTGTCGTACGGCGCGGTGGTGGTTCCGTCGGGGGCGACCACGAGCACCGACAGGGTGTGCCGGCCGTCCTCGTGGGCCACCGCGGCACCGACCACGACCGCGATCGCGCCTTCCCGGGCGGCCGACCGCAGCGGCTCGAGGACCGCGTCGTCAGGCCGCAGGCAGCCCTCGGGGGTCCAGGCCGCGACGTCGTACCCGGTGAGGAAGAGCTCGGGCAGCACCACCAGCCGGGCACCGCCCCGGGCCGCGGCCCGCACCAGCGACACCGCGGTCGCCACGTTCGCGGGGACGTCGCCGGAGACCGACTCGGCCTGGGCGGCCGCCACCCGCAGCACCCCCGCGGACGTCATCCGGACCGGGGCCTGTCGCGCACGGTCCGCCGGACGTCGCGGCGCGGACCGCTCACTGGACGACGACCTCGACCCGCTGGAACTCCTTGAGCTCGGTGTAGCCGGTGGTCGCCATCGCCCGGCGCAGCGCGCCGACGAGGTTCATCGTGCCGTCGGCGACCCGGGAGGGGCCGAAGAGGATCTCCTGGAGGCTGCCGACGGTGCCGATCGCGATCCGCTCGCCGCGCGGCAGCTCGGCGTGCCACGCCTCGGAGCCCCAGTGGAACCCGCGCCCCGGCGCCTCGGAGGCCCGGGCCAGCGGCGAGCCGATCATCATCGCGTCGGCGCCGCAGGCGATCGCCTTGGCGACGTCGCCGGAGCGGCCGATCGAGCCGTCGGCGATCACGTGGACGTAGCGGCCGCCGGACTCGTCGAGGTAGTCACGGCGAGCCGCGGCGACGTCGGCGATCGCGCTGGCCATCGGCACCGCGACGCCCAGGACGCTGCGGGTGGTGTGCGCCGCGCCGCCGCCGAAGCCGACCAGCACGCCCGCCGCGCCGGTGCGCATCAGGTGCAGCGCCGCCTGGTAGGTCGCGCAGCCGCCGACGATCACCGGCACGTCGAGCTCGTAGATGAACTCCTTGAGGTTCAGCGGCTCCGACTGCCCGGAGACGTGCTCGGCGGAGACGGTGGTCCCGCGGATCACGAACATGTCCACGCCCGCGTCGACGACGGTCTTGCCGAACTCCTTGGTGCGCTGCGGGGACAGCGAGCCGGCGACGGTCACCCCGGACGCGCGCATCTGGCGCAGCCGCTCGGTGATCAGCTCGGCCCGGACCGGCTCGGCGTAGATCTCCTGCAGCCGTCGGGTGGCCTCCTCGCCCTGCAGGCCGGCCACCTCCGCGAGCAGGTCGCTCGGGTCGTCGTACCGCGTCCACAGCCCCTCGAGGTCGAGCACGCCGAGGCCGCCCGCCTGGCCGAAGGCGACCGCGGTCTCCGGCGACATCACCGAGTCCATCGGGGCCGCCAGGATCGGCAGCTCGAAGCGGTAGGCGTCGATCTGCCAGGCGACCGAGACCTCCTCGGGGTCGCGCGTGCGCCGCGAGGGCACGATGGCGACGTCGTCGAAGGAGTACGCGCGGCGTCCGCGCTTGGCCCGACCGATCTCGATCTCTTGCATGCGCGGAGCCTATCGACCGGTGTAGTTCGGCGCCTCGACGGTCATCTGCACACCGTGCGGGTGGCTCTCGGTGAGCGACGCCGAGGTGATCCTGACGAACCTGCCCTTGTCCTGGAGCTCGGCCACGGTGCGGGCGCCGACGTAGAACATCGACTGGTTCAGGCCGCCGATGAGCTGGTGGGCCACCGCCGCCAGCGGGCCGCGGTAGGCGACCTGGCCCTCGATGCCCTCGGGGACGATCTTGTCGTCGCTGGCGACCTCGGCCTGGAAGTAGCGGTCCTTGGAGTAGGACTTCTTGCCCCGGCTGGACATCGCGGCCAGCGAGCCCATGCCCCGGTAGGACTTGTACTGCTTGCCGTTGACGAAGACCAGGTCGCCCGGGCTCTCGTCGCAGCCGGCCAGCAGCGAGCCGAGCATCACGGTGTCGGCACCGGCCACCAGGGCCTTGGCGATCTCGCCGGAGTGCTTCATGCCGCCGTCGGCGATCAGTGGGATGCCGGCGGGCCTGGTGGCCAGGGACGCCTCGTAGACCGCGGTGACCTGCGGCACCCCGACGCCGGTGACCACCCGGGTGGTGCAGATGGACCCCGGTCCGACGCCGACCTTGACCGCGTCGGCCCCCGCGTCGACGAACGCCTGGGCGCCCTCCCGGGTGGCGACGTTGCCGCCGATGACCTGGACGTGCCGGGTGCCCGGATCGGTCTTGAGCCGCCGGACCATGTCGAGCAGCAGCCGGACGTTGCCGTGCGCGGTGTCGGCGACCAGCACGTCCGCGCCGGCCTCGACGAGGGTGGTGGCGCGCAGCCAGGCGTCGCCGAAGTAGCCGATCGCGGCGCCGACGAGCAGGCGGCCGTCGGCGTCGTACGACGCGTGCGGGAACTGCTCGCCCTTGACGAAGTCCTTGACCGTGATCAGACCGGCCAGGCGCCCCTGGTCGTCGACCAGCGGCAGCCGCTCGCGCTTGTGCTTGCGCAGCAGCAGCGTGGCCTCCTCGCGGCTGATCCCGACCGGGCCGGTGATCAGCGGCATCGGGGTCATCACCTCGTCCACCTTCAGCGAGCTCCACTCCGCGACCGGGGTGAACCGCAGGTCGCGGTTGGTGATGATGCCGAGCAGCCGGTTGTCGGTGTCGACCACGGGCAGCCCGGAGACGCGGTACTCCCCGCAGAGGCGGTCGAGCTCCTCCAGGGTGGCGTCGGGGCCGATCGTCACCGGGTTGGAGATGATGCCGGTCTGGGTCCGCTTCACCAGGTCGACCTGGTAGGCCTGGTCCTGGATCGAGAGGTTGCGGTGCAGCACCCCGAGGCCGCCCTCACGAGCCATCGCGATCGCCATCCGGGACTCGGTGACGGTGTCCATCGCGGCGCTGACCAGCGGCACGTTGAGGGTGATCTCGCGGGTCAGCCGGGACCGGGTGTCGATGTCGGACGGCGCCAGGTCGGAGTGCCCCGGCAGCAGCAGCACGTCGTCGTAGGTGAGGCCGAGCGCTGCGAACTTGTCCGGCACGCCGGCGGAGGTCCCAGCTTCGTTGGAGGCTGTCATGGAGCCCTTCTCAGGAGCGGTGGACACGGGACCCCATCCTACCGGCGCGGCTCCGGCGTCGGCCCGGCCGCCGCCTGGGCGGGCGAGCGGTGCTCGCGGGTGACCAGGAAGTACTGCCCGATCATGTCCCCCAGCAGGGCGCCGGCGTCCACGTCGGCCGGGTAGTGCCCGGCCATGTAGACGCGGCTGTAGTCGATCTGCGACTCGGTCCAGCGGTAGTCCTCGGCCCGGTGCGGGTCCAGCGCCCCGAGATAGCTGCGGGCCGCGGCTCCGGCGGCCGCGTGCCGCGAGGGGTAGGAGCACGGGCAGACCTGCCCCGGGACGACGGTGTGGTCGGGTCGCAGCCGCGGCTCGGTGACGTAGGGCGCGGACTGGCCGAACCGGGCGCCCAGCGCGTCGGCGACGTCCTTGGACATCTTGAGCATGTCCTTCAGGTGCGACTTCCGCGAGTCGCCCACGGCGGCGGCGAGCATCTCGCCCTGGTCGTGGGCGTAGAGCTTCCAGACGTCGTCCTTGCCGAAGGACTCCAGCCAGCTGGCGGCCTTCACGCCCGCGTCGGAGCGGAGCAGGTCGAGCCGCTCCACCTCCGCCATCTGGGCCTTGCGGGTCGACTCCCCGGGCGGCGCCGGGAAGCTGCTCTCCAGCCACGCGGTGAACGCCGCGTCGTCGCGGGCCCGCCCGTGGCCGCTCCACCACTGCTGCAGCATCGCGCTCGCCGGGTCGCCCTGGGCGAGCACCTCGCGCGCCGTCGGCGCCACCTGGCTGTCGGTGAACAGCGGCGGCGGCGGCGCGGCCTCGATGCGGTCCTTGGCCGAGGTGTTCACGAAGGTGGCGTAGCCCCAGGGCGCCAGCAGCCCGAGGGTCACCGCGAGCACCGCGACGACCAGCGTGACGACCAGTCGGGTGTCGTGGCCGCGCCTGCCGGCCGGGCGGCCCTGCCGGCGCCTCACCAAACACCTCCGGACAGCACGTGCAGCTCGTGCCCCAGCATCGAGCGGACGTCGTTGTCGGCGATGCCGGGCTCGCTCAGCGACACCGAGGCGGCGTACTTGCTGAAGGACCGCGGCCGCACGCCCAGCGAGAGCAGCACCAGGTCGGCCTCCCCCGGCCGCAGCCCGCCCTTGGTCTCCAGCAGCACGTGGGAGCGGTCCAGCACCACGTCGACCCCGGCCCGGGACGCGCGCATCTCACGGTCGATCGTGACCCGGGTGCCGGCGGTCAGGTCCGCGAGCGTGGCGCGCCGGTAGCCGATCTCCATGGCGGGGGCCAGCCGGCTCGCCGGCGCGAAGCCGAGGCCGGTGAGCTCGGCGTGGATGAACCTGGCCTCGGCGGCACCGAGCCGGCCGAAGTCCTCGGCGGGTGCGTCGGTGAACCGCTTGTGGGTGACCGCCCCGCCGGTGCGGGCCTTCACCTCGACGCGGCAGTGCCGGTCCTCGACGTAGAGCCGGGTCCGGGCCTTCCACCGCCGGCGGCGCTGCTGCACGTGCGCGCGGCAGGCCGCGAGGTCAGGGGTGTCGAAGTAGACGGTGCGGTACGTCGTCCAGCAGCGCGTCCCGAAGGTCAGCACCCGGTGACTGCCCAGCCGGTCGACCACCTGCTGCGCGACCTCGACCGGGACGACGTACTTGCGGTCCACCCGGGTGAGCGCGGCCGCCTCGGCGACCACCTCGGCGAGCGACACCGGGGTCAGCTGCGACAGGTCGATGGGCTCAGCCACGGCCGGCCCCCTCGTGCAGGGTCTCCAGGTCCTCGAGCCGGGTGTCGGCGATCGGCTCCTCGTCGATCTCGCGACGCACCGACACGACCGTGGTCTCGCGCACGTAGTCGACCGACTCCACCGCGACGGCGCGCGGCGCCGACCCCAACCGGGCGGTCACCTCGGCGCGCACCTCGGCGGGGTCCACCACGGCCCGGTCCAGCGTCATCCGCATCACCCGGGTCGGCGGCGAGAGCCGGGTGTCGTCCACCAGCCACATCGCCAGCAGCACCACCGCGTCGAGCGCGAGGACCAGCGGCAGCGAGCGCTCCGGGAGACCGTTGACCAGCGCGAGCACCAGCGCCGAGAACGTGTAGGCCATGTCCTTGAGCGTGAAGGCGGCGCTGCGCAGGCGCACCAGGCTGAGCAGGCCGAAGAGCCCGAAGCCGATCCCGGTGGGGAAGTCGCCGGAGCCGATCGCGGCCACGGCGGCGAACAGGCCGATGTTCAGCGCGGTCAGTACCAGGGTCATCTCCGGCGCAGCGGAGCGCCGCCGGTAGAGCCAGCCCGCCAGCACGAACAGGCAGAGCACGTCGAGCCCGAGCCCGACCAGTGAGCCTGCGTAGGTCAGCCACGCCATGCGTCTCAGTCCCTTCGAATCCAGTGGTGAACGTCTGGCAGCGACGTTATGGCCGGTTCGTGAAGGAAGCGTGAACGCGTAGCAGGCCCCGCCCACCTACGCTGGGGACGTGCACGTGTTGGTCGTCGACGACGAGCCACGGATGGTCGAGCTGGTCAGGCGCTACCTCGACGACCTCGGCATCCGCTCGAGCGGCTGCTACGACGGCGAGTCCGCGCTGGCCGCCTGCCGCGCCGGCGACGTCGACGCGGTGGTGCTGGACCTGATGCTGCCCCGGATGAGCGGTACGACGGTCTGCCGGACCCTGCGGGCCGAGGGCGACGACGTACCGGTGCTGATGCTGACCGCCCGCGGCGCCGTCCACGAGCGGGTGGCCGGGCTGGAGGCCGGCGCGGACGACTACCTCGTGAAGCCGTTCGCGCTCGAGGAGCTGCACGCCCGGCTCCGGGCGATCCTGCGCCGCAAGGAGCCGGGGACCTCGGCGCGCCGCCTCGGCGACGTCGTCCTGGACCCCGAGCTGCACCGCTGCTGGGTCGCGGACATCGAGGTGAAGCTGTCGCGCCGCGAGTTCGCGGTGCTCCGCACCCTGCTGGACCCGCCCGGCCGGGTGGTGTCGCGGCAACGGCTCCTCGACGAGGTCTGGGACAACGAGGTCGAGCTGCAGAGCAACGCCATCGAGGTGCACGTCTCGAAGCTGCGCGCCCACCTGGAGGCGTCGTCGTCGGTGCGGATCGGAACCGTGCGCGGCGTCGGCTACCGGCTGGAGCGGCTTCCGTGACGCCGTGGCAGCGCCTGGTCGGCGGCCGTCCGATCGTGACCCGGCTGGTGGTCACGGTGGTGCTGTCGATGGCGGTGGTGCTCGCCGTGGTCTCGACGTTCATCTACTCGCGCGTGGCGTTCGCCCTGGACCGGCAGCTCGAGAGCGACCTGGGGACCGTCAGCGACGCCGCGGTCGCCCGGGTGGAGCGGGGCGACGCGCCACCTCCCGCCGCCCACGACGAGGTCTGGCAGACCTACACCACCACCGGGCGGCTGCTGGACTCCAGCAACGGCAGCTCCGCCCCGGTTGTCGGGGCCGCCGCCGTACGCGGGCTCGGAGCCGCCCCCGCCGAGCTCGACGTCGGCACGTTCCTCCCGGTTCCCGACCGCGCCTACCGGCTGCGGCTCACCCGGGTGAGCACCCCCGAGGGCGAACGGGTGCTGGCCGTGGGCCTGGACCGGTCCCGGCACGACGAGGCGCTGCGCGAGCTGCTGCTGCAGCTGGTGCTCGGCGGCGCGCTGACCCTGGTCGCGGCCGCGGTGGTGGGCTACCGGACCGCGCGGGCGGCGCTGCGGCCGGTGCACGACTACCGGGTGGCGGTCGACTCGATGCACGAGGACCCGGGCGGACGGCTGCCCGTCGACGAGGAGCGCGGCGACGAGCTGACCCGGCTCGGTCACACCTTCAACGGCCTGCTGGCCCAGATCGAGGCGGCACAGCTGCGTGAGCGCTCGTTCCTCGCCGACGCCTCGCACGAGCTGCGCACCCCGCTGTCGCTGCTGGCCGCCGAGATCGAGTGGGCCCGGCACCGGCCCCGGTCCCCCGCCGAGGTCGCCGAGGTGCTCGAGTCGCTGCAGTCCCAGGTGGGCCGGCTGGTGGAGCTGTCCAACGCCCTGCTCGACCTCGAGGAGCTGCGCTCCGGCGCGGCCGTGGCCGTGCCCGAGGAGATGGACCTCCGGCGCTGGCTCCACGAGGTGGTCGGCCGCTTCGAGCGGACGGCGGACGGGCAGGGCCGCCGGCTGCGGGTCGACGCTCCAGCGGCGGTAGTACGGGTCGACCGGCGCTGGCTCGAGATGGCGGTGACCAACCTCGTCTCCAACGCCCTGCGGCACGGCGAGGGCGCGGTCTCGGTCATCGCCTCGCTGCACGACGGCCTGCTGCGCCTCGAGGTGCACGACGAGGGCGCCGGGTTCCCCGACTCGGTCCGGCACCGGGCGTTCGACCGCTTCGCGCGGGCCGACGAGAGCCGCAGCACCCGCGGCAGCGGGTTGGGGCTGTCGCTGGTCCGGGCCGTCGCCGAGACGCTCGGCGGGTCGGTCCGGATCGAGGACCCGGGCACCGCCGCGACGGCGGGCGGCGGCGCCACCGTCGTGCTGGAGGTGCCGGTCGCCGGGGTCGCCGAGGTCGCCGCCCCTCCGGTCGTCGTCCGGGGCTCAGCCCCGGCGACCGCCCCGGACCAGCCGGGCTGAGGCTGCCGACGCGGCCCCGACCGTGCCGGGTGCCCCGGTCGCCGCCGGCGAGGCCGCCGCCAGGCCCCGGGTCGACACGGTGACCTGCAGCTCCTCGTCGTGCAGCCTGACCCGGGCCCGCAGCCCGGAGCCGAAGACCATCGCAATGGCGGCGGGGTTCTCCGCCGGTCCGCGCAGCAGCACCTCCGCGATGCCCGCGGACGCGGCCAGACGGGTCGCCGCAGCCAGCAGCCGGGTGCCGACGCCGCGCCGCTGCCAGCCGTCCTCGACCAGCAGCGACAGCTCGCAGGTGTCGCCCACGGCGGCGGCCAGCGCGGCCAGGCCGACCACGGCGCCCGACGCCTCGGCCACGAGGCTGCCCTCGCCGCCCCGGAGGATCCGCCGGGCCAGCCGGGCGTCCAGACGCGCCAGCGGGGCGGCGTACTGCCGGTAGACGGTGTCCGCCGAGCAACGCGCGTGCATGGCCAGCAGCGCCGGCACGTCGTCGAGGGTGCCCTCACGGAGCAGCACCCCGTGCGCCGACCGGCCGACCGGCCGACCGGGCGGGGCGGCCGGCTCGGGCACCGGGTCGGTGAGCCCGCGCTCGACGAGGTCGCCGACGAGCGCGGCGAAGGCCTGCGCCCGGGCATGCTCGGTCCCGGTGAACGGCTCGGTTCGGCGGACCTCCACCCGCTGCCCGGCGACGTCCACCTCGAGACGCTCCTGCGGTCCGGTCGCACCGACCGGGTCGGCGTCGAGCAGATCGGCGAGGACCGCCCCGACCGGGGAGGTGCCGTGCAGCACCGCTCGGATCGCGCTCAGGTGCCGGGTCGGGCCGTCGGCCAACGCGTGCTCGCTGCACCGGCCGACCGAGATCCGGGTGCCGCCTGCGGCCTCGACGAGGGCGGTCAGCTCCGTGACCCCCCACCCCTCGGGGGCCCGCAGCACCAGCTCGTCGGTGACGCCGTCGACCCCGGGGAAGATCTGCAGCCCCAGGATGTTCACCGTGCGCTCGCCGCAGCGCCGGGCCAGGTGGGCCAGGGCGCCCGGTCGGTCGGCGAGCGTCGTACGGACTCTCCACAGCATGGGGGCTCCCGGTGGTCGCGACGAGGGGGTCGCTGCCCAGCGTGGCCCGTCGATGTTCCAGGGGTGCTGCCCGCAGGTTTCGCGCCGGAGAACTTCCGGGGTCAGGCCGCGAACGCGTCCGGGTCGGACCAGATCAGCTCCCAGAGGTGGCCGTCGAGGTCGTAGAAGCTGCGGCCGTACATGAAGCCGCGGTCCTGCGCCTCTCGGCACGGCTGCGCACCGAGCTCCAGGGCACGGTCGACCAGCTCGTCGACCTCGCGCCGCGTGCGTGCCGAGACCGCCACGGTGACCTCGGTGACCGTCGGGTCCGCGACCGGCTTGCGGGTGAAGCCGGCGAAGAACGGGCGGGTCAGCAGCATCACGAAGGCCGCCTCGCCGACCACGAGCGCGGTGGCGTCGGCGTCGGTGGAATCCGGGGCCACGTCGAAGCCCAGGGCGGTGAAGAACGCTATCGACGAGGCCAGGTCCGCCACCGGGAGGTGGACGTAGATCTGCCGCGACGGGCGCCGCCGTCCGCCGGGCCGCTCGGGCTGCTGCTCGGACATGCGCGGCTCCTGCCGGTCGGTGTCCCGGCGGGACGACTCACCTGCTTGGACCGGCCGGGCACCCCGAACTCATCGACCGCCCCCCGCCGCCTGGCCGGGCGCACCGCTCAGCGGTGCAGCGGGTGGTCGGAGTCGTAGGTGAGCTGCTTGACCATGTGCACGACGGCCCCCGCCTGCGGCTCGTTGTGGAAGGCCACGTTGTCCACCAGCGCCCGCATCAGGGTGAGCCCGCGGCCCATCTCGGCGTCGACCGCTGCCTGCTCGGGCACCGCGGTGGCGTCGAAGCCGGCGCCCTGGTCGATGACCGTGATCGCACAGCGATCGGCCGCGAGCTCGATCTTGACCTCGTAGGTGTCGGTCTCCCCGGCGTGGTCGATGACGTTGCCGCAGGCCTCGGTGATCGCCAGCTGTACGTCGTCGACGTTCTCCTCGTCGACGCCGAAGGCCCGCAGCGCCTGGGCCGCCAGCCGGCGTACCACGGGGACGCTGACGCTCTCGCGCGGCAGGCTGACCGAGAGGTCGAGGTGCGGGGCCGGAGCGACCGGCGAGGTGGCCCGCGGCGGCCAGAAGTAGGTCTGCCCGTCGACGTCGCCACCGAGCGACTCCCCCAGCAGGATCTGCAGGTGGCACTCGGGGTCGCCGTGGGCGACCGACTCGTCCAGCACCACCAGCGACTCCCCGCGCACCCGGGCCGCGAGCTGACCGGCCATCCCGGTGGAGACGTGGCACAGTGCGCTGGTCTGGCCCTCGCGGGTGCCGAACGGGCAGCGCGCGACCGCGATCTCGATCCGGTCCTGGTCGGCCGCCACCACGTGGGCGTCGCTGCCCAGGGCGTTGTGCAGCCGGACGAAGGTCTCGGCCGCCGACAGCGCGTCGGAGATCTCCGTCTGCTCCGCTCCGGCGGTGGCGATCATCGAGCCGGCGATCGAGGCCGCCTGTGACGCGGAGACGCTCGGGTGCGCCTCGAGGGCGGTGGCCAGGGCGATCGCCACGACCGCGGCGCCCTGTCGCTCGAGGTCGAGGCCGGGCGCCACGATCGGCGGCGGCCCGGCGGCGAAGGTCTGCTGGCGGCTGCGCTCCACGGGCAGCGCGAGCGTGTCGAGCTCGCCGCGGCTCCACGCACGGACCCCGGCGCGAAGGGCGGGCGGCACCGACTCGTCGGCGAGCACCTCCGCCACGACCTCGGCCGGCTCGTCGACGCGGGAGACCACGAGCACCGGCGTGGCCTGGAGCCAGTCGAAGACCAGCAGCACCGGCTTCCCGCCGGCCCTCTCGAACGCACCAGGCAGCCGGTCCCTGAGGATCTGGTGGACCGGTCCGACTGCGGACTGCTCGAGGGCGTGGCGCTGCAGGTG
Organism: Nocardioides mesophilus; assembly: GCF_014395785.1. Taxonomy (GTDB): domain Bacteria; phylum Actinomycetota; class Actinomycetes; order Propionibacteriales; family Nocardioidaceae; genus Nocardioides_B; species Nocardioides_B mesophilus. The sequence continues at coordinate 2,644,676 of NZ_CP060713.1, read as the reverse complement.
CTCCGCCACCAGGGTGCGCGCGATCTCTGCGCCCTTTCGAGCGTCACTGCTGCCGATCAGCCAGTCCACGGGTGCCTCCGGTCCTCGATGCGACAGGTCAGTGCGGTCGTCGCCTGACGATGCCCGGACCGGCGGGGGCCGAAACCGTGACCGCGGTGCGGCGCGGGTCACGTGACGACGAAACGCCGCCCGAGAGGTCCCGGGCGGCGTCGCGTCGGCGCGGCTGGTGCTGCGCTGGGTGCTGCTGATGATGCTGGTGCTGGTGGAGCCGGACCTCAGTGGCCGTGGCCGTGCCCGTGGCCGTGGCCACCGGCGGGCTGGTCGTCCTCCTGCTCGGGCTTCTCGACGACCAGGGTCTCGGTCGTCAGCAGCATGCCGGCGATCGAGGAGGCGTTGACCAGCGCGGACCGGGTCACCTTGACCGGGTCGAGCACGCCCTGGGCGACGAGGTCGCCGTACTCCTCGGTGGCGGCGTTGTAGCCGTGGCCGACCTTGCCCTCGCGGACCTTGGTGACGACGACGTACCCGTTGACCCCGCCGTTCTCGGCGATCCAGCGCAGCGGCTCGTCAGCGGCCTTGGCCACCACCCGGACACCGGTGGCCTCGTCGCCGGTCAGGCCGAGACCGTCGGCGAGGACGGAGACGGCGTGGATCAGGGCAGACCCACCGCCGGCGATGATGCCCTCCTCGATGGCGGCGCGCGTCGCGGAGACGGCGTCCTCGATGCGGTGCTTCTTCTCCTTCAGCTCCACCTCGGTGGCGGCGCCGACGCGGACCACGCAGACACCCCCGGCGAGCTTTGCGAGACGCTCCTGGAGCTTCTCGCGGTCCCAGTCGGAGTCGGTGTTCTCGATCTCGGCCTTGATCTGGTTGACCCGGCCCTGGACGGCTGCGGTGTCGCCGCCGCCCTCGACGATCGTGGTGTCGTCCTTGGTGATCACGACGCGACGGGCCTGGCCCAGCACCTCGAGACCCACCTGGTCGAGCTTCAGGCCGACCTCGGGGGCGATGACCTGGCCGCCGGTGAGGATCGCGATGTCCTCGAGCATGGCCTTGCGGCGGTCACCGAAGGCCGGAGCCTTGACCGCGGCGGCGTTGAAGGTGCCGCGGATCTTATTGACCACCAGGGTGGAGAGCGCCTCGCCCTCCACGTCCTCGGCGAGGATGAAGAGCGGCTTGCCGGCCTGGATGACCTTCTCGAGCAGCGGCAGCAGGTCGGCGATCGCGCTGATCTTGCCCTGGTGCAGCAGGATGTACGGGTCGTCGAGGACGGCCTCCATCCGCTCGGCGTCGGTCACGAAGTAGGGCGAGATGTAGCCCTTGTCGAACTGCATGCCCTCGGTGAAGTCGAGCTCGGTGCCCATCGTGTTGGACTCCTCGACGGTGATGACACCGTCCTTGCCCACCTTGTCGAAGGCCTCGGCGAGGAGCTCGCCGATGTGGGAGTCACGCGAGGAGACGGTGGCGACCGCGGCCATGTCGGCCTTGTCGTCGACGTCGCGGGCCGCGTCGCGCAGCGCCTGGCCGACGGCCTCGACAGCCAGGTCCATGCCGCGCTTGAGGCTCATCGGGTTGGCACCGGCGGCCACCGCGCGGAGACCCTCGTGCACCATCGCCTGGGCGAGCACGGTGGCGGTCGTGGTGCCGTCGCCGGCCACGTCGTTGGTCTTGGTGGCGACCTCCTTGGCCAGCTGCGCGCCAAGGTTCTCGAACGGGTCGTCCAGCTCCACCTCACGGGCGACGGTCACGCCGTCGTTGGTGATGGTGGGGGCTCCCCACTTCTTGTCGAGGACGACGTAACGGCCCTTGGGGCCGAGCGTCACCTTGACCGCGTTGGCGAGGGCGTCCACGCCCCGCTCGAGCGACCGGCGGCCTTGCTCGTCGAACTCCAGGATCTTCGGCATCTCTCTCGATGCTCCTTCTCGTCAGTTGGATCGTGATGCGTCTCAGCCCCGGCAGCCCGAACCTGTCAGGGCCAGCCGGGGCTGAGTCGCTGTGCTTGTGTGCGGCGCACCCCGGAGGGTCGCTGCGGGTCGGCCTGGATCAGCCGACGACCGCGAGCACGTCGCGGGCGGAGAGGATGAGGTACTCGTCACCGGCGTACTTGACCTCGGTGCCGCCGTACTTGCTGTAGATGACCTTGTCGCCGACGTTGACGTCGAGCGGGACCCGGTTGCCGTTGTCGTCGATGCGACCCGGACCGATCGCCAGGACCTCGCCCTCCTGGGGCTTCTCCTTGGCGGTGTCGGGGATGACCAGGCCGGAAGCCGTGGTCTGCTCGGCGTCGAGGGGCTTCACGACGATCCGGTCCTCGAGAGGCTTGATGTTGACCGACACGTTGTCGACCTCCGCTTTCCCGTGTTTTCTGCGAGACGATTGTGGTGGTGCTGGGTTGTCGTGCCTGCCGCTGGTGCACGCCGTCGCGGGGGTCGGGCACCTGAGCAAGCTCTGGCACCCTCCAGGGGAGAGTGCTAAGGCGAATGTATTGGGCGATTAGCACTCGGTCAAGTCGAGTGCCAGACTTCGGCGCATGGACCTCGACGCGTTCCGCCGGCTCCTGACGCCCGAGGGGCAGCGGCTTCTCGACCGGGCCGGGCGGGTCTACGCCGAGCAGGGCGGTGACCCGCTGCGGACCGCGGCGGCGCTTCGCCGCGAGGCCCCGTCCGACGACGTCGCCGCGGCGCTCACCCAGGTCGAGCTGCGGGGTCGTGCGGTCGCGAAGTTCGGGGACCTCGCTCCCCGGCTCTACTTCACCCCCGAGGGTCTGGAGCAGTCCACCCGGCTCCGGGTCGCGCGGCACCGGGCGGCCCGGGTCGCGCTCGCCGACCCGGGCGCGGTGCTGGATCTCGGCTGCGGGATCGGCGGCGACCTGCTGGCCTTCGCGATGGCCGGCCTGACCGCGGCCGGCATCGACCGGGACTCGCTGCGGGTCGAGGTGGCACGCGCCAACCTGGCCGCCCTCGAGCTGGGCGGGGCGGTGCAGGAGGCCGCCGCCGAGGACGTCGACACCACCGCGTTCGGGGTGGTGTTCGCCGACCCGGCACGTCGGACCGCCGCCGGCCGGGTCTTCGCCGTGGAGGGCTGGTCGCCGCCGTGGCCGTTCATCGAGCAGCTGCTGCAGCGCCCGTCGCTGGTCAAGGTCGCCCCCGGGATCCCGCACCACCTCGTGGCCGAGGGCGTGGAGGCCGAGTTCGTCAGCGACGAGGGCGACGTCAAGGAGGCCGTGCTGTGGTCGCCGGCGCTGGCCACCGTGCGGCGCCGCGCGACCGTGCTGCGGCCGACGGGCCTGGCCACCCTCACCGACGAGGACGACCCCGGCGGCGCACCGGTGCGACCGGTCGGCCGTTTCCTCTACGAGCCCGACGGCGCCGTCATCCGGGCCGGCCTGGTGACCGCGGTGGCAGCCGGCGTCGGCGGCGGACTGCTCGACGAGCACATCGCCTACGTGACCTCCGACGAGGCCTTCTCCACGCCGTTCGCCCGCTCCTACGAGGTGCTCGAGGAGCTGCCGTTCAAGGAGAAGGCGCTGAAGGCTGCGCTGCGTGAGCGACGGATCGGCCGGCTGACGATCAAGAAGCGCGGCGTCGACGTGGTGCCCGAGCTGCTGCGCAAGCGGCTCGCGCTCAGCGGCACCGAGGAGGCCACGCTGGTGATGACCCGGGTCGACGGGAAGGGCACCGCCCTGTCGGTGCGACCGCTCTGACCGGCCCAGCCGCCCGGACCTGTGCTCGACGTCGGCGGCTGCGCTCGGACATGCAGTAGCCGCCCCCAACTCGCACCCTCCCGCCTGAGCCGACCGGCCCGGCACCACAAGTGCATGTCCGAGCGAGGGTCGCCGCCGCGCGGCGACCACCGGCCGGCCAGAGCCAGGGCCACCGACCGGGTTCGGTCGCCGCGTCGGCGGCGGCTGACCGGCCCAGCCGCCCGGACCCGTGCTCGACGTCGGGGCTGCGCTCGGACATGCAGTAGCCGCCCCCAACTCGCACCCTCCCGCCTGAGCCGACCGGCCCGCGGCCTCAAGTGCATGTCCGAGCGACGGGTCACCACCCGGGCGACTTCAAGGCCCGGCGGTCCGATCTCGCGCCCGGCGGCTGCGCTCGGACATGCAGTAGCCGCCCTCACCTCGCACCCTCCCGCCTGAGCCGACCGGCCCGCGGCCGCAAGTGCATGTCCGAGCGACGGTCGCCGCCGCGCAGCGACCACCGGCCGGCCCGCCAGTGCCGTCGGGTGGTAGCTGCAGGGGGGTCGGCTGCTCAGCAGCCGGACCGCGGTACGCCGGCGACCTCGACCGGTAGCGACCCGGGCGCCGGGGCCCGGCCGAGCAGCACGTCGACCAGCGCCCGCATCGCGCCGGGGGTGTCGCCGTAGGTGGCGAGCCGCACGGGCGCGGCACTGTCGCCGAGCACGTAGGGGGTGTCCGTGGCCACCACGACGTCGCCGCGGACCGCGGCGCCGCCGTAGCCGATCAGCCGCACGGTCGTGCCGCGACGGCCGACGGCGAGGCCGGCCGCGGCGGCAGCGGTGCGGAACCGGTCCACGGCGGTGGGAGGGCCGCTGACGCTCACCCGGCTGCCGACCAGCCGACCGCTGCACGGGCCGCTGACGCTGGTGAGCGCGGCGGCGGACCAGGCGGCGGAGGCTGCGCTGCCCGAGCCCGGCGCCGCGGTCTCCAGCCCGGCGGCCTGCTCGTGCAGCAGCAGCGCCACCTGCCGGGTGGCGGCCTGCACCAGCCGGGCCGAGGAGAGCCGACCCTCGCGGACGGCCCGCACGATGCCGTCGCGGGCCAGCTTCGGCGAGGGCGGCATCAGCACGACGTCGTTGCCGGCCTGCAGGGCGCGGACGGCTGCCGGACCGCTGGCGAACCGGTCGGAGACCGCGTGCATCGCCAGCGAGTCGGTGACCACCACCCCGTCGAAGCCGAGGCGGTCCCGCAGCAGCCCGGTCACGACCTTGCGGGACAGGGAGGACGGCATCCCCGGGTCGAGAGCGCGTACGTCGATGTGGCCGACCATGATGCTCGGCAGCCCGGCCGCCACCGCGGTCTTGAACGGCACTAGGTCGCGCTGCTGCAGCTCGGACAGGGAGCGGCGCTGGACCGGCAGCGCCAGGTGGCTGTCGGTGGTCAGCGAGCCGTGGCCCGGGAAGTGCTTGAGGACCGGCACCACCCCCGTGGACTCGTAGCCGCGCGCCGAGGCCACCACCTGCCGGGCGACCAGCGCGGGCCGCGAGCCGGCCGAGCGCGAGCCGATGGTGGGGTCGCTGCGGCCGATCGTGACGTCGGCGTCCGGGGCGTAGTCGAGGTTGAAGCCGAGGCCGGCCAGCTCCCGGCCGCTCGCCTGCGCGGCGGCCCGGGTGAGCGCCTCGTCGTCGGCGGCGCCGGCGGTCATGAACGCCGGGAACCGGGTGCCTCCGGTGACGCGCTCGACGATGCCGCCCTCCTGGTCGACGCCGATGCCGACCGGGAAGTCGCGGCCGGCCCGTCGGGCGGCCTGCTGGACCGTGGCGTTGCTGGCCCGGATCTGGTCGGTGTCCTCGTAGTTGTCGGCGAACACCACGATCCCGCCCAGGTGCAGCCGGTCGACGAGGTCGGTGGGCGCGGCGGTGCCGGCGTACCGCGCGTAGATCACCTGCCCGGCCCGCTCGGCCAGTGTCAGCCTCCCGACCAGGGCGCGGGCCCGGTTGATCTCCTGCGCGGTCGGTCCCCATCCGGTGTCGATCGGCAGCGGTGCTGCGTGGGCGGTCCCGGTCCGCGCCCCGGTGACGGCCGACGCGGTGGGGGGCGTCGCGGTCCGCACCATCCCGCCGGCCCGCGGCTCGGGGGTGCCGGTCTGCGACCCGCACGCGGACACGGTCAGCAGCGCGGCCAGCGCCGCCGCTCCCAGGGTTGTCCTCCGCACCCGACTACGGTCGCAGTCGTTGCGAGCCAGCACAAACCCGGCGGCGACCCACGCAGGCAAAGGAGTGGCTGAGGTCACGCCGGGACCCCTACGGTGCTGGCCATGACGTTGACCCTGCACCGCGGAGGGCGCGACCTCGCCGACACCGCGACCACCGCGCTCGACGCGTGGGTCGGCGAGGCGCCGCTGACCGCGCAGCTGCACTCGGGCGACGTCGGCTGGCACCTGCGGCTGGCCGACGAGCACCTCACCGACGCGCTGCGGCTCTGGGAGGACGACGGCGTGCCGGTGGCGGTTGGCCTCGCCGAGGACGTGGTGCTGCGGACCGCGGTCCGGCCCGACCGGGACCGCGACCCGGGGCTGGCCGCCGCGATCGCCGGGGAGGCGCGGGGCTTCGGGTACGTCGACGCGCCGAGCGGCACCGCGCTGCGTCGGCTGCTGGTCGGCGCCGGCTGGTCCGCCGACCCCGACCCGTGGGTGCTGCTCTACCGCGAGCTCGGGCCCGACGACGTCGCCCGCGAGGACCCCGGCACCCGGCCCCTGGACAGCCCCGAGGACGTGGAGGCGCGTACGTCGGTGCAGCGCTCCGCCTTCGCCCCCGGCTCGACGTTCACCCCCGAGCTGTGGGACCGGATGTCGGCCGGCCCGACCTACGACGGCCGGTTCGAGATGGTGACCTGGACGCCTGAGGGGGCGCCGGCCGCCGCGGCCACCGGCTGGTTCGCCGGCCCGGGGCGCTGCGCGATCCTCGAGCCCGTCGGCACGCACCCCGAGCACCGGCGGCAGGGCTACGGGCGCCGGGTGAACCTCGGCGTGATGACCGCCCTGGCCGCCGCCGGAGCCAGCGGGGTGCGCGTGCACACGCCGGCGTCCAACGCCGGGGCGGTCGCCGCCTACGAGTCCTGCGGGCTGCGCCAGGTGGACTGGACGACGGCCGTCCTCGCGCCCGGCTGACCTCGGGGAGGCCGGTCAGGGAGCCAGCACCACAGCCGACTCCGGCGGCACGGTGCAGCCGTCCGGCCCGTGCTCGAGCGAGCCCTTGGAGACCCAGTCGAGGGCGACCTTGCCCGCGGCCTCGACCGTCCACGGCGTGTCGCCGAGGTTGACCAGCACCCGGTGCCCGCCGCGCCGCAGGTCGACCCGGCGCGCCGCGGCGTCCCAGGTGACCGCCACCTCGGTCAGGTCACCGGAGCGCAGGTCGGGGGTCGAGCGGCGCAGCGCGATGAGGTCGCGGTACCACCCCAGCAGCCGGGCATGGTCGCCGCGCGCGGGCTCGCTCCAGTCGAGCTGCGAGCGCCGGAACGTCTCCGGGTCCTGCGGGTCGGGCACGTCGAGCTCGTCCCAGCCGTGCGAGCCGAACTCCGCCCGCCGGCCCTGACGGGTGGCCTCGGCGATCCCCGGGTCGGTGTGGTCGACGAAGAACTGCCACGGCGTCCCGGCGCCCCACTCCTCCCCCATGAACAGCATCGGGGTCCACGGCGAGGTGAGCAGCAGCGCGGCACCGCAGGCGAGCAGGTCCACCCCGACGAGCTGGGAGAGCCGGTCACCGGTGGCCCGGTTGCCGACCTGGTCGTGGGTCTGCAGCGACGCCACGAACCGCCAGCCCGGCACGGTCGCGGCGTCGACCGGACGGCCGTGCGACCGGCCGCGGAACGAGGAGTAGCCGCCGTCGTGGAAGAACGGAGTGCGCAGCACCTTGCCGAGCGCCTCGGGCGCGGCGAAGTCGGCGTAGTAGCCCTGGGTCTCCCCGGTCAGCGCCACGTGCAGCGCGTGGTGGATGTCGTCGGCCCACTGGCCGTGCACCCCGACGCCGCCGACCGCCGCGCCCGCGCCGCGGGGGGTCACCGTGCCGGGGTCGTTGCGGTCGGACTCGGCGACCAGCCACAGCGGCCGGCCCAGCTCGGCCGACATCCGATCGGTCAGCGCCGACATCTCCTCGAGCACGTGCGTGGCCCGGTCGTCCTTGAGCTCGTGCACCGCGTCGAGCCGGAGGCCGTCGACGTGGAAGTCGCGGAACCACAGCGCCACGTTGTCGAGCAGCCAGGCACGCACCGGGTCGCTGCCCGGCGCGTCGAGGTTGACCGCCTGGCCCCAGGGCGTGGCGTGCTTGTCGGTGAGGTACGGCGCGATCTCGCCCAGGTAGTTGCCGTCCGGGCCGAGGTGGTTGTAGACCACGTCGAGGCAGACCCCGAGGCCGGCCCGGTGCGCCGCGTCGACGAACCGCTGCAGCGCCTCGGGCCCGCCGTACGCCTCGTGCACGGCGTAGGGCGCGATCCCGTCGTACCCCCAGTTGTGGGAGCCGGGGAACGGCGCCAGCGGCAGCAGCTCGACCACGCTCACCCCGAGCTCGACGAGGTGGTCGAGCCGTTCCACCGCCGAGTCGAGCGTCCCCGCGGGGGTGAAGGTGCCGACGTGCAGCTCGTAGATCACCGCCCCTCGAGCGGCGACCCGCCCCAGGCGTCGTCGGACCAGGAGAAGACGCTCGGGTCGAACAGCGCCGACCAGCCGTGCGGGCCGTCGGGCAGCCGCAGCCCGCGCGGGTCCGGGCGGGGGTCGCCACCGTCGAGGGAGAAGGCGTACGGCGTCCCGTCCGGCGCGTCCACGTCGGCGGTCCACACGTCGCCGTCGCGGGCCATCGGCAGACGGTCGTCGCCGAGCAGCAGCTCGACCCGGCCGGCGTCGGGCGCCCACAGCCACAGGGTCCGGGAGGCGCCCATCAGATGTGCACCCGTCGCAGCAGGGCCACCGGCATCGTCTCGAAGACCTCCGCGCACCGGACCGGGCCGCCCTCGTGCATCGCCCCGGACAGCTCGTCGCGCCACAGCCCGGCGGGCAGCGTCAAGAGGTGGTCGGCCCACCCGCCCGAGGCGGTGAGCCGCTGGGGCGCGCGGGTGACCAGCACGGCGACCTCCTCGCCGCGGGTGAAGCCGACCGCGTGCCGGGTGCTGGTCACGACCGGGGCGTAGGCCCCGGTGTCCCGGAAGCAGTGCCGCAGGTCGTGCCGCAGCCTGAGCGCGGCCGCGGTCACGAGCAGCTTCTCGTCGTCGAGGTCACGCGAACCGCCATCGGCGGTCGCGGCCAACGCCGCCAGCCGGTCCCGCCGGGCGTCGTAGTCGACCGGACGCCGGTTGTCCGGGTCCACCAGCGACAGGTCGACGACCTCGGTCCCCTGGTAGGTGTCGGGGGTCCCTGGCACCGTCAGCTGCAGCAGCTTCTGGGCCAGCACGACCGCGCGGATCGCCTCGCGGTTGTGGTCGACCGCGGTGTCGACCACGGCCTTCAGCGGGCCGTGGGTGGTGGCCGCGGCGGCCAGCGCCAGCACCCGCTTCTCGTACTCCGCGTCGCCGTCGACCCAGGCGGTGTGCTCCTTGGCCTCGCGGACCGCCTTGGTGAGGTAGCCCTCGAGCCGCTCCGGGGCGACGTCGCCGACCCCGGCGATCGTCTGCCAGACGAAGTGCGCCGTCGGGGCGTCCACGCCGTGCTCGGTCGCGGCCTCGGCGAACGCCTCGGAACAGACCGTCCAGGACTCCGCGTCGCCGGAGAGGGCGATCAACCGGGCCCGGACGTCCTCGCTGCGCTTGGTGTCGTGGGTGGACAGCGCCACCATCCCGAGCGGCCAGTGCGCCTGCTGGTGGGCCGCCCAGCGGTGCAGGTCCTCGGGACCGGCGTGCTCGAGCATCTCCGGGTCGCCGCCGACCTCGTTGAGCGCGACCAGCCGGTTCCAGCGGTAGTAGGAGGTGTCCTCGATCGCCTTGGCCATCACCGGACCCCAGGTCTGCTGCAGCCGGATCGCGAAGTCCACCTCGGCGGCTTGCGAGGCCCGCGGGTGGCTGGCGATCCGGGAGAGGTCGGCGAGCTCGTCGGCCAGGTCCGGCCGGGCCGCGGTGGCCCGCTCGCGGGCGTCGTCGATCACCCTCTGGGCGGCGGCGTCCGCGGGCCGGCCCGGCCGGGCGTAGGCGCGGTAGACCTCGCAGGCCACCAGCAGCTCGGCCACGGCCGCCTCCAGACGTGCCGGGTCGGCGTCGGGCAGCACCTCGGAGGCGCGGCGCACGAGCCGGTGCCGCTCGGCGCCGAGCAGCCGCTCCACGACCTCCCGCTTCGCGGCGGCGAGCGTCACCTGCAGGTCGCGCTCCCCGCCGGTGGCCGCCCACGCCTCGGAGAGGGTCTGCGCGGTGGTCGGGTCGAGGAGCGTCGCGGTGATCGCGCGCATCCCGTCGTAGCCGGTGGTGCCGTCGCACTCCCAGGCCTCGGGCAGCGTCTCGCCCTTCTCCAGGATCTTCTCCACCCAGATCGCGGTGCCGATCCGGCTGGCCCGGCGCAGCATCCGCAGGTAGCCCTCGGGGTCGGCGAGCCCGTCGGGGTGGTCGATGCGGAAGCCCTCGATGACGCCGCGGTGGTTGAGCTCGAGCAGGGTGCGGTGGCTGGCCTCGAAGACGTCCGGGTCCTCGACCCGGACCGCGATCAGGCCGTCGACGTCGAAGAACCGGCGGTAGTTCAGCACCGTGTCCTTCTCCCGCCAGCTCGCGAGCAGGTAGTGCTGCTTCTCGAGCACGGCGGCCACGTCGGCTTCGTCGGCGCCGTCGGCGGGCGCGGTGTCCTCGGCCACCGGGAACAGGTGGTCGTGGTAGCGGATCACCGGCCGGCCGTCGTGCTCGTCCAGCACCAGCTCGCCGCGCGCCAGGGTCTCGGCGAGGGTGTCGCCGAGCAGCGGCAGCCCGATCCGGCCGTCGAGGGCCGCCCAGTCGACGTCGAACCAGTGCGCGACGGGCCCCTCCGGCCCGGTGGCGAGCAGCTCCCACAGCTGCGGGTTCGCCGTCTCCGGCGCGACCATCGCCATGTGGTTGGGCACCACGTCGACCACCAGGCCCAGGCCGTGGGCACGAGCGGTCGCGGCGAGCGCCTCCAGACCCTCCCGGCCGCCCAGCTCGGCGCTGATCCGGCCGTGGTCCACGACGTCGTAGCCGTGCATCGAGCCGGCCGCGGCCTGGAGCACCGGGGAGAGGTAGAGGTGCGTGGCACCCAGGTCGGAGACATAGGGGACGGCCCGCTGCGCGTCGGCGAAGGTGAAGCCGGCGTGCAGCTGGAGGCGGTAGGTCGCGGTCACCTCAGGTGGGTACCCGCCCGGAGCGGCCGCGACACGTGATCATCGCCCCAGTGCGGCCCGCTCGGCACCGATGGTGGTGTCGTCGCCGTGGCCGGTGTGCACGATCGTGTCCTCGGGCAGCTCGAAGAGCCGCGCCCGGATGCTGGACTCGAGCACCTCGCGGTCGCTGAAGGACCGGCCGGTGGCACCGGGACCACCCTGGAACAGGGTGTCGCCGGTGAACACGCAGCCGAGGTCGGGGGCGTAGAGGCAGACCGCGCCGGGGGCGTGGCCGGGCGTGTGCAGCACCTGCAGCGTGGTGTCCGCGACCTCGATCCGCTGCCCGTCGTGCAGGTCGACGTCCCACAGCTCGTCGGTGTGCGTGAGCTCCCACAGCGGCCGGTCGTCGGGATGCAGCAGGATCGGCGCGGTCACCGCCTCACGCAGCGCCGGCGCGACCCGGACGTGGTCGTCGTGGGCGTGGGTGCAGACGATGGCCCGCACCCGCCGCCCGGCGACGAGCTCCAGGATCCCGTCCACGTCGTGCGGGGCGTCGATCACGATGCACTCCGCGTCGTCGCCGACCACCCAGACGTTGTTGTCGACGTCGAAGGTCTCCCCGTCCAGCGAGAAGGTGCCGCTGGTGACGCCGTGGTCGACGCGGGCCGAGGTCACAGGATCACCACCGAGCGGAGCACCTCGCCGTGGTGCATCTTCTCGAAGGCGGCCTCCACCCCGTCGAGGTCGATCTCCTCGGTGACGAAGAAGTCGAGGTCGAGCCGCCCCTGCTGGTACAGGTCCACCAGCACGGGGAAGTCCCGCGACGGCAGGCAGTCGCCGTACCAGCTGGACTTGAGCGACCCGCCGCGGCCGAAGACGTCGATCAGCGGCAGCTCGGGCACCGTCATGTCCGGGGTCGGTACGCCGACGAGCACCACGGTGCCGGCGAGGTCGCGGGCGTAGAACGCCTGCTTCCACGTCTCGGGCCGGCCCACCGCGTCGATCACGACGTCGGCCCCGAAGCCGTCGGTGAGCTCCTGGATCGCCTGGACCGGGTCCTGCTCGGAGCTGTTCACGGTGTGCGTCGCACCCATCCGGACCGCACCCCCGAGCTTGCGGTCGTCGAGGTCCACCGCGATGATCCGCGCCGCACCGGCCAGCCGGGCGCCGGCCACGGCCGCGGTGCCGACCCCGCCGCAGCCGATCACCGCCACGCTCTGCCCACGCCGGACGTTGCCGGTGTTGATCGCCGCGCCGATGCCCGCCATCACGCCGCAGCCGAGCAGCCCGACCGCGGCCGGCCGGGCGGACGGGTCCACCTTGGTGCACTGGCCGGCGTGCACCAGGGTCTTCTCCGCGAAGGCGCCGATGCCCAGCGCCGGGGTCAGCTCCGTGCCGTCCTCCAGCGTCATCTTCTGGGCGGCGTTGTGGGTGGCGAAGCAGTACCACGGCTCCCCGCGCCGGCAGGCCCGGCAGTCGCCGCAGACGGCGCGCCAGTTCAGCACCACGAAGTCCCCGGGCGCCACCTCGGTGACCCCGGCGCCGACCGCCTCCACGATCCCGGCGGCCTCGTGGCCGAGCAGGAACGGGAAGTCGTCGTTGATGCCGCCCTCGCGGTAGTGCAGGTCGGTGTGGCAGACCCCGCAGGCCTGCACCTTCACCACCGCCTCCCCGGGTCCGGGGTCGGGGACCAGGATCGTCTCGATCGAGACCGGTTGCCCCTTGCCGCGTGCGACGACTCCACGAACCTTCTGCATCTGTCCTCCTGGACGACGTCCGAACTGCTCTGCACGTGCTCGGCCCTGCGGCCCGGCTCACCCTATCCAGCCGGGGCCAAGGCCCCGCCCGGCCCCGGATGCAACCTTCGTGGCGCCGGCCGCGTCTTGGACCGGAAACCGCACACGAAACCGCCCGGGCCAGGAGAGGATGTGAGATCAGTGGAGCTGGCAGTCGATGTAGGAGTGATGTGCCCCGTGTCGGTCCAGGACCGTTCCCGGACCCGGGACGAGGAGTTCGAGGCCTACATGCTGGCCCGCCAGCCCAGCCTGCTGCGCACGGCGTACCTCCTCACCGGTGACCAGCACACCGCCGAGGACCTGGTGCAGACCGCGCTGGCCAAGCTCTACCTCTCCTGGGACAAGGTGTCGCAGCGGGAGCTGATCGACGGCTACGTCCGCCGGATCCTGGTCAACGAGAACAACTCGCTGTGGCGCCGGGCCTGGAAGCGCCGCGAGTTCAGCACCGACACGCTGCCCGACCACCAGACGGTCTCCGACGTCCACGACGACGGCCGCAGCGCGGCGCTGTGGGAGTTCGTGCAGACCCTCCCCCGCAAGCAGCGTGCGGTGGTCGTGCTCCGCTACTACGAGGACCTCAGCGAGGCCGAGACCGCCGACATCCTCGGCATCTCCGTCGGCACCGTGAAGTCCCAGGCCAGCCGGGCACTGGCAGGCCTGCGGGCCCGCGTCCACGACAACCCCGTGCTTGCGAAGGACCGGGAGGAGGAACGATGAGCTCGATGCAACCAGGCGATGAGAAGGACCTGCTCGCCCAGGCGCTCCGGGAGCGCTCGGAGGGGATCGGCGGCCACCCGATCGGGATGGCCGACGTCCGCGGCCGCGCCCGCACCCTGCGCCGGCGGCGCAACGCCGTGCGCGGCGTCGTCGCCGCCCTGGTCGCCGCGGTCGTGGTGCCCTCCGGCATCGCGATCACCGATGCGCTCAGCACCCCGGACGGGCCCACCCCGGCCCAGGTCGCCGGGCAGCCCCCGCAGGGCGAGGAGTCCACCCCGGCTCCGCAGCCGCGCGCCGACGGCACCTTCCCGCTGACGATGGAGGGGCTGCGTCGTGGGCCGGAGCCGCAGGCGAGCTACGTCGTCGGCCCGCGGCGGCAGCTGGTGACTCCGGACGCCACGCTCGACCTGCCGCAGGCCTACCTGCAGGTCGTGCCGTACGCCGACGGCTGGCTCGCCCTCGCCGCCTCCGAGGGCGGAGGTGTCGAGGCGCAGAAGCTCAGCCGCGACTTCGAGGTCCTCGACGCCAGCCCCAGCGGTGGGTCGCTGGTCCTCGACGAGGACGGCACCCACGCGGCCTACACCGACCTCAGCGGCGGCACGACCACCCTGGTCAGCGCGCCGACGGCCGGTGGCCGGCCGGTCACCTGGCGGCTGCCCTACGCGCCGAACCTGGACGCCCGTCCGATCGGCTACCTCGGCCGCGACACCGTGCTCGTCCAGACGCTGGCCGGGGGCAGCCCCGCCGTCAGCATCGCCCGGCCGGGCGGTGGGCTGGAGCAGGTCGACCGCTTCCTCTCGGTGCGCGGCGCGTCGGAGTCCACCGGGCTGGTCTCCGGTCAGCTGACCTACGACCCGCTCGGCGGCTCCTGCTACGGCGTCGTGGACGCGCTCTCGGA